>DAIRVI010000123.1:0-6395 GCA_036802885.1 Pyrinomonadaceae bacterium
CCGCCGATCGCGACTTTGATTCCCTTTGCCCGCAGCGGACGAGCGAGATCGAGCGCACGCGGAAACTGATTTGACTGGACACCGACGAGCATAACCATTCCGTCATCAGCTTTCTCAACAAGCGACGCCATTTTTTCGACGTGGATCACGGTATTTGTCTCGTCAAAAGCGTGGATCTCAAGCTCGACATCCTCACCAAGTATCTTTTCTCCCGCGCATTCGAGCGCCAAACCATAAAGGCACGCGAGCGAATTTGCGGGGATCGCCGAACGAAACCATTGGATGACATAGCCGTCGTTGTCGTAATGCGACGGTTTGATGAGGACAAGGCTGAATCTTTTTTTATTAGTCACGCTTGAATGAATTCTATATGCTGATACCCGTGTTTACAAGTATTTGTATCCGCGAGACTTACACCGAAATGGCTATTTCTTCCTGGCGGACGGCTGATAGGCAATTTTCATATACGGGTCGCCGCGTCGCAGTTCGTCGAGTATTTGGGCGATGCGTTTATCGCGAGTTTCCGCACGTTTGGTGCCCGTTATCTTCCGGCATCCATAGTTCTCTATAACAAACCACGCTCCTTTACCCTTAAGTAGGATTCCAACAGTCTCGGTGCGAGCGTCTGAGCCGTCACATCGAGCGCCAAGCCACCGAGCGATTCGACCAGCTTTAGAGCGGATTCGCGTTGATGGATTATTTCCTGTGCGGCAGACTGCGTAAAGACCTCCCTAATATCTTTCGGTGTTTGACTAACAGCCGCATTGAGATCGCGGTCGCCGATCGTGACGACGAGCGGCAGGTGCCGCGGCCGCAGGAGCTTGAGCGAATTTATCAGGTCCTTTGAACTGTCCTTATCGACGAGATCTGTGAGAATTACGACAAAAGAACGTTTTTTCGAATTTGACGCTATGAACTGAAAAGCACGCGCATATGAGGGCTCGATCAACTCGGGCTCGAGATCGTGGAGAGCTTCGAGTACCGCGTCGATGTGTTCGACGCCTCGTTTTGGCGGCAGATATTTGCGAATTCGTCGGCCAAAAACGACAAGACCGCAATTGTCACCCGCTCGGGCACTGGCCGACATCAATGCCAGACTGGCGTGCAGAGCCGTGTCAAATTTTGTCTCGTCACCGATGCGGCCGGTCATCAAACGTCCGGCGTCGAGCGCAATGATAACGGTCTGGTCGCGTTCGATCTGATATTGCCGGGTCGTCAGTTTTCCACGCCTTGCGGTCGCCGTCCATGAGATGTGCCTAAGTTCGTCGCCGCGAACATAATCGCGCATCGATTCGAATTCACGACCTTCGCCGCGCCTCACCGAACGCCGCTGGATCGCCAAAAAAGAACGGGCGCCAAGCGCTTTCAGCTCCATTTCGCGCGCACGGCGCATGTTGGGATACACCTTGACCGCCTGCGGTTCACCCAATTCAGTCTGACACCAGACAAGACCGAGCCGCGACCGGAACCGCACCGCGGTCCTGCCAAATTCGTAACGCCCGCGCCGTAGCGGCGTTAGATGATAATAGAACTCAGCCGCGGTATGTCCCTCGACCGCCAACTCGGCCTCGCGAGGTTCGCCAAGTTTCATCTCGGGCGGATATTCGTCCTTGATCTTGAGGTTCAGCGTACGCGGTGAGCCATTGTCAATGAAAATGCTAACCCTCGTCGCATCACCGATCGCAAACCGCTTGTCGAAGCTGCGTGAAATTCTAAATTCGTCTGGAAGCTTGCGGCTCGTGAAATAGTCCACCAAAGCCGCCGTGATCAAGATTACGTCAAAAGCCAAAACGCCGTATTGCAACGCCGGCACACCCCATGCAAGCGACAACGGCACAACCCCGAACGCGAGGAGAATATAAAATCTGCGTGAGAATACAAATCGCATCGAATTGCGTGATTATATCACCGGATCGAGCCGATCGATGCGCGAAAAGCATCTCGCGATGGTGCAACCAAAGTCCGTCTATGTGTCTCAAACCAAAAAGCGATCCGAAAAGTCGCTGAGGCCGTTTGTGAAAATATTCTACTTCGTCACAATTTTGTGTTTGTATTGCTATTCCTCATACGCACAGACGGTCGCGCCCGTGGCCCCGACCGGCATTGAGGAGATCTATCTGGCAAAGGATGACGGCGAGGGCAAGGCCGGCGAGCAAGTGACGGAATTTCGCACAAACGACATCCCGATATACTGCGTCGTTTTGCTCGAATCTGGCGAGGCGACGGTCGTGAAAATGAACTTTGTCGCCGTAAGCGTGGCCGGGGTTCGACCCGAGACTAAGGTGGTGACGGCGAGCTATACAACGAAACAGGGACAAAACCGTGTAAATTTTTCGGGCCGCCCGGACGGAAAATGGACGCCCGGCAAGTACCGCGTTGATATGTTTCTAAATGGCAAGAAAGCAAAAGATCTTGAATTTGAGATCAAAGACAATTTAGGCAGAACCGTCGCCGCCAAGAGTTTTCAGCCGACGGAGGCTACTAAACCAAGACCTGCCAAACGGCCAATCAGAACCAACCCTAACTAAAAATGCCCGAGACAACTGCCTCGGGCCTTAAAGTTCTCACGGATAAAAGAACGATTACCAGCGATTAGAGCGACCGCCGCCGCCGCCATATCCACCGCCACCACCACCGCGCTCTTCACGGGGCTTAGCTTCGTTGACCTTGATCTCACGGCCGGCAAACTCCGTTCCGTTTAATTCAGCTATCGCTTTTTCGCCGTCTGCTTGATTGGCCATTTCGACAAAGCCAAATCCGCGTGAACGGCCGGTTTCCCGATCTTCGACGACCGTCGCTGATTCGACCGCACCAATAGTTGCAAAAAGTTCCTCCAGATCGTGGCTTCCGGTTTGAAACGAGAGGTTACCTACATAAAGTTTCATTGACATAAAAATATTTACCTTTTCCCAATGGGAATTCAAGAGAAGTATCGAAATCGGATCTGAGCCTCGGGGCAACGGTCATCTCCCGAGGTATCCGCACATTCGGACGCTTGCTGGCAAGCTACTTCAAAAGCCAAATAACGACCAACCCTCGAACCTCCACACGCCGTCGAAGAAAAGGCTTAGACTCGGGGCGCAACACCGTTAACGTGCGAGAGCAGGATTAACAAAATTATGATGCACGGTTTGAAAGCGGCTTGCAACCGGAAATCGTGATTTTGAAGACGACCGCTGCCCGAAAGCCTGATGCCGATCCGCTTTCTTGCCATAAAACGAAATTGATTTTAACCGTTGTTTGTGGAAAACTTGAAACCCTACGATGACTCCTCAGGAATCACAATTATTTCCCCATGAACAGACGGTTTCGGACTTTGCCGCCGGCGAAACGGCATGTCCCGTCTGCGCACGCGCAGGCTGCGACGAATATGTGTCGCTCGACTCTCTTCCCGAAGATTTGGAAAAGCTGATCAGGGCGAATGCACCAAGTGCAAGCGACTGTGAGAATGTATGCGGGCGATGCGCGCGGCTTTTTGAAAGAGCTAAAGAGCAGATCATCAAGGAAGCGGCAATGCAGAAGGACGGCTCTCACGTGCTCTCAACGCCCCTGCGACTCGACGCCGATGAGCGGTTTGCCGGAAAAGGTGTGACAATTGCCTTCCTCGATTCAGGCTTTTACCCGCATGTCGATCTGACGACCCCCTCGAACCGCATTCTTGCTTACCGTAATCTCGTGGACAAGGACGGAGACATGGCTTCGCTCTTTCGACCCGACGTTGCAAGCTGGCATGGAATGATGACCTCCGTGGTCGCCGCCGGCAATGGCTCACTCTCGAACGGGTTTTATCGCGGCGTGGCATCTGAGGCGGATGTCGTTCTCGTCAAACTTGCCCGCACCGGTCGCATTACTGAGCAGAACATTCAGGAGGGTTTAGAGTGGGTACTCGATAACCGTAAGAAATATGCAATTCGCATTGTAAATATCTCGGCCGGCGGCGATTTTGAACAGAGTTACCTGCACGATCCGCTCTCGCAGATCGTCGAGGAATGTTCCACGGTCGGGATCACGGTCGTCTGTGCGGTCGGTAACGCCGGGCATCTGCCAAATCATCCGGTCGTCCCGCCGGCGAGTTCGCCCTCGTGCATCGCGGTTGGCGGTTTGGACGATAATAATTCGATAAATCGCGCGCGTCGGGGCATGTATCGCTCGTCATACGGACCGACAATTGACGGGCTGCAAAAACCCGAGATCATTGCGTCGTCGATCTGGGTACCGGCTCCTATTTTGCCAAATACACCTACCGCTCAGCAGGCCGAACTACTCGCACGTCTGGACAAGGCAACCGACGCCGAACTGCATCCTATCATTGACGCAAACGCCGGCATCGACCCCGAACTCGACGCGGCTGCGGACCGCGAATTTCACAGTATCCGCCAGTTGATCACACTCAAACTCCGTCGTGAAAATGTGATCACTAAGCACTACAAATACGTCGACGGCACGTCGTTTTCTGCACCGATCGTCTCATCGGTGGCCGCTCAAATGATCGAGGCTAATCCCCATCTTAAGCCGTCTGAGCTCAAAAAAATCCTCATTTCGACCGCTGAGCGGCTTCCTCATTACGAGGTCGACCGACAGGGCTGGGGCGTTACCGATCCGCGACGAGCCGTCGAAATGGCGCTTTCTCTTGCGTAAAAACCGCTAGTCGAAACTAGCGGCCCTAATTAAGTCAAAATTAATTGTCGTTTCCGGGCGGCCGATTCGTCTCGAGCGGAGGTGGCCGTGGGCCAATGCGGGGCGTCGGCGACGGTGACGGCCTCACGTTCGCCGGCGGCCGAGCGGTCGGGCTTGCGGCCGGTGTCGGAGTCGAGCTCGGAGTTAACGACGGCGACGGGCTCGGTGTGGGACTTGGTTTCGGCGTTGGCGTCGGCGTTCGAATGTTTGTGTTCAAATTTGTCCCGATATTGAAATCGGTGTTGAAGTTGGCGTTGGTGTTGAAGTTAAAATTCGAGTCAAAGCCCAGGTTTGTATTGAGATTGACGTTCTGGTTTAAGAGGTTCGCGTTAATGTTCATATTAACGTTCGCCGGAGCTTCTTTTTGGAGAAACCAGAACAGCACTCCGCCAAATCCTAATACGGCCAAGGTTCCCAAGATCGTCAGAACCACGGTTTTCGCTGTATTGGGCGGTGGTGGTGGTGGTGGATGAAAAACCGGCGTCGTGCGTGGCCGAACCTGCTGCTCAGCCGCGGGTGTTGTCGGTATCACGATCCGCTCAGACAGATTCGGTTCGCCGGATTCACCGCCCGCATTTACGGGTTTGCGGCGAATGATCGTCTCTTCGCCAAAATCGTCCTCAGGTGTGTCGAGATTCTCGCTCGGAAGCGCTGTAAAATTCGGCTGATCATCTTCAACAAGCGGCGTGCCGTCCATCGTGCAATATTTGATGATTTCTTCGTCGTAACGCTCTTTGCAGATCGGGCAATATTTCATGATCGTATCAATTAGCCTCGCTTCTATTGGAAAGAATTAGCAGAACGCCACAATTTTATCACGAATTATCGATCCCGTCATCGGACGTCGAGTGCCAGGCGGAATCTCATCTTTATCAATCAACCGCAAAGCTAACATTCACGACTGCGGTCATATCTTTATCGATTGTTCCGGTGTCATAAATTCCCGAATCGGACACTTCGGTCGAATCGGCCGCAGTGATCTGAAGTACGCCCATACGCGCCGACCTGACGGCGCCGATCGAATTGCCTGTGCTGGCAGCGATCTTCTCCGCGCGCAATTTCGCGTCCTTAGCCGCCTCGCCGAGCATCTCGATCTTGAGATCGCCGATCAGAGTGTAGTAGAAACGCGGCGGATTCGATTCGACCAGTATTCCCTGGTTTATCAACTCAGTCGCTTCGCGGGCGATCTGTGCGACCTTATCGACGTCTTTTGATCTCACCTCGACCTCCTGCCTTAGAGTGTAACCGGTGATCTCCGACGTATCGTTCCCGTTACTATCCTGTTTCTTAAGTGTTGTGGTTGTGATCGACGAAACTGTCATCTGATCCTCGGGAATGCCTTTACTCACCAGATACTGCTTGATCCGCGGGACGCTTTCAGACAATTGACGATAGGCGTCGGTCAATTGCGCCGATTGCGCCGAGACGCCCGCCGACCAAACGACAAGATCGGATTTAATGCGTTTTTTCGCTGAACCGGTAACGGTGATCGCCTCGTCGCCCTTTCTAGTCTTTGAGTAAAACCAACCAAAAATGATCGACGATAAAACCAAACCGATCGCCAACGCCACCCCGGCATTTAACCAATAAGTATTCCTTTCTACGGCCATTCTCTTACCTCCAAAAACCCGGCAATCTCGAACAAACCTTCACGCATTCTGTGCATGATATGAGTGAACAATACGCCCAGTGAAGCAGCGCAGTCAACAACTATTTTG
>DAIRVI010000124.1:0-6364 GCA_036802885.1 Pyrinomonadaceae bacterium
CCGTCCGGTGTGGCTGCCGACCTCTTCGTCGCACGAGAGCAAGATCGTGATCGGGCGCGACGGTCGAGTACCGGTTGCTGCGAAAAACCGCAAAGCTTCGATCATCAGAACGATGCCCGATTTCATGTCAAAAATGCCGCAGCCGTAGAACTTGTCACCGTCGATCCGCGTCGGATTTTTCTCGCAAGTGCCAACGGCGTGAACCGTGTCGGTGTGGCCCATCAGCATTATGGGTTTTTCGTCTGACGGAAATGCACGAATTACGACGTGATCACCGTCCTCGACCGATACTCGCTCGACCGAGACCTCAGCCCCGGTTGCGAGAGCCTGTCGTTCTACCCAATCGACAACCGCCCGGCTTTGCTGCGCGTTGTGCGACGGCGATTCGATATCGACGATCTCGCGTATCAATTCAACGATTGTTTCGCGTCGCGACTCGTAATATTCGAGGATGCTATGTGGGTTCATTAGATTACGGTTTAATTATTTGGCCGTCACACCTGGCGTAACCGTTGCGGGCGCCGCACTAAACGCTTCGTTAAAGAGGTCGCCCATTCGATACCCCGCGAGCGCGAGCCGCTCCTGAGCGATCTTAAATGCCTTTTTCTTGTATTTATCCGAGGGCGCCTCAAACCACTTGACGTCCTTATAAACCTCGGACGTCGCAATCTTAAGACTCTCTTTGGCCCATACATCAAATTTGTCCGGGCTGATCTGGTCCTTCAGCTTGTCGTAAGGATAGAGCTTCATTATATCTTGCGCGATGGGGTCGAGATAGTCGGCGTCACATTGATCCTTTGCATTCGGCATGTATCGGCCGATGACAGAATCCCAAAACCAGTGCAGATTCTCCTGATTAGCGCGCGGCGTGCCTTTTGGCGTAAGCAGGAAGAGATTGCCGCCCTGGTCACCCTTTGGGTTCGAATCAGTGACCTTTGCAGATGTGTGCAGCGGCTGGTGAATGTCGCCTATAAGGTGCTCGAGCCAAGCGATCGCGACCGCCTTGTCAGCGTCCGAGGCTGTACCGCGGATCATCTGATTAAAATCCGTCAGCTTTTGCATGGCCAACCCGCTTTCATCTCGGTTCTCGATAAGCAGGGCCTTTCCGTCTTTCCACTGCCAAAACGTGTCGGCGTAGTGCCAATTACCCTTGTGGTATTTCTTATATCGCGAGTCGAATTTTGAGTCGCGGATTATGTCTGCCCACGTTGTCATGAGCATAAAATACTCTCGTTTTCGTGATTCGGCCGTTCGCGATCCATATAGCAGATAGAATGTTCCGATCTGCGAATCTTCAGGCGCGGAAAGCAATATCTTTATGACTTTTTCGCGAACCTCCGGCGTCATTCGCTGCCACGCGATATAGCCGGTTATCTTGTGACCCGTCTCATCCCAGGCAAATGCCGGCAAATTGAATGAAATAATTATGGCGGCAAAAATAAGGGCCCGCAGGCTCGTTTTAATCATTTTCTTTTACTCCTGAATCTTTTTGGAAGATTCTAACGAATTAAAGAGGTAAGAGAAAGTAAGGCGTTTGCATATTAAATGAAACAAACCTTTTTGACCGGTCGTTCATCAAAAATATACAAAACTGTCTTAGCCTGTCGTTCATGTAAACGGAGATGGTCACATCGTCGATGAATGTGGCAACGAACGATGATATGCAAGGAATTTTGGAACAAAATTTGACTGTCGAGCGTGTAGTTGATAGAACAGATGATTCGCTCGGAACCAAGATCGGGCTGTTGGGCAAGATATTCGGGTGCTGGCACAGGGATTTGACCCGGCCATTCTCGAACAATAACAGTTCGTACCGCGTGTGCATCGATTGTGGGGCACACAAGGTCTTTGACCCAAAGAGCTTTAAAACATTGGGGAATTTCTACTATCCCCCGTCGGTGCCGCTCGGCCGTAACTGAGCGAATTCATACATACCCTTCATATATACCTACCAAGTAAACCTACCGGGTGCGGCTTTTCAAAAAAGGCCGCACTCTTTCTCTTTCGTCCAGGCATTCGTGGTGTTCCCGTCGAAAGGCGATCTTAACGAGCGGGTGTTTTGTCGGCTTTGGGATATAATTTTCCGAAAGGAGAAACACATGACCGAAGAAACATTACCAACTGCTTCGAAAAAGATCCTCTGGGCCGGATATATCATCAGCGCCCTTCCCGTGCTTTTGTTGATATTCAGCGCTTCGGGCAAGTTTTTTAAGCCCGATGGAATGGAGGCAAATATCGAGCAGCTTGGTTGGAAGATGAGTCAGATGACCGGACTCGGCATTCTCGAGGCGGTCTGCGTCATTTTATATCTGATTCCCCGCACAGCCGTTCTCGGGGCAATCCTGCTCACCGCATATCTCGGCGGCGCGACTGCCACACACGTGCGCATTGGTGATCCGTTCATTATTCCGGTCATTGCCGGAATGCTTATTTGGCTAGGGCTTTACCTGCGCGATCCGCGTCTGCGGGCCCTGGTTCCCTTGCGTAGCTAACCGACTCAGACGACGCAGGTATTTCAAAAGTCGTTGATATCTATCTGCTGCGGACAAAAATGTTGAATATTCACGTTTGATGACGGAAAACCCCGATTTAGAATCCCCGGACGCGTCTGATGTCGAATCGGTCATACCGGATCGGCCAAAGTTCGACCGCTCGATCGTCGACGGCCCGCTGACCAGCGCCGTATGGAAGATCGCCTGGCCGGCGGTACTGACGAACATTGTCAGCGGCGTTCAGGGTTGGGTCGATCAGATCATGGTCGGGAACCTGATCGGCTATCAGGCGAACGCTGCGATCGGTGTCGGTTTTCAGATCTTTCTCGTCGTCATAGTTTTTGTTTCGTCGATCTTTATCGGAATGAGCGTGCTCGTCGCAAGATTTGCCGGAGCGAACGACCACGTCAAAGTCGAACGAACCGTCTATCAGGGCTTTTTGACCGCGGCTTTTATGGCTCTCGGCATCTTGGCTCCGATCGGCTATTTTGCCGCGCCATATTTGCTTCGGCTCGTTACAAGCGACCCAGAGGTTTTGGCCGAGGCGTTGCCGTTCTTGCGGATAATGTTTACGAGCAGTTTCGGAATGTTGATCTATTTCATGCTCAGCGGAGCTCTGAGATCGGCCGGAGACTCACGAACGCCGATGATTCTCGGCGTGGCCATAACGGTGCTCAATGTCGTGCTGAATATTGTCCTGATCCGCGGCCTTGGCCCAATTCCGTCGTTCGGCACGGCCGGTGCGGCGATGGGCACCTGCATCGCGTCGGGCCTCGTCGGTCTATATTCGCTATACAAGCTTTACAGCGGTACGTGGGTCGTGTCGTTTCCAAAATCAGGTTTTGCTCCCGACTGGAAGGTCATTCGTTCTCTGTTCAAATTTGGCCTACCCGCCGGAATTCAGGGTATCGCCATGAATGTCGGTGGTGTGATCATGGCCGCGTTTATGGGTTCGCTCGCTCAGGGTAAGGCAACGCAGGCCGTTTACGCCGTTTGCTACAGCCAGCTTTTCTTGCTCGTGACCTGGTCGTCAAATGCACTGATGGGAGCATCTGCGTCCGTAGCTGGTCAAAATATTGGAGCGGGTAAACCCGATCGTGCCGTGGCCGCGGTGCGCACGGCGGCGAGCTTTGGCCTTGGCGGGGCGATCGTTGTCGGACTTTTCTTTTTGTTTATTCCGCGTCAATTGCTCGCGATTTTCGGTATGACAGATCCGTTAGTTGTTGAGATCGGCGTCGAACTCTTGCGCGTTCTGGCGTTCTCGGGCCTTTTCATCTCGGTTGCGCTGACGTACACCGGCGGGTTGCAAGGCACGGGCGACACCAAAAGCCCGCTCTACATCTCGATCATCTCGCAGGTCATTATCCCGATCGGCATCTGCCTGGCTATCAAGGAATTTAGCACGCTCGAGCCGATCCACATCTGGATCGCGATACTCGCCGGTCACATGACCCGCTGCGGATTGAGCGTAATTAGATTTCTACAGGGCAAGTGGCGCAGCATCGCCGTCGATATCGAAACCACTCGCGGATGATGAGAGAGTTAAAAGTGCGGTCCTAATTAGGCGCGAGCAGTGTCAACGGCCTTATCGAAAGACGCGACCGCCTCGGCCTCGTTCTCGAATACGTCGAATACGGTCAAGAGTTTTGTGATCATCATTAGCTCGGAAACGCGTTCCGTCAGATTAAGCAGTTTCATCTCGCCGTCGTTTTTTTCCAGAGTTGCGTGACCGCCAACCAGTTCGCCCAGTCCGCTCGAATCTATATGTGTAACAGCCGCAAGGTTTAACAAAACTTTGCGTTCGCCGCTCGCGACCAGATCCTGAATGGTTTTGTGCAGGTCAATATTTGTCTCTCCGATCCGTATTTGACCCTCGAGGTCAACAATCACAACCGATCCCGACCGGCGGGTCCCTATTTTAAGCATAGTCATATCTTTGTTCCCCTCTTTTCAAGTTCTTATACTCTCAGCATACGCCCGTTCCATCAAAAGTCAACGAATTCCGGTGCGTCGGCGCTCTGTCGAATAGGCAAAAGCCGGCGCCCTACTCAATTCTGCTGGCTTTGCAATTGGTCGAGCAGACGCTTGAGGTCGTCGAGTTTTTGCCCGGCTTCGGCGAGTTTGCCGTCGGCGGTGAGACGTTGGTAATCGGCAAAGGTCTGCGCCGCCCGCTTTATCAGCTCGTTGGCTAAGGGCGGGGTCGTAGGCGTCTCGCTCGGCTTTTTACCATCGGTTTGTTTCGCCGTGTTTTGCGACGGCTGGCCCAATAACTGACTCAACGCAGCTTCGAAATTTTCGCCGTAAACTAGCCGTTCCTGCGTTGCAAGCACGACGATCCGCAACTCCGGCATCGGACTACGGACAGCTTGCAGATAGATCGGCTCGACAAAGAGCAGCCCGGTTCCGATCGGCATTATAATGAGATTGCCGCGTTTTACCTTTGAACCTTGTTGGTTCCAAAGCGTGATCTGGCCGGCAAGCTGCGCATCCTGATCAATGCGAGCCTCGATCTGCAGCGGACCGTCGATCACACGTGACTGAGGAAACACATATACGAGTAGCTGTCCGTAAACGTCGCCGTCCGAGCGGCCGGCCATCCACGCGATCATATTGTTGCGATTGCCCGGAGTGAACGGAAGAACCTTTGCAAATTCAGGTTCGGGACGCTCACCTGGCAGCGGCATCAAAACCTGATAAGGCTCGAGCGGCGCGGGCTGCGAACGCGCTCCCTGCTTTGCCGTACCGTCCGCCGATGCCACGGCATCGCGGGCGATACTCCAGACGTCCTCGCGGCCAAAGAACATCTTCGCATTTGTCGTGTGATAGAGACCGAAGACATCGGCCTGCGCCTTGATCAGCGTCTCTGGATAACGAATGTGGACCCGCAGCCCGTCGGGCATCTCTGACGCCGGTTTAAAGAGCTCAGGGAAAGCCGCACGGTACGCCGCGACAACCGGATCGGCGTCGTCAAAAACATAATAATTTACGGCGCCGGTGTAGGCATCGATAGTGACCTTGACGCTATTGCGGATATAATTTACCGATTTCCCGCCTACGTTATAGTGACGCGAATACGGAAAGCGATCGGCCGACGTATACGCATCGATCATCCAGACAAGCCGGCCGTCTTTATTCACGACCATATACGGGTCGTCGTCAAGGGCGAGAAACGGCGCGATGCGCGCAGTTCGGTCCTTGATATTGCGATACATCAATACGCGGCTCTCGCTCGTCACGTCGTCCGAGAATGGCAGCTTCGACAGGTCGCCCATCGCCCACGCCACACAAAACCGCCGTAGGCCACTGCCGACGGCAAATCCACCTTCGCCCTCGTAGTTTGTGAAGTTGTTGCTTTCGCCCTGCGGATAATCGAATTCCGGCTGTTTGGTCCTCACATAAACATTCGTCTCGGTCCGCTCGCCAAAATAGATCTCGGGCCGCGTCACCTGCACGTCGGGATGCGCGGAAAGCGGCATATTCGAGATGAGGAACCGCGGTTTGCCCTCGTCCGTAAATTCATTGACCGGATTCATCGTCACGCCGTATCCGTGCGTATAGACGAGGCGTTCGTTGATCCAATTGCGCGATTGCTCGGGCAGCTTATTGACGTCCAGCTCGCGCGTGGCGATCATTACCTGCCGCATCTCGCCGCCTATTCGATACCGGTCGACGTCGACATCGGGAAAATCGTAATAGGTGCGGATCTCTTGTATCTGCCGCAGAGTGTCCTGCAAAGCTTGCCAATCCCACAGACGAATGTTCGCGAGCGTGCTGCGGTTCGCGGTAAGATTGAGCGAATCGGGCGTGATGTCGGCGGCGTAATCGCGGGTGGTGACGTTGTCGATGTTAAAACCTGTGCGTGTGCCGGCGAT
>DAIRVI010000125.1:0-6232 GCA_036802885.1 Pyrinomonadaceae bacterium
GGTCGTGTTTAGGCTTCAATTCCTCGGTTTCATCTTCGCTTCCGTCAAAGAGCGATATTAGCGGTGGGTGCGGCGGCGGCAGTGCCTCGGCTTTTTCGGTAATATCTTTCTGCATTTGGGCAACGGCGTCGCGGGCGCGTTCGAAATCGTCTGATTGAAGCTTAAGCGTCATTTTACCGTCGCCGTTCGGCAGTTCCGTCAGTTTAGCGATCGATTTAGTGCGGATCTCGATCTTCGCTCCGCGTTTGAAGACACCTTTCTTAAATTTCACATCGAGGATCTCTTCAATCGCTAATCGGACTTCCTTAACGCCGTTTGAGATCAGTCCGAACAGCTTTGACTCGAATTCAAATACGACGCCGGCGCTAGAAAACTTTGCCACGCCGTTGACCGAAGTCAGCCCGTGGGCACTCTCGCTTTTGAATGGAACGCTCGTAAAACTCTGCTGCATTGTTCTATTTCCAACCTATAGATCTTTTGCCCTTGTTTCTTCTCCTTCCGGATGGCGCTCAAGTTCGGCCTCTTTCTCTTTTTCGCTGACAATCGTCAATACGGTCAGGGCGGCGGACACTATTGCAACTGCGATGCCGTAATACAGAGTCTCAAGGGCAGATTCGGATTGTAGTAATTTCTGAACGAACTTGACCGCCATAACAGGTATCAATACGATGCCGAATTTTGCCTTAAGCTCGTTCAGATTCCGCACCGTCATCCAATCGGGAACCGAAAGATCGCCGATAAATAGCTCGTACATGCTAACTGAAATGACTATTAGTGCGATCGCAACCAGAAAACTGTCGAGGCTTTCGAACAACACGAAGAGCGTTGGCGCATTGGTCGGTGCATTTATGACGGCTACCTGGACAACCCTAACAATCTTTTCGGCCCCAACGTAAAGCGCTGCTACGGCGCCGACTTGTAGCCCAATCACTGCCACATACGTCAAATAACGTGATCTTTCAATTAACCATTTCATAATATGTTTCTGGCAAAAAGCTCACTTTAGGCTTTACCAAGATATTTCCAGATTCCAAATAGACTAATCAATAACCAGAAAAACTCCACTATAAATGAGGGAAGGTTAAAGCTGTAGTAGAGCGAAATAAGTATTAGTGACGCCCCGACGGCGTTAGCCAGCGAATACAGCAGCTCGTCACTCCGCAGCCGTTCGATCTGAAGCAAAACGTAAGCGAGAATAATGATCGCAACACCAACCGTGCCGAGAATATCGTACCAGCTCATTTAAGTTTCACGACCACGCCCTTTGGCCCGACGGCCCAGGTTGCTTTGCGGCCTTTTGATTGGACAGCGTTCAAATCTTCTTTACCAAGAACCTTCCAGGTCTTTCCGCCGTCATCCGTGATGTCCGAACCATTCGTACCGACGGCGATAATCGTTTTCTTATTTACATACGACACAGCTGATCTGTAACCACTTAGTCCGGAGCCGAGTTTCCATGTCTTGCCGCCGTCGGTTGTGAACGCGAGATTGTCTTTTGCCTCGTTCGGTTTCTCGTAATTGCCCCCGACGATTACACCGCTCTTTGCGTCAGACATCGCAATCGAAAAAATTCCACTGCCTGCAGAACCCTTAACGAACGGAGTGTCTGCGATGCTCCACGGTTCCTCGGCATCGGTATATTTGAAAACGCGAGCATTGCTGCCGCCTGAGACGAGAAAAACATTTTTGCCAAAAGTGATCAAACAGGTACCACTTGCTGCGAAGGCTGCTTCACTATCCTTCGCTGTTGGGTTATCGAGGTCATCGTCGAATTTCGTCCATCCATCTTCTGTATAAAGAAATGCAAATTGTCCCTCAATCGGATCACTCACCGCAAAACAAATATTTTTGTTCCAACAAGCCATCGCATCGAAGAATGCCTTTTCGTTTTTGTTACGAAACTGTTCTTTCCACGTCGCGCCGCCGTCGGTTGTCTTGTATATCCGCGAAGAGTCGCCGTTGCCGATGCTTAAGATATAAGCCGTGTTTGCGTCAAAGGCCTCGATGTCTCGAAAGTCGAGTTTACCGGCGTCGGGGACCTGCATCACGTTCCAGGTCTTACCGCCGTCGATGGTCCGGATCACCGTCCCGCCGGTGCCGCTCGCCCAGACGATCTTTTCATTCACGACCGAAAGCCCGCGCAAACTCGCCGCCGTATCGACGGACTGCTTTATCCACTGCGCCGAGGTGCAGATGACGAAAAGCAGAGTCAAACCGCCGAGACGCAGAGACGCTGAGAAGATTTTTACTTTTGACTTTTTACTTTTAACTTTCATCAATACACCATTCGCGCCTTGATCGTTCCCTTTATGCCCCTGACGAGCTCAAACGCCTCTCGCGAGATCCTGTGATCGACGTCTAGAATGACGTAGCCGATCTCTTCGTTTGTCTTTAGATATTGGCCGGTGATGTTGAGGCCGCGTTTTGAGAGGCGTGAGTTTATTTGTCCGAGAATGCCGGGCACGTTGCGGTGTATGTGCAGGATTCGATGCGTCCCGGCCTGCGGAGGCAGCGAAACGGGCGGGACGGTTTGCGAGCCTTCGCTGGTCCCGAGTTCGAGATATTTCATCAGTTTGTGTGTAACGTCGAGGCCAATCGCGCCTTGCGCCTCCTCGGTCGAGCCGCCGATGTGCGGCGTTAAGATCACATTCGGCGTATTTTGCAAAATATTAGTGAATTCGTCGCCGTTTTTCTCAGGCTCGTGTGGAAATACATCGACCGCCGCTCCGCTCAAGCTGCCTTTGTCGAGAGATTTCTTGAGTGCGTCGAGATCGACGACGTCGCCGCGGCTGTAGTTGAGCAGGATCGCACCTTTTTTCAGATGTTTTAACGACGCGGTGTTTATCATGTTTCGCGTCGACGCGTCCGATGGCACGTGCAGTGTCACGATGTCGGATTGCTTTATCAGCGTCGCGAGATCGCGAATTTGCTTTGCGTTGCCGTGCGGCAGTTTTGTCGCGATGTCATAATAAAAGACCTGCATCCCCAGCGCCTCGGCCATGATCGACACCTGAGAGCCGATATTGCCGTAACCGACAATGCCAAGCGTCTTACCGCGAAGCTCAAAACTGCCTTTTGCTTCTTTGAGCCAGCGGCCTGCGTGCGCCGCTGCGTTCTTGTCCGGAATTTTGCGTATCAGCATCACGCAGAGCCCAATTATCAACTCCGCGACCGAACGCGTATTCGCATGCGGTGCATTAAAAACTGCAATTCCTTTCTCGGTTGCCGCCTTAAGATCGACCTGATTGACGCCGATGCAAAAACACCCGACCCCAAGCAGTTTGTCTGCCGCTTCTATTACCTTTTTTGTGATGTGCGTTTTCGACCTTATTCCAACTAGGTGAACGCCCTTGACCGCCTTTATCAACTCGGTCTCGCTCAAAGCTCCGTTGATTCTTTTGACATCGGCATAACCTCCCGCGCGCAACTCTTCAACAGCCGCGTCGGAGATGTTCTCGAGCAGAAGGATATTGATCTTGTTGCGTGGATAAGATGTCGAAGTCATAAAATCGATGATTATAACAAATAAACGAGAGCGAAGATTCGTCTCTCGTCTCGTAACTGAAAATTTGAATAGTTGCTAAGCTGCCAAAGGAACGATTTCCTTTTCCAGTCTATTGCCAATCTTGATCTTGGCAATGTCCAAATCGTAATCGGACTGAAGTCCAAGCCAAAACTGTGCGGAAGTGCCAAAAAAACGAGCGAATCGCAAAGCGATATCTGCTGTGACGGCTTCTTTTCGGGCAGCGATCTTCTTTATCAGATCGACTTGAATATGCGTCCCAACCGCCAATGCATCATCTGAGAGGCCGAACGGCTTGAGAAATTCTTCTTTAAGGACTTCGCCAGGATGAATTGGTTTTAACATTTCAACGGCCATAATTTACACCTAGTGGTAATCCACTATCTCCACATTATATGCATTTTCGTCAAACCATTCAAAACAAATTCTGAACTGATCGTTTATGCGAATACTGTGTTGTCCGCTACGTTTACCAACAAGCTTTTCCAAACGATTTGCCGGCGGTATGCGCAGGTCGTTGATAGTCTTTGCATTATTGATCATCCTTAATTTACGCAAGGCGATTTGTTGGATGTCGCCGGGCAATCGGCGCGAACGAATGAGATTGTAGATTTTCTCGGTTTCGGAATCTTTGAAGGATTTGATCACGTGATTAAAAGGGTTCTTGTTCTTACAGCCAAATTAGTGAGCTATGTCCTTCAGTTGGATATCTAAAGTGTCTTCTCTTTTTTGTAACGTATCAGTACAACACCCGCGATTAGAGAATATATGATTAGCCCCAGCAGTATTCCGAAGACTGGCGGCCATATCATTGGTGATTCGCCAGTGGCTCCGCTAAGCCATATTGCTACGGCCATAAACGGCCAATAAATCAGCAACAAAGCGTCTCCTAATACTTGAAGATGTAGAAACTGATTGATGATTAAAATTAAAAAAAATGAAAGGATTTGAACGGCGAAGCTAATTCCAGCGTACTTGAGAAGCGGTAATTTGACATAAATATTAAAGCAATTTTGTTCTCATAAAATCCATATCAGTTGTTCTACATATGTATCGTCAGATCATGTACGCCTTCGGCGGCTTCCATTACTGCTTCGGAAACTGTCGGGTGGGCGTGGATGATGCGGCCGAGCTCGTCGGCTGTGGATTCGAGTGCCATAGCGACGCAGGCTTCGGCGAGCAGCTCGGTTGCGTGCGGGCCGATGATGTGGACTCCGAGGACTTCGTCGTATTTTTTCTCGGAGACGATCTTGACGAAACCGTCAGTCTCGCCGAGGATGCGTGCCTTGCCTGAGGCTGAGAACGGGAATTTACCGACCTTTACGTCATAGCCGGCGGCTTTGGCTTTCTCTTCCGTAAGGCCGACGCTCGCGACTTCCGGGTCGCAGTATGTGCAGTTCGGCACGAGGTTTTGCTTGATCGGCTCGACGGTTTTGCCCGCGATCTTTTCAACGACGAGAATGCCCTCTTTCGAAGCGAGATGGGCAAGCCAGGCCGTGTCGATCACGTCGCCGATGGCGAAAACGTTCGGTTCGTCGGTCTCGCAGTATTCGTTGACCTTGATCGTGCCGCGCGGATTAACGACAACTTTTGTGCTCTCGAGGCCGAGGTTTTCGAGATAGGGCATACGGCCGACAGCGACGAGCAGCATCTCGGCTTCGAACGCGACGGCGTCGCCTTTTGCATTTTTCCCCGACACTTTTACACCGTCTTTTTTCTTTTCAAGTTTGTCGAGCTTGATGCCGGTCTCGCACTTAATGCCCTGCTTTTTGAATGAGCGAGCGAGTTCCTTTGACACGTCGGCGTCCTCGATCGGCACGATGCGGTCGAGCAACTCGATGACCGTCGTTTCGCAACCGAAGCGGTGATAGACGCTCGCAAACTCGACGCCGACGGCTCCCGAGCCCATGACGATCAGCGACTTTGGCACGCGATCCAGTTCCAGGATGTGGTCCGAGTTTACGACCTGTTTGCCGTCCGTCTCAAAACCCGGGATCGGGCGGACGACCGAGCCGGTGGCGATGATGATGTTTTTTGTATCGATCGTTTCTTTTTTACCGTCCGCGAGAGTGACCTCGACTTTACCTTTCCCGACGATCTTGCCAAAGC
Source organism: Pyrinomonadaceae bacterium (assembly GCA_036802885.1). GTDB lineage: Bacteria > Acidobacteriota > Blastocatellia > Pyrinomonadales > Pyrinomonadaceae > OLB17. The sequence continues at coordinate 5,633 of DAIRVI010000125.1, forward strand.
CGTTAAAGATCGTGGCTTTGTTCTTTTTCATCAGATAGGTCACGCCCGCCGAGTTTTTTGCGACGACATCGGATTTGTATTTTTGCACGCCGGGCCAGTCGTAGCTCAGTTCTTTTACTTTTAAGCCAAAGTGCTCGAATTCGCCCGCTTTTTGATAAAGATGAGCCGCGTTCAGCAGAGCTTTTGTCGGAATACAACCACGCAACCCGCACGTGCCGCCGAGCCGCGCGTCCTTTTCCTTTTCGATGATAGCGACCTTCAATCCAAGCTGTCCCGCACGAACTGCCGCGACATATCCACCAGGACCTGATCCGATAATTGTTACGTCAAATTGTTCTGCCAATGTAGTTAACCTCGATAAACCTAATAATATTGCGAAACCTAGATTATAGATTTTTACTTTCGCTCAAGCTAGTTAGTCGGTCCTAATTTACGGTAGACTCGGGAGTATATGATTCACTCAGAAGAATTTTTGAAGGTAGCTAACGACGCTAAGTCACGTGTAAACGAATGCGATGTGGCCGAGGCACGTAAGCGCGTGGCCGCCGGAGCTGCTCTGATCGACGTTCGCGAAGACAACGAATTCGAAGCGGGACACGC
>DAIRVI010000126.1:0-6212 GCA_036802885.1 Pyrinomonadaceae bacterium
AGTGGGGCAATCATTGCCGCTGTCCGAACTCAGGGCAACCGAACGGTTCAGCCGTCCTCAGCCTAGATACACCGAAGCGTCGCTCGTCAAAAAATTAGAAGAGCTCGGCATCGGACGCCCGTCCACCTACGCACCAACAATTTCTACGATCCAGAAAAGGGAATACGTAGAAAAAAGAGATAAAGAAGGCACGCCAAGGACTTTTCGCGTATTGGTTTTAAAAAATGATCTCATCAGTAAAAGGGAAGAATCTGAGAATACCGGTGCAGAGAAAGCAAAGTTGTTCCCGACCGACTTGGGGCTCGTGGTGACGGATTTTCTGAAACAGTATTTTGACGACATCATGGATTACGGCTTCACTGCCAAGATCGAGAAAGAATTCGACGATGTTGCCGACGGGAAACTTAAGTGGAACGACATGCTCGAGGAGTTTTACGGCCCCTTCAAAAAAGATGTCGATAATACCATCGAAAATGCAGAGCGTGTGAAGGGCGAAAGGATTCTGGGCACCGACCCCGAAAGCGGAAAACCGGTGGTTGCCCGTATGGCTCGCTATGGGCCGATCATACAGATCGGCAGTGCGGCGGAAGAAGAGAAGCCGAGATTTGCAAAGGTTCCACCAGGACAGAGCATTGAAACCATAACGTTTGAAGAAGCGTTGGCCCTTTTTAAATTGCAGGACGCGATGGGCAGCTACGACGGCAAAGAATTGTCTGTCAGCATTGGCCGGTTCGGGCCGTATGTAAAATGGGGTGATGAATTTGTCTCTATACCCCGCGGCACCGACCTCGGAAGCGTGGACACGGAAAAAGCGATCGAGTTTATTAAAGCTAAACAGGTGGCGGATGCTCCCGTTGGTGAGTACGACGGTAAACCGATCACAAAAGGTACGGGACGATTCGGGCCTTTTATTAAATGGGATGGTCTGTTCATCAATGTTCCACGCCGGTATGATCTTGAGAAGCTGACCCAGGCCGAAATGAACGAGCTTATTGAAGCAAAGGTCAGCAAAGAAGCAAACCGTTACATCCAACGCTGGGAAGATGAAAAAATATCGCTGGAGAATGCCCGCTGGGGTCCTGTCATCAAATTCGGCAAAAAGATAATTTCAATTCCCAAAAAAGCCGATGGCACGCGCTCGACTGCGGACGAGGCCGCAACTCTAACGCTGGAACAGGTAAAGAAGCTGATCGAAGCCGAGTTGCCGGGTGCATTTGCAAAAAAGACGAGGCCTTCGGCTAAAAAGGCATCTACGAGTAAAACTGCGATGAAGAATGGTAGATGATCGACCCGGCGGTCCGTACCGCCCGGTATTGCCAAAACGAAGAGTGTGATTATAAAATGACAGTCGATACAATTGATCTAGCACCGGACGGCAAAAAGGAAGATACGGTTTCGGCTTAGGCACAAGGCATGAAAGAGAATCTCCAATTCCTGCAAGCATTCCTTAAAAATCCTATGAAAGTAGGGGCGATCGCCCCCAGTTCGCCGGAGCTTGCCGCTGAGATGCTAACCGGCATTGAGCCGGATGACAATAACATCGTGCTCGAACTGGGCGTTGGAACCGGTGCGATAACAAAATTTTTACGCGACGTCATCCCAAGCAAAGAGTCGTATCTAGGTCTCGAACTTGACCGCGAACTAGTAAAAATTCTCAACCAAAACTACCCCGACATGAATATCATCTATGGCAATGCGGCCAATGCGTATGAGATCCATAGTGAGTCAGGTCTCGGCAAGGTCCGTTATGTCGTCTGCTGTTTGCCGTTTGTCTCTTTGCCGAAAGAGGTCAGCGAAAGTGTTTTGGCCGAGATCGAAAAGTTTATGGGCGAGGGCTGTGAGCTTCGCCTATTTCAATACGCGCACGGCTATTTTTTGCCGCCCGCGATAAAACTACGCGAACTTCTGAAAAACCGCTACGGCAAATCGCGGCGCAGCCCGCTCGTGCTCAAGAATGTCCCGCCTGCATTTACGCTCACCTGGTCCACGGTCTGATAGTTTTCGAAACATAATCTCGTCGTCTGTGGTATAAATAGCTAAATTCCGATAGTGAGATTCGATTTTCAGGAGAACTAAATAATGTTACGACGCAAAGTTTTAGGCGTATTTTTGCTTTACGCTTTTCTGCTGCCGACGGGATCGTTCGCTCAGACGGCGGTTTACACAGCGCCCAAAGATGTGATCGATAAGATAAAGGACGAGGGAATGGACCGTTCGCAGGTGATGCAGACGTTGAGCTACATGACCGACGTCATCGGCCCGCGGCTCACCGGATCGCCGGGCATGAAACGCGGTAACGACTGGACCCGCGAGATGCTCGAAAAATGGGGACTGCAAAATGCTCGTCTCGAATCCTGGGGCCCGTTCGGCCGCGGATGGACTCTTAAGAAGTTTTACGCGACCGTTGACGGCCCAGTTGCGTTTCCGATGATCGCCCACCCAAAGGCGTGGTCGCCTGGTACTGACACGCTGTTTCCGGCGCCTGTAGTTAATCCAAAGGCAAAGAAGCCGAAGACCCCGGCTCCCGCTGCTCCACAGAGCACTGCTTACACGTCTGAAGTCGTAACATTCAATCCGCAGAACGAAGGTGAGCTTGAGCAATTTAAAGGAATGCTGAAAGGTAAGATCGTACTCGTTGGTGCGGTGCGTGAACTAAAGGCTGAATTTGAACCACAGGGAACACGCCGCACGGAGGCTAATCTCCTTGAGCTTGCCAACGCACCCAATCCGAATGCTCTGCCGCGTCCGGCCGCAGGCGGCGGTCCGGGGCCGAATGCTGCGAACGTTCAGCAATTTCAGTTCGCCGCACGGCGATTTCGTTTCTTGCACGAAGAAGGTGCTGCGATTCTGATCGATACATCATTCAAAGGCGACGGCGGGACCATTTTTGTGCAGGGAGCACAAGCCGTACAAGCCGGACCTCCGGCAGTGGGCGGAACGCCGATTCCAAATGTGTCAGTCCGCGATAAGAACGCCATAGTGCCGATTCAGCTCACGTCAACGCCCGAACATTTCAACCGAATCTCCAGAATGATATCGGCGGGACAAAAGGTGACGATGACCGTCGATCTCGCGGTCGAATTTCAGGATGAGGACCTCAACGGCTACAACACGATCGCCGAAATTCCGGGCACGGACCCGACGTTAAAGGAAGAGGTCGTTATGCTTGGCGGCCATCTAGATTCGTGGCACGCCGGTACCGGTGCGACCGACAATGGTTCAGGTTGTGCGGTAATGATGGAAGCAGTCCGGATATTACAAACTCTCGGCCTCAAACCGCGGCGCACGATCCGTATCGCGTTATGGTCAGGTGAGGAACAGGGACTTCTTGGTTCGCGTGCCTATGTCCGGCAGCACTTCGGCTATCGCGGCGACGGAACGACTCCAGCGTTCGGCGGCGGTGGTGGTGGCGGCCAAGCGGCTTTGCCGCTGACCAAGCTGCCCGAATACGACAAACTCTCTGCCTACTTCAATATCGATAACGGCACAGGCAAGATCCGCGGCGTCTATATGCAAGGCAATGAGAACGTGAGGCCGATATTCCGCAGTTGGCTCTCTCCTTTCAAGGAAATGGGTGCGACCACCCTAACGAGCGCCAATACGGGCGGAACCGATCACCAATCCTTTGATGCGATCGGGCTGCCGGGCTTTCAGTTCATTCAGGATGAGGTCGAATACAGCACCCGTACACATCACTCGAATATGGACAGCTTCGACCGAATACAGGCCGACGATATGAAACAAATGTCGATCATCCTCGCCGCATTTGTATATCAAGCTGCGATGATGGACGAGAAAATGCCGCGAAAGGCATTGAGACAGTAACGCCTTTGCTCTTTAACCTGATTGTCCGAATTTGCCGCTTGAGTCTTCGGTAAATTCGGGCAGATTTGTTTGCAAACGATCGCGAATAAGTTAATATCAATCAACAAAAAATCTTAGGCCCCTTAAAAACTATGATGAATGTCCAATTTGTACCAAGTGCGATAGATGCAGGCGGATGCGTCAGCAACGCATGGAACCTTTTGAAACAAAACTACGGAATGTATCTTGGCATTTCCCTGATTGCGATCATTCTCACGGGCTGTATTCCGTGTCTGAATCTCTTTTTGATCGGTCCGGTGATGGGTGGCGTTTTTTTCGTCGTTTTGCGCGATATGAGGGGCGAACCGGTAGATTTTGGCATGATGTTCAAAGGATTTGAAAAATTCGTGCCGTTAATGGTGATCGGACTCATACAGTCTATCCCGGGCGTGATCGCTCAGATTCTCCGCTTTTCTCTCGACATCGGCCAATTGGGACTTAACGGTGGCAGAAATGGCGATTTTCAATTTTTTCAATCGCCGGATAAGGATTTTGCTCTCGCCGGTGGCATGGCCGTCATAATCATTATTGGGACGCTTATTTTCATAGTTGTTGCGGTCATTTGGTGGGCAGTTTTCTTTTTCGCGATCCCGCTTGCGATGGAAAACGACATTGGCCCGATCGAGGCAATCAAACTTAGTGCACAAGCCGCGATGAGTAATATCGGCGGGCTGATCGTACTTATGATCTTTCAGATGCTAATAGCACTTCTCGGCGTGTTAATGATCTGTTTAGGGATTTTCCTATTCTCGATCCCGCTCATATTCCTGGCAAATGCGTTCGCCTACAGGCAGGTTTTTCCCCTGATCGAGCAGAGGTTTAACATGACACCACCGCCCCCGACCGCGTACGGCAGCAGTTTTGGCAGCGGAATGTAGTTCTAAAGGTCGAGCTCCATAAACAGGACATCGTCGTGAGGATTATCGTAATAGGGCGAGATCGGTTTAAAGCCGTGAGATTCATATAATTTCACGGCTTTAGACATTTTTGGCGGATAGGTGTCGAGCCGCATCCGTTTGTAGCCGATCTCGCGTGCGTCCGTTATTAGTTTCTCGACCAACGTGACACCGACCCTGTCTCCACGAAAACCTTCCCGCACAAACAGCCGTTTCATCTCACATGTTTCATCTTCCAACTTTCTTAGCGCGATGCAGCCCGCGAGTTTGTCGTCAACGTATGCGAGATACAGCCGCCCGCCGGGCATCGCATATTTTCCCGGCAATGCGGCAAGCTCGGCCTCAAAACCCTGAAAGCACAGATCCAGCGCGAGCCACGCTTCGTATTCGCGAAATAGTTCGCGGGCTGCATCGATCTGTTCGTTAGTTTCAGCGTGGGTTATGTTGACCATCAAGATATAGCGTCCAGCACGCCTCCGATCTGATCCAATAGTTTCTGAAACTCCTCACGGTCGTAACCCGTCCTCGTCTGAAATTCGGAGATCCAAATTCCATTTGCTGTCTCGTTCAAAGCATTGTTGAGTATCAACATCTCGTCTTTCGTAAAAGTGATCGTGAACTTGCCGTCCTTAACTTGTTCTACTTGCATAGTCTTTGAGTCTTCACAGTTTATTTCTTACTATAGTATGAAATGCTAGAAACAGCAGTCGAGAAATATAAGGTTGCGAATGAACCGTATTATTTGCCGCTAAAGAATGAGGTCGAGCTTTTCGAAGCGGCTTTTGCAGCAAAACTCCCCGCAATGCTCAAGGGCCCGACCGGCTGCGGCAAGACGCGTTTTGTCGAGTACATGGCGCATCGCCTAAACCGCCCGCTTATCACCGTCGCGTGTCACGAAGACCTTTCCTCGACCGATCTCGTCGGCCGCTTTCTGCTCGAAGGCGATGAGACCGTCTGGCACGACGGCCCTTTGACGACCGCTGTTCGCCACGGTGCGATCTGCTACTTGGACGAGGTTGTCGAGGCCCGCAAAGACACCGTCGTCATCATCCACCCGCTCACCGACGACCGTCGCCGACTACCGATCGAGAAACGCGGCACCGTGATCGAGGCTCCCGAGGAATTCATGCTCGTCGTCTCGTACAATCCGGGCTACCAGTCTATCCTCAAAGACCTGAAACAATCGACCAGACAGCGATTCGTCGCAATGGAATTCGACTACCCCGAACCGGAGGCCGAGACCGAGATCGTCGCTAAGGAGGGTGGCATTGACGAGGCTATCGCCGCCGACCTCGTTAAGATAGGTCAAAAGGTCCGCAACCTCCGCGGCCACGGCCTCGAAGAAGGCGTCTCGACCAGACTATTGATCTACGCCGCCCAAATGATCGCCCAAGGCATCTCCCCAATCGCCGCCGCCGAAGTCGCCATCTGCTCCCCAATAACCGACGACCG
>DAIRVI010000127.1:0-6119 GCA_036802885.1 Pyrinomonadaceae bacterium
ACACTACGATCGCGTATCATATGGCTCGGATTCTGCTTGCTCAGGGCAAAACGGCTGAAGTTCGAAAGTTGCTTGACGAAATGATCAACTCCGGCGACGAGCTGCCGATCTCTGCACGCAACTCGTTTATCGGCTTGAGGTTAAAGCTGGCGGCCACGATGGAAGATTTCCTTAAGGATTCGCTCAGAAAGGCTTGGGGATTCGACTTTGACGGCGAAAAAGGCTCAGTGGATGACATTATCGCCCGACAAAAAACTTATTACGACCCCGAGTACCACAAGGACGGCCGCGAGGCTTTCGACGCCGAGGTCGAGAGTCGCTACGAGGAAGAGAAACTGTGGCAGTCGCGACTGATATTCGATTCCGACACGATAGAGGTCTTTAACCAGCATTTCCCGACCGCGGCCTTGATCGATGTAATGCGGTCGCCTGCTCTTCCCGATTACTTGCGCGAACGATTTGCGATCGCCATCTGGACTCGGGCATTTTTACTGAATGACAATGCGACGCTGACAAAGGTTACGCCCGCATTGCTAAATAGCCACCCTGAATTTGAGCCGTTTGTTGCGACGATCCGAATGGCCAGGACACCTTCCGCTCGCGAAAATGCGTTAATGTATCTTGTTCTAAAAAATCCGCTTCTCAGCCCATATATCGAAGACGGTATCGGAAAGACGGACAACGAACAAGGTCAGTTCGACTCAAACGATTGGTGGTGCATGCCGTACGATACCGAGTATGACGATGCAACAAATGTCGAGCGGCCGAAACAATTGCCGTCGCGACCGGCTTTCTTAACAGCTGCGCAGAGTCAGACAGCGCAGGGCGAGAGAAAAAGGTTAAGGGACATTGGCGACGCTCCGAAGTTTCTAGCGGAAAAAGTAATGATCTGGGCTAAGCGATATCCGGCGGACCGGCGGATACCGGAGGCACTGTATATAATGATCGAGTCTAATGGCTGGACTAAATACGGGTGCGGCAACAATGAGGAGCTGAGAGACGAAATGGCCGCTTATCTGAAGAAGCACTATCCGAACAGCGAATGGACCTCTAAGCTCAAGGCTGACGAAACCAATTAGTCAAAAGCTATTTGGCCTTTTTCTGTTCTTCCTCAGCCTTGTATTTTTCGAGCTGTTTCTTAAAATCCGTACACGTTTTCGCCAGATCGACGGTGCCATTTTTGTTCTTGCTGTCTTCGATACTCTTCTTGATCGATTCCTTTATCTTGTTCAAAAACGTCGCCTTGATCGCCTTTGTGACGAAATTATCGTCGGGATTATTGGTTTCCGCGGCGATCATATCCATCACTTCGTCACATTCGGGAACACCAGTCGTTTCTTCGCCCACAACGGTGTCGACGCCTTGATCTGTCAAGGTTTTATTAGCGGAAGTTGGCGAACTTTTTTTACCTTTGTCCGAAAATGGATTGATCGAACTGCACCCGAGGACGGCACCGAGCAACACGGTGCAAACTATAACCACTATAAATTTGTTTTTCATAGCTTTCTCTCTGAGACAGGTCATTTTACGCCAAAACGAAGCGCAGCGTTCAATCTTTTTGCAGATTTGCGAATTTTTCGATCAGCTTTTTCTGGCCGAAACCGGGAAAGCTAACCGTCAGTTTCACGTTATCGCCAGACCCTTCGCGGCGAAGAACGAGGCCGCGGCCGTATTTGTCGTGACGAACATGTGATCCGGCAACGAGCATGGCTGAATCCGAGTTTGCCGATGGCGGCGTCGCGATCGCCCGCAATTTATCAAAGCCGGACGCGGGTTTATCCACGGGTCTTTCCCTTTCGCCGCGAACCGGCGATGGAATGTCCTTTTTCTTAAAGAATTCCGCTACGGCCTCGCTGCTGTTATATGTCTTTCCGGCATATACATTTCGTGGCTTCGACGGCGTGCTCTCGCCTCTCAGTGCGCTCACCGTCGCCTTTGCCGACATCGCCGTCGAGCTTCGTGCGTACGACAGCCACGACGCACTCTGCGAGAGATCGTCAATCAGTTCGAGCGGCATCTCGTTCAGAAATTGCGACGGCTCGGAGACAAAATCTTCGCCATACGTTCTCCGCCGCATTGCGTGGGTGACGTACAAAATCTTTTCGGCTCGCGTGATCGCCACGTATGCGAGCCGGCGTTCCTCCTCAAGTTCCTTCGGATCACTGATAGAACGCGAATGCGGGAAAATACCATCCTCGAGCCCTACGAGGAATACGATCGGAAACTCTAACCCCTTGGCCATATGAACCGTCATTAAGGTCACGCCGGCATTTTGATCGTATTTGTCCGTGTCGGACGTCAGAGCGGCATGATCGACAAAATCGCGCAGTCCGTTCTCCTCTTGCTTATCGTAATCGACGGCGGCATTTACGAGCTCCTCAAGATTTTCGAGCCGTGCGGCCGATTCGTCGGTATTCTCGATACGCAGTGCGTTGGCATAACCTGTGTCTTCGATCGCCGCGATAACGACTTCGGATACTGCTTTGCCGGTTTCGGAATTTTCGCTGACCTTTTTTATCAGGTTTTCGATCGTTTTGCGAAACGCCTGCATCGCCTCTTTTGCACGCGGTGTCAATTTAACCTCAGCTGGGAAATCAGGATCGGTGATCGATGCGATGGTCATCCAGAGCGACGAACCAACAGCCTTCGCTTGTCGCTGCAGTTCGTCGAGACTGGTTTTCCCAAGTCCGCGGGGCGGCGTATTGATAACCCGCAGAAGCGCGATATCGTCGAATGGATTCATCGCCAGTTTAAGATAAGCAATGACATCCTTGACCTCGGCCCGCTCGTAGAACGAGAAGCCGCCGACGATATTGTATTCGATCCTGAGCCGCCTCAAAGCCTCCTCAAACAGCCGCGACTGGGCATTTGTACGGTAAAGTACGGCGACTCGATCGCCTAGATTTTTACGCTGATGTTCCTCAATCTTTGATGCGACGAAGCGTGCCTCGCCGTCGGCATCGTATGCCTGATAATAAAAGATTCGCTCGCCGCCTTGATTGGCCGTCCAAAGTTTCTTTTTCTTTTGGTGAATATTGTTCTCAATTATGGCGTGCGCAACATCCAGGATAGTCTGCGTAGACCGGTAATTCTGCTCCAGCAATATAGCCTTGGCGTTGGGAAAATGCTCTTCGAACCCTAAAATATTGCGAATATCTGCCTGCCGAAAACCGTAAATGCTCTGTGCATCGTCGCCGACGACACATATGTTCTGCTGCTTCTCAGTCAGAAAACTGATGAGTGCAAATTGAAGGGCATTCGTGTCCTGATATTCGTCAACCAGTATATATTTGTATCGTTCGTTATATTTCTCACGGGTTTCAGGCGATTTGCGAAGCAATTTAACCGTCTTGATCAGCAGATCGTCAAAATCGAGGGCGTTTGCGGTGTTGAGACGCTCGTCGTACATCTTAAAGACTTTTGCGATCGCCGCCTTTTTCTCATCACCATATTCGACCTTCGACGCAAACATCTCTTGGTCCTCACCGCGGTTTTTGGCCGCGCTGATGACACTGCGGACGTGGCGGGGAGCGATCTGCTTTTCGTCAAGGCCAAGATCTTTAATGCACGCCTTAACAACCTTTTGCGTATCGTCGGTGTCGTAGATCGTAAATGATCTCTTGTAACCCTCGTCAAGGATCTCGATGTCTTGTCTCAATATCCGAACGCAAAGACTATGAAAAGTCGACAGAAGCGGAGCCGACTGGAGCTTCTGGCCCTTCAAAAGCTGGTCGACGCGGGAACGCATTTCACCCGCGGCTTTGTTGGTAAAGGTAACGGCGAGGATATTGTGTGGTGCGACCCCCTTTTCGGCAATAAGATGAGCTATACGCACCGTTATGACGCGCGTTTTGCCCGAACCCGCGCCTGCGAGTATGAGCAACGGCCCCTCCGTGGTCTTGACGGCCTCGACCTGTTGGGGATTTAGGGACGAAAAAATATCCATTAACAAATTATCTCATTAACCACGCGATTACGCAGAACGAAGGTAGTTGCTGATCGCAGCGCTTCTTGTCCGTTTTGATCTTCTAATTTAGTCGAGCCCAAACCATCACTTGATCAGCGCCTGAACTTCCTTAAACTGCTCGTGCTTTGCGTCTCGCATCAACTCGAACAATGCCATCTCGATCGACGATGAAATAACGCCGCTAGATTGCATTTTGGCGAGGCCCGCGAGCTTGTCGTGCTCGAATCGAGAGCAGACACAATCGGTCAAAATATGGACTTGAAATCCGCGATCGAGCAGATCGTGTGCGGTCTGATTAACGCAAACGTGTGTCTCAAGCCCGCAAAGCACGACCTGTTTGACGCCCAGTTCCTCGAGCTTTTCTACGAACGGCTCGGCTCCGCAAGAGCTAAAGGCGGTCTTTTCAAACACCTCAAAATCGTCAGGCAAGACAAAAAGTATCTCTTCGGCCGTTCGGCCCAAACCCTTCGGGTACTGTTCGGTCACGAGCACCGGAACGCCAAGAATCCGAAATCCCTGAACGGCAATAGACGCTCGCGTAGCGATCAGCGCGAAATCAGGGATCGAGGTGCGAAACGCTTCCTGAATATCAACAACAACGAGGGCGGTTTTGCTAATGTCTAAAAGATTTGGATGCGACATCGTTCAATTGCGGATCTCGGATTGCGGATCGCGGATTTCTTCTTTCTCCTTATTACGCAACGCTTTCTCACGCATCTCTTTTTTGTACGTTTTGAAGAAAAAATACACCGCCGTGACCGACAGGATCACGATCAAGACCATCATCGCGGCTATGAAATAGAATTCGGCTCGACCGGCTCCGGGCATGGAACCAGTTTATGGTTCCAAGTTCCGAGTTTCAAGTTAATGGATCCAATACTCCGCAAGCCGACGTTTTCGTGACAAAAACGCGGAACTTGAAACTTTGAAGTCGGAACTAACTCGGTGCCTGGTTTGCGGGAAAAGCGTTCTCGTGTATGTCGAGCAGTCGTTTCCGGTAAATATCGGGCAGACTACGGACCTTTTTATCCTTATCGGTAACGAGATGGAGCGTCTCGCCCTCGGCAACCAGAGTGGCGTCAGACTCGCGATATACCTCGTAAATAAACCGTAAACTGCGGCTACGAATTTCGCCGACTTTTGTGCGGATCGTTAGAATATCCTCGTAATAAGCGGGCGACTTATAGCGGCAATAACTCTCGGCGACAACCATCAGTGCGTTGTCTTCCTCTTCCATGTCCTTGTAAGAAAATCCCTTAGCACGGCACAGGTCGCTTCGGCCGGCCTCGAACCAGATGAGGTAATTCGAGTGATGCGCGATACCCATCTGATCGGTTTCGGCATAACGGACGCGAATTTCGGTTTCATTCCAGCCGTCCATAGATTTTTGGCTGGGAGACAGGGATTCGAACCCCGATAGGCAGATCCAGAGACTGCAGTCCTACCATTAGACGATCTCCCAGCGTACTAATAATTTACGTGTCGCCGCTTATGGTTGTCAAACCACTTTGCGAATCTGCCTTGCCTCACGCAAAATAAGAGTTTATGCCCGAGGACAAAGATATTCTCAATAATCGTCAGGCTTATCACGAGTATCACATTCTGGATAAGTACGAGGCGGGCGCGGCGCTCCTCGGCACCGAGGTCAAGAGCATCATGGCCGGGCGGATACAGCTAAAAGAGTCGTTTGTGCAGATCAAGGATGGCGAGGTTTGGCTGTTGGGTGCACACATTTCGCATTACTCGCACGGTAATATCAACAATCACGACGTTCTGCGGCCGCGCAAGATGCTGCTAAACCGCCGCGAGATAGAAAAACTCGAAAAGGAAACCACGATAAAGGGTATGACGCTCGTTGTCACCCGCATTTATTGGAAGAATGGCCGGATAAAGTTCGAGATCGGCGTTGCTAAAGGCAAGAAACTGTACGATAAACGCGAAACCGAGATGCGCAAGGCCGTCGAGAAAGAAACTCGGCAAGAGTTGAAACAAAGGCTCAGATAAGTTATAGATATTACAGCGTTTTTATTCCAATCCGATTAAAGTTTGTTGAGGTATCGATGAAATTCCAGGGAATTGCCGGAAATTTTACTGAGGCTAATGTCGAAGCATTGGCCGCTACTGTTTTTAAGGGCGAAAAGGGCACGAGCGG
>DAIRVI010000128.1:0-5842 GCA_036802885.1 Pyrinomonadaceae bacterium
TCATCCAGCAATTCGGCAACTCAACCGATATCCCTGTGCCGAATGCCTTTGTGAATTGAGATTCTGAGCTTTTGGGACGCAACAAATTAGATTGACGGTCAGGTATCACCGGCTTGACAGGTCAGCCGCGCGAACGTATATTCAAAATTTCGGCCACTGCCGCCGGACTTACAATATTAGCCGCCCTAGCTCAGTTGGTAGAGCATTCGATTCGTAATCGAAAGGTCGTCGGTTCGACTCCGATGGGCGGCTCCATTCATTCTCGCACAAATAAACATTCGCTCACATTCAAATTAAGGCGTGAAAAAAGGCGGCCCGAAGACCGCCTTTTAGTTTGAGTCAGTTGGCCGGCGTTATGGAGCAGCGACAAAATCTACATTTGTGAGGTTGTCATTTACCAGCACCATCTGTGGCGTAAAGGAGTAACGCTTGGTCGATACTGCGACCGTATATGTAGCACCCGTCGCGACATTATCAAAGCGATAATATCCGAACGAGCTAGTCAATGCCAGACGTGTATTACCGCCCCCATCAGTGATCGACACTACCGCTTTACTTAGGCCATAACCGTTTGAAGTCGTAACTCGGCCCGACACAGAGACGTTCGACGCCACGACCGGAGCTGGCCCCTGGACCGAAACGTTAATCGGAGCGCCCGTCTTAAAGAAGCCGATCGTTGCATTCATGGCCGTAGGCGGACGATTAGAATCAAAACGAATGTTGTATAAAGTGCCCCAACGAATGGCGTTGGCGTTGGGATTCTGCGCTAGAGTCTCGGAACTCCACGTCGTAAAACCTCCGGCGGTCGTTTGCGTCCACGGCGTGCTGCTGAACCCCGTATTTCCTGCCGTCCCGTCGAACGTCCATCCGGGCTGCTGAGGCGGAGCGTGAAATCCTACGTTGCTCAATGTAACGCCGGCTCCAACAGGTACGCCAAAAGACTGAATGGCGCGATCAATATTCTGGTTGTAGATCGCGTATTCATAATGCCAGACTCCGGCTGATGGATTGGTTACTTTATAACCCACCATTCCAATGCCATCTGTACCGGGAGCCGGTTCGAAGTTAACAACTGTTGCGCCGGTCCAGGCAGAAATCGCCGCCCGCTGGCGTACTGTCGTTGTGACTGGCGAAAAGCTGAATGGACTTGCTGTGCCCGTGACAGAGTACCTTCGGTAAGATACGTTGTTATTCATGTTGCACTGTGTGGGATTAGTCTGGCACCAGGCATACTCGTGCGGCGTGACGTATTGGCCCTCAGCATAATATGTGGCACCCGGATTTAAGGTTGTGTTCAGGTCATTAACCTCAGTGACAATCCTGTGCGAAGGACCGGTATGTGCATGTCCAGTGTGACTATTTGGATTCGTCGCGGAATCTCCCCGAGGAAAAAAGCCAGTAAACGGATTTACCCATGCACGCGAACCTAGGCCGGTTTGGCCGGCATTCAAACTTGCGCTGTAAGGGTCTGAGCAGCCGGAGCCGAGGCGAGTGCCGCCAACTCCGTTGCAGCCAAGGCCGCAGATGTTATTAGTCAGTGCTGTGAATGCATGTTTGAGGCTGGATTGGCCGATCTGTTCGAAGCGTTCGTCGTTTGTCGCCCCGCCGCTCATTCGATAAAGGTTTTGAGGAATCACGGGGTGGTCGTTACTTGGCAGTTGAAACCAGTTCAGGTCAATTGTGCCGAAATTGCACGAATCGGTTCCCAACGCAAGGCCGACTTGCGTTCCGACGCTGCTTCCAAATTGGGCGAGCCCATTTACGTCGCCGACAACCACATCCGGCCCCGGGACAGTTCCGGCATTAGGACTAGCCGGCAAGACATCCGATTTTACATCGCCGTCAACAAGCTGCACGATTTCTATCGCACGCATAGTTCCCGTAAATGAGATGGTTCCGATGATTGAACCGGCATCGGACGGACGCCCAAGCTCAGCCGCAAACTCTTTCGACATCAGCATCCTTCCCGACTGGATACTCAGTAAGCGTTGGCTGGCATCGTAACCGTATTCCTGTCCTTCGATATTGAAGAAAGTGAATCCAGTTTTCGCATCGCGAACGACGAGATCATAATCACTGCCCCACTCACCATTCTCTAAGACAAGCTGTTGATAAGAGGCATTCAATTTTGCCGGAAGAGAGACAAAAGTCTGAGGAATAAGTGCCATCGAGCCTGGCAACGGACCACGAAGCTCATCGTTGAAAACGAGTACCTTGAAATAGGAATCGCGCTCAACGTCAAATCGCAATGCGGTTGGATCTTTCGCACGACGGCCGGCCCCATTGAGCCGATTCATATCGACCTCCATAGCGACGTTGCCGTTGGCCACGATCATCTTTTCGAGAGTGCCGTTATTGCCATCCCTTACAGACGGAGTGAGCCCCGTTAATGACGGCTCCGAACTGTTGCTAAAGAGACCAAGAAACGGGAGCAGAGCGACGAGTATTATCTTCAACATAATTTTGTACTACGGCCATTTGGGCTTCGCGTAACGATTTCCTCTAATTCTAAGTTTTGTACTGCGATCTAAAAGGCAAGATTCCTTTTACCTTATTTTAGGCGTTTTAATCAAG
The DNA here is from genome assembly GCA_036802885.1 of Pyrinomonadaceae bacterium. Lineage (GTDB taxonomy): Bacteria > Acidobacteriota > Blastocatellia > Pyrinomonadales > Pyrinomonadaceae > OLB17. The sequence continues at coordinate 2,575 of DAIRVI010000128.1, forward strand.
TCTGTATACTAAATCTTTTGACCGTCATTCCGAGGACGAACAGGCAGAGGTTTATGAAGAGTGGTTGCGAAAGTAAGGAAGTAAGAACCAAACGGACCATTCAGCTGCCGGTCCTCCGGAACTCCCCGGGTAAGGAAAGCGGCATGCGCGAATCTCGAACCAGCCGTTGGCGAGCCGCTGCGCTCATTACCCTCACCTTGCTGATGATCGCCCACGTAATTCAGTGGTGGATCACCGGGTCAACAATTTCGCCCATTGAGCCATCCGAGACCATGCAGACGCTCCAACAGGGCGCGATCAACGCAGGTTTTATTTTTTTCACCCTTGCGATTTTGGCTACGCTCATATTCGGGCGATTTGTTTGCGGCTGGGGATGTCATGTCGTGGCTCTGCAGGATTTCTGCGCTTGGTTATTAAAGAAGTTTGGCCTTATTCCAAAGCCGTTTCGATCGCGCCTGCTGGTTTTCGTCCCTCTGATCACTGCGCTGTATATGTTTGTTTGGCCAACGCTGTTGCGGGCTATCACCAAGCCGCCGAACGCGCCGCTAATACCCGAATTCACTAATCACCTGGTCACCACTGAGTTTTGGGCCACATTCCCAACGGTCGCCGTAGCTATCCCTTTTTTATTTATCTGCGGGTTCATGACGGTCTATTTCCTCGGGTCAAAAGGCTTTTGCACCTACGCATGTCCCTATGGTGGTTTTTTCAGTCTCGCCGACAAGCTGTCCCCGGGAAAGATACGGGTCACCGATGCTTGCAACCAGTGCGGGCACTGCACCGCCACCTGTACGTCGAATGTCCTTGTCCACGCAGAGGTAAAACAGTATGGAATGGTCGTCGACACCGGTTGTATGAAGTGTATGGACTGCGTCAGCGTGTGCCCCAACGACGCTCTATATTTTGGGTTTGGAAAACCGTCTATCGGCATTGCGAAGTCGATCGCTAAAAAATATTCGCTTTCCTGGCCCGAGGAGATAGCCGGAGCTTTCGTGTTTCTGGCAAGCTATTTAGCCATCTGGGACGTTTATCAACTGGTACCAATGTTGATGGCGCTCGGAATTGCCCCGATAACGACCTTTCTTACACTTAGAACGGTGAGATTGATCCGTACCAAGGATCTGTCTTTCTACAAATTTAGCCTGAAGTCCGACGGAGCAATTAAGAAAGCAGGATATGTATTTTTGGCCTTCGCAATTGTCTGGATCGGCTTAAATGCTCACAGTGGTTGGGTACGGTACCACGAACGTGCAGGTGCCATCGCATTCGAAACCCTCCAGATTCCTGATGAGCTTGCGCTCGCGCAGAAAAATCCCGATCAATGGCTCAGTCCGAGCGATCGCAAGACGATTGCCGAGGGCAAAAAGCATTTTGAACTGGCGACAAACGGCGGATTATTTACAAATACTGAGGCTCTGCCGAAGCTTGCTTGGTTTGAGTATCTCGCGGGCAACACGGAGCGATCCGTCGATTTGCTCGCCGAGGTCTCAGAACACCAAAACGGTCAAGGCAGAGCCCTTAGCTTGTATTATCGCGGCTCGATACTTAATAGGTTGGGGCGTTATGACGAAGCTCTGATAAGCCTCGATCTTGCGATGTCTGAGCGGCCGGACCTCGTGCTCGCTCGTGAGGAAAAGGGCGTTTCGCTCTGGCAGCTAGGCCGCAAGGAAGAGGCCGTTCAGACGTGGAGCGATGCCGTCGGACAAAATCCGCGTCTCCCTCTCGCAAATCTTTTACTTGCCGGAGCCGCCGCCTCGATGGGAAATTCGGAAGCTGCTGCTGCGTATGAGAAACAAGCCGACCAATCAACCCCTGCAGATCCGCGGTTTCATTGGATGCTAGCCTTACGATTACAGAATGTCGGGATGAAAGCTCTCGCCGATAAACACCTGCAGCGGGCCTTTGAGTCGAAGCAAGGCACGATCTCGAAATGACCTCGATATCTAAACGAATCTCACCGATCAACGCTGACGTTTTTTCAGTATGTGGACAAACGACCCGGACCGAAGCTCGTCGAGCGTGAGGCTCGTCAGGGCGAGAGCTTCCTGTTCCGTCACCGCTCCGCAGTTGATCGCTCGTAAAAAGTAATTTAGTAAGCCCTGACCCGTTGCCGCATCGTCAAAAATATCTCCTACGAGCGTCGCCTGCGCGGCTTTTTCGACAAAGTTCCTGAGGCGTTCGGATGCGGCGTCGAGCCCCTCGAGAAAAAACGTATAGACGGCGGCGTACCGTGTGGGCAGTTGGCCCGGATGCAGATCCCAACCCTGATAAAACGCGCTTGCAAGTGAATGGCGGCAGTGATCGTAATGCAGTTTCCACGCGCGATGAACGACCAGATGGTTTTCCGCTATCTGTTCTGCGGAGAGATCGCCGCCGCGATGCGGTGCAACGGGCATAATGTTCGTCGCGCCGTCCGAGAGCCAGACGCCCGTGCCGCCAAATGCAACCTGCATCATGTTGCGTGCAAAATTGCAGGCCGGATGGAGCATATCCTGATAGGCGGCGGTAATGCTGCAGCTCGCCGTGTAATCGTAGGTGCCAAAATGAGCTGCGATACAGCGTCCGCGGGCTGCCGCCAGCAGCCTAGGCATTGCGATCGCGCCATCGGCAGCAATGATCGACTGCGTTGTCTCGATCATCATTTCCATCTTTAGCGATCCTGTGGCGAGTCCGATTTTCGGCTCTAGTTCGTCAAAAATATCTACAAGCGCCCCGACCTGCTCGGGCGTCACGATCTTTGGCAGTGTGACAACAAAATTCGCTGGCAGCTTTCCGCCCGATGCGGTGACAAGCGCCGTTAGAAACAGATCGAGGGTCCGAATGCTGCGTGCGTGAAGCTCGTCGCTAAACGTCTTGATGCGAATGCCAATAAAAGGCGGCAGCGTCCCGTCGGCCATGCCTTTTGCGACCTCGGCGGCGGCAGATGCGGCGTGACCGTCCTCCTCGACGTCCGGGCGGCTGCCGTATCCGTCCTCGAAATCAATTCGAAAATCCTCGACCGCTTCGCGTGCGATCTTTTCCTTAACCCGCGCAAATATCGTGTCCGCAAGCTCCGCCGGCAAGCCGAGAGCACTCGCAAATGTTGCAGCGTCCGGTGCATACGCCTCAAACGAGCGAGCGGCTAGTTGGCCGAGCTTCACTCCCGTGTCTGATTTAAAGAGATGGGCTCCGCCATAAACTGTGTGAACAGGCTGTCGGCGTCCTGATTCGCCCGGGTAAACGCGCGCAAATCCCATCACGGATGCGCGCAGGCGCGCTGTTATGTTCT
>DAIRVI010000129.1:0-5830 GCA_036802885.1 Pyrinomonadaceae bacterium
AAGATCACGGGAAATATCGGTAGATGTCTTTGCGGTTGAGGAATCTAATAAAAACAAGTGTATTCCCTTCCAGCTTCACGCCGACGCGAAAGTCGCCAATACGGATGCGGAAATATTCGCGCGAGCCGCGCATTTTCTTTAGGTGTGTGATCTTGTCGAGTGAATCCGCTTGTTCGACGGTTTCGATGGTAACTTTGACTTTGGCGAGTACTGATTTGTCTTTTACGGCCTTGATATCTTTGAGAAAGCTCTCGTTAAACTCGGCCTTCAATTTACGCTCTCCAACACCTCAAATACGGATTCACGCTTGACACGCGAAGTTTGCTCGCCTTCGGCGATGGCTTTTGATAAAGCGATGTCCTCGACGATCTCGTCTAATATATCGCGCACCAACTCCTGCCGTTCCTGCAAAACCTCGATAATTGCAGATTTGAAAATTTCTTTTAGCTTTTCGTCGCTCTCGATAACGGTAGCCATAAACACCTCGCCTAAATAATAGCATACCTACTTCTCCAAAAACTTCGCGATTCCTTTTCTACTGTAGTCGGACATGCGCGCCATTGGTTTCGACGCCTTCCGGAAGAGAGTCGTGTACGGCATGGCAGTGAACTCAGTCGGTGACGCCGACGGGATATTTGTAGCCCACGGTGCAAACCGTGGGTGCGATGCGAATATTACAATCGAACCGTCGAAGACGGTGGCATATTGGATTTGTTATGTCGTTGTCTTCGACAACTCGGGCGGTTCGTCTCGATCCGTCCCCACATCGAGCGATATGTTCGAAGAAGCAGGCGTTTTCGGACTAAAATAACCGCTTGTCATTGTGCGAAAAGGTCGTGGAGAACGCCGAGAAACATCACATTCTGCTGGATTTGAGCCGGCGGCGCAGGTGTTCGCGATTGGTAGAGGAACAGATAATTCCCCCGGCCGAAAACACAAAGGTTTGGAATCCGCTCAAAAAAATCCAGTTTCGGAGGCGTAAAGAGACTGCGGATCGCGTTCTCGTCCTTTCCGTAAAGCATGAATCTACCCGAAAAGCCTGGCCGCTCGGCAAAGTCTATATCCACGCGGTCTAAGGTGTTCAATACCCGCTCCATCACGCCTTCCGGCCGGAGATAGAATTCCGGAAGATTCAGGAGCGAAGATTCGATCACGTACATTGTTTGACGTGAGGTCGTTGTCCCGCCACCGCTGCCGCCGACGTTTCGATAAGCGAGATCGAATACGGCCGCCGTATGCCCGCCGATCGAGCCTTGCATCAGGTTTTCAAACTTGAGCGCATAACCCTCGAATAGCTCGAAGCTCGCGAAAAAAGGAATCGCTGAAAGTTCGGCTTGGGGCATGAAGGAAAAGGAAATTTGTGCGGCTATTGCGCTCATTTCATTTCCCCGCACTGTGTCATAAGCTCGCCTTTTCGCCGCCCGGGAAATGAGAAAAATAAAAAAGGCGATCATTCCCAAAAGGAGCACAAATCCAACCAGCAAAAAAAGTGCAAGGATGATCGGAGCCACCGGGATGTTGCCATTCTCCATATTTGCGTTAAACCTCGACAAAAGTTACGATTGGGCATTAAGATTAGACCACACAAGGAGCCAAAAGGCGATGAAATTACCAGGTGGATTGGACATAAATTCGATGATGCAGCAGGCGCAAGCCATGCAGGAGCAGATGGGTCGCGAGATGAAGGAAATGACCGTCGAGGCCGCGGCGGGCGGCGGCGCCGTAACGGTGAAAATGCGGGGCGATTTTGAGGTTTTGAGCCTTGTGATCTCACCTGACCTGGTCAAAGACGGCGATGTCGAAATGCTGCAAGATCTGACCGTCGCAGCACTCAACGAAGCCCGGCGTAAGGTCGAAGAATCGCTAAAAGGCAAACTTGGCGGAATGCTGCCGCCGGGCTTGATGTAATGGTGAATTGTGAGTTGTGAATGATGAGTTGAAAGCCAAAAGTTTCCGCCCGTTCACCGTTCACCATTAACCGCTCACCATTATTTATGCTTGATTATTCAGAGCCGGTCGCGAAACTGATTGACGAATTCAAACGACTGCCGGGCATCGGCCAAAAGTCAGCTCAACGGCTGGCTTTTTATGTGCTTCGCCGCCCGCTTGCGGAGGTTGAGAATTTTGCGAACGCCTTGCGCGAGGTAAAAGAAAAGATCGTTTTTTGCTCCGTTTGCAACAACCTCACCGATGTTGATCCGTGCCTCTATTGCGCCAATCCCAAACGCGATCGCTCGATCATCTGTATTGTCGAGGAACCGTACAATCTCGTTGCTGTCGAGAAAACCCGTTCGTTCAGGGGCCTTTACCACATCCTGCACGGCACGCTCTCACCGATGCGCGGCATTGGGCCCGACGAACTAATGCTCGCAAATCTGCTGCCGCGTTTGCGGCCCGAGAATAATGATGGTGTTGCGATCGCGGAGATCATCGTCGCGACCAATCCGACGACCGAGGGCGAAGCGACTGCAAATTACATCGCCCGCCTCTTAAAGCCATTAGGTGTTTTGGTTACCCGGATAGCAATGGGAATGCCGGTCGGCTCGGATCTGGAATATGTCGACGAAGTAACAATGGACCGGGCGCTCGCTAACCGCCACGCGATCTGAACCAGTAGGCAGTTGCAGTATGCAGGAGAAGTAAAGTTACTTTGGCGTAAATTTTTCAGGGTTAGCTAACATACCACCTAGCATACGACCGACTTCCTCATAACCCTCGGTCAATTTTTGGTGATCTTCATTTTTCAGATATTCACAGTCTTTTGCCAAAGATAACCAAACTTGAGTTTCAGTAGCTTCACCATCAGCATCGGAAAGCTTGTTGACAAAGGCTTTGGGATATTGGCGCTTTCTATACCCTTCGGCGATGTTTGCGGGGACACTACGTGAAGATCGTCTGATTTGATCAGTCAATGAATATCTCTCTTCCTTGGGAAAAATTTTCGAATGGTGGAAGATTTTCATGGCTAGTCTGTATGCTAGTCGATAAACTTTCAGGTCGCGAAAGCCCTGCATGAATAAACAACTCCTGCTTACTGCTTCTGCCTATTGCCGACTGGTCAAAACCGGACGGTTTCCACATTTGCGTCAGACGAGCTGCGAGAGCCTTTCCACTCCTCTTCTGTGTCATAGAAATTTACGTCGTAGGTGAGCAGACTTCTGACGGGAATGCCGTCAAATTCCTTTGGAGCATCTTCGAATGTTACGATCACTCCGACGCCGATCACCTCGACCCCCAGCCCTTTTACCAGGTCGATCGTTTCCTTTACCGCCCTGCCCGAACGCATAATGTCGTCCACGATTATTGCCGGATAAATGTCGCCTTCGCCGATATACTGCCTAAACTGTCGCTTGCCATCTTCCATTTCGGCCCAATAGATTTGTTCGGCTTTGAGGGCCTCGCGGACGCCAAATGCAACAATGATGCCGCCGGGACTAGGGCTTATAACCGAAACCGCCGGAAGTCTCCTGGCGATCGACCGTTCCATACGGAAAAGGCGGCTCAGCCCAACCGACAAGATCCGGGCATTATTGTAATACCGTAGGGCAAGCGGCATTTGGAAATAATGCGACGCGTGCTTGCCGTCGGGATATACAAAATGTCCTTTTCTATAGGCTTGGGTCTCGGAGAGTATCTCCATTACCGATTCGGGTTGCGGGACCAGGTTGACCATCGTGACGTCTCCTTTCGTAATCTGAGATTATACATCCACGAGTATTTTGATTCCAATCCGTTTCAGACAATTTTCAATCGGTAGGGCGAAGTACCTTGTGGATCAAAAACTGCTGATCAAGACTCATTTCGGTCGGGATGTTTTCGACCTCGAACCACGCTAATTCGATGATCTCGCGGCTTTTGACTTCAGCCTCCCCGACCCCTGTTGCTATGAATATGATCTCAATATGCCGCTTCAACGTTCGGCACCTGTACATATTAATGTCGCGCAGCTCGATACCCGTTTCCTCTCGCAATTCGCGACGAAACGCAGCGTCCGGCTGCTCTCCAAACTCAATGAAACCACCCGGTAAACCCCAGCCGGAGCCCGGCCGCATCAGATGATTGAGAAGTAAGATCTCGCCATTTTCATTTGTGATTATCCCGGCGACAGATGCAGTGAATTTGCGCTGAGATATACGCGTGATACGCCGCCTGGCCGAGGGCGGCAATAACTTCCAATACTTTGCAACCGTTCTTAAGAGCAATTTGCGATTTTGACCCCGAAATTGTGGAAAAACAACATTGTTAAAACTTTATAAACAGTATAAGCGATCAATGCGATCGCGCCGACTGTGTCCTAATGATAACAGTTTCCAAAGGTAGGAATTAGTTATGCCCCGCCAAAATCAACGACATAATCTCTTCGCTCTTCTCTTTACACTAATATGCCTGGCTCTGCCGGTTTTTGCGCAAAACGACCGACTGAATGGTGAAATCGCCAATTCTTTCAGTCGATTTGACGTTGTCCAGCTGGACGCCGCATCACTGCGGTCGGTACCGGGCACGGCCATGACGCTGCGATTCAACGCGGTGGGTCGCGATATTACCATCGCTTTGACGCCGCATGACATGCGCCCGCCCCGCTTTCGAGCTCAAAACACCGGTGAGAGCGGAAACACTACGGTTGAGCGTACACCTGTCAGTACATTTATCGGATCGGTCAAGGGAAATACAGGTGCCGTATCGAGGATCAATATTTTAGGCACAAAGATCGAAGGATATTTTTCGGTGGATGACGAGCGATATTTTATCGAACCGGCTGCGAATTACTCTACCGCCGCGACAACAAGCGATTACGTCATCTATCGCCTCGAAGATTCCAAGCGTACAGATACATTTTCGTGCGGTTCGCACCTTGCGGAAAAAATCGAAAACGGGAAGGCTATGGCGAATCCGGCCATGTTAGAGAGCCCGTCCACGATGAAACACGTCGAGATCGCGACCGAGGCAGATCTGGAATATGTAAATGCCCTTGGCGGCGTGACACAGGCAAATAATGAAATTCTCGGTGTCCTGAATGCGATCGAAGGGTTATATCAAAATCAAACGAGTTTAGCGATCTCAGTTGTTTTCCAGCATACCTGGACGACGCCCGATCCTTACGCGGGAGCGAACACCGAGATCACAGTACGCAATTTTCAGGCGTTTTGGAACGCAAATTATCCTTTATCGACAACGCCGCGAGATACGGCCCACTTGTTTTCCGGAAAGCCGAATGTGTTGTCACAGGGCTGGGCTTTTATCGGGGTGATCTGCAATAATCCGAGCTTCGCCTATGGTGTAAGCGGCTACATCAGCTGGGAGCCCGGCAAGTTTCTGCTTACAGCTCATGAATTGGGTCATAATCTCGGTGGAAACCACGTTGATACTGGACAAAACTGCGGTAACACACTGATGAACCCGCAGATAACGGGCTCTACACCGCTGACATTCTGCCAATATTCAACCGGCGAAATCTATACGTTCGTTAATAGTAACGGCACGTGTTTGACGTCACTTTCTGCGTGTAAATTAGACTTCGACGGTGATAACAAGACCGACATATCCATATTCAGGCCGTCGAACGGCGAGTGGTGGTATCAAAACAGCAGTGATTTAAGGGTGCCGTCGTTTCAGTTTGGGGCGAGCACAGATAAGATCACACCGGCCGATTTTACCGGAGACGGAAAAACAGATGTCGCAATTTTCAGACCGTCAACGGGTTTCTGGTTCGTTTTAAGAAGTGAAGATGGTTCATTTTACTCCTTTCCATTTGGACAGAACGGAGATGTTCCGGTTCCGGCCGATTACGATGGTGACGGCAAGACGGACGCGGCTGTTTTCAGGCCGTCGA
>DAIRVI010000130.1:0-5826 GCA_036802885.1 Pyrinomonadaceae bacterium
TGCTCGGCTCCGTTGCCCGAAAATTCGCGATTTTGTGGGCGCTGCGGCCTCGGTATTACACCGGCACCACGTTTTGGATCGGAGCCAGTTGGTAACTTTATGCCAAAAGTACAACAAAACACTCCGCATCAAGCTGAAAGACTTTGCCCGCGATGCGGCGGCGTCTATCCCGCCCACATTAAGTTCTGCGGCCGCTGCGGTTTAACGCTAAAGTAGGGACGGAACTATCGAGCGGAGAAATCCGTATCTAGAAAAGTCGCGTTTCTTGGCTTGAATCAGTATAATATTCAGCATTCTCGACCTGACTTTTTTCTACCGGGGAAAACAAAATGAAAATCTGCCCGCGTTGCCAAAAAACTTACGCTGACGATAACCTCAATTTCTGTCTCGAAGACGGCTCCGTCCTTAACCAGGCAACGATCGAACCGCCACGCACCGTCCAAATGAATCAACCGGTGCCGACACAGCCGCAGCCCCAAATGCCGAGCCAACCCGGCGTACAACCCGCGTGGAACACGCCTCAGCAATACTCAATGCAGCCACCGAAGAAGGCTTCGAAAACGTGGATCTGGGTTTTGTTGATCGTCGGCGGGCTATTTTTGCTGTGCGGTGGCGGTTTTGTGGGCTTTCTTGCCTATGTCGGATCGCAGGTTGATACTGTCTCAAATCTTAGCACGTCAAACAGTCGCTCAACCACTCCGACTGCGAATAAGGAGGCTAATTCATCAACAACGACCTCGGCGACCTCGTCAACGTCGGGCCGCACGGACGTTGAAAAGATCGACCTTTCGCAATGGGTCAAGGAATTCTCGATCTATGGCGTAACGGAATTTACCGGCGGGGAATTCATAATGAGTTCCAAACAGAAAGGCTTTTATTACGTATTGGTCGCGCCCGACGAGTATAAGACCGAAAATGCAGACACGCGTGTTACGCTTCGCAACATCAATAATGCGAGCGGAAGCTTGGGCTATGGTCTGATCTTTCATAGCAATCCGACGCCGCTTCAACAGGATTACGCCTTCTTGATAGATACAAAGAGGAAAAAATATCGCGTCGTGCATCACGAACCGCAAAAGGAATCGTCAGTCATTAGTTGGACGTCGTCTACGGCGATCAAGGAAGGGGCCGAGGAAAATGTCCTCGAGGCACGGGATCTTACGGACAAGATCGAGCTCTATATAAATGGCACGATGGTGACGTCGATCAAGAATGTTTATGGTTACTCGGGCGGCGTGCCCGGCATATACTCGGGTGACGGTGTTAAGATCGCGTTCAAGGATCTTGAAATAAGAAAATAGCGGATCAGCCATTATTTTATGAAGCAGTGTCCGCGGTGCAGCCAAACATATAGCGACGAGTCTCTGAATTTTTGCCTCGAAGACGGCGAATTGCTGACGACATTTGCTAAGGAGCCGCCGCCCTCGAGGTATGGGGACGATTCGCCGCCGACGCTTATCTTAAATGAGGCCCGCGTTACAAATCCGGCGAATTGGCCCGCGTCACCGCCCGCGAAATGGCAGCCTCAACAGCAGAATTTACAAAACCAGCCATTTGCCACGCCCGGTTTTGTCAGTTCACGCGATCAGACCTTACCAACTATCTCACTCATTTTGGGCATTCTGAGCGTCGCTCTCATTTGCTGCTACGGCGGCATTTGGCTCGGCCTGCCGGCTGCGATCCTGGGCTTTTTAGGGATGCGAAACGCGGACAGCGACAGCAGCCGCTATGGTGGACGCGGAATGGCGGTCGGCGGGATGGTGCTCGGTGTCATCAGTTTCCTTGCGTCGCTCGTTTTTGCATTTTTCGCGATAATAGCCAGGTAGGTTTGATTCAAATATAATCTAATTGATGCGTGTCACCCTTCACGTTGTCGCCGGGCCTCAAACCGGCCGCGACTTCACATTCGATCAACACGATACGTTCATGATCGGCCGTAGCGAGGACGCTCAATTCTGCCTGCCGCAGGATCGTTATTTTTCGCGCCACCACTGCCTGCTCGAGATCGCCCCGCCACAGGCATTTTTGCGCGACCTTGGATCGACGAACGGAACATTTGTCAACGGAATGCGCGTGGAAACTGCGCACCTCAAGAGCGGCGATCGAATTCAGGGCGGCGAGACGGTGCTCGAGGTCGAGGTTTCGAGCGGCCTCGAGGAGTTTGAGAGTACGGAAAAAAACCTTGCCGGCTCGCAGCCATCGATCGTTAGGGTTAATTGCCTCAATTGCAGCATTCCGGCGTCGGTCGAGGCATCGCATCCGGAAGCGGAACTGACTTTTATTTGCGATGACTGCCGAGAGAATCTAAAAAAGAATCCTCAGCCGATACCGCGATATCAGATGATTCGTGTTATCGGTCAGGGCGGTATGGGGAGCGTGATGCTTGGTCGCTCCGAGGCGGACGGCAGGGCGGTCGCGATCAAAACCCTCTTACCGGAGGTTGCCGTAAGCGAGCAATCGCTAAAGCGATTTATGCGTGAGATCGAGGTTGCTTCGTCGCTCCGTCACCCGAATATCGTCAGTTATATCGAGCATGGTACGCACAACGGCCTTGTTTACCTCGTAACTGAATTTGTCACGGGTATGGATGCATCGCGGCTAGCGAAACATCGCGGCGGCAAGCTGAATTACAATGAGGCTGTAAAGATAATTGAGCAAACGCTGTCCGCTCTTGATTTTGCACATTCGCAAGGTTTCGTTCACCGCGACATCAAGGAACAGAATATTTTAGTAACTGGCGAATATCCGAATTCCACGGCAAAGCTGACGGATTTTGGGCTTTCCAAGAGTTTCAAACAGACAGGTATGAGTGGTGTAACGATGGTCGGCGACGTCGCGGGTACGATCGCATATATGCCACCCGAGCAGGTTCGCGATTTTAAGGACGTTAAGCCGCCATCCGACATTTATGCCATTGGGATGACAGCCTACAGTTTATTGACCGGAGCACATGCGCTGGACATCAGCCCGAAGGCGGGCATCGCCGAGACCGTAAAGGCGATCTTTGAAAGACCTATCATCCCGATCAGAAGCCGGATCGAGGACGTGCCACTTCATGTAGCCGCCGTGATTGAAACTGCACTAGCGAAACAAGTCGAAAACCGCTGGCGGACCGCCGGAGCAATGCGTGAGGCGTTGCTAAATGCAATAGGCTAACGGAGATAGGCAATGTCCAGCAAATACAAACTTCTCTCCGTAATAATTCCGGTTTATAACGAAAGCTCAACGATTGCCGAGGTGATCGAGAAGGTATCGAACGTCGCGCTGGCGATCGAAAAGGAAATTATTGTGGTCGACGATGGCTCGACCGACGGCACCGTTGAGGCTCTCGAGCAAAGCCGTGAGAAAGTCACGCATGCCTACCTGACGCCGGTAAATATTGGCAAAGGCGCCGCCGTTCGAATCGGGCTAACGATGGCAAAGGGCGATATTATCCTGATCCAGGACGCCGACCTTGAGCTGGACCCGAACGAATTCTGCGATCTTATAAAACCGATCCTCGATGGCAGAACGTCGGTCGTTTACGGTTCACGGTTCCTAAAGCAAAACGCGGTACCACGCATTCGTCAGCTTGCCAACTATTTCCTGACTCGTACGACCAATTTGTTCTTTCGTACCAAGCTGACTGATATGGAGACGGCATACAAAGTGTTTACCCGCGAAGCCGCCGACAAGCTCAGACTCACCTCTAACCGATTTGAGATCGAACCGGAAATCACGGCACAGCTTGCGATCTTGGGATATGACATTGTCGAGGTGCCAATCTCATATCGGCCGCGAACAAGTCTCGAAGGGAAGAAGATCAAGTGGAAAGACGGGGTCAAAGCGTTTTGGACGCTGGTGAAATATCGCTTTTTGAACCGTTGGCGCTGACTGAGCTCGCCGCAAGCAGGCCAACCAGTACCCATAGATGGCGGGCGTCCTCGAACGAGCCGGCAATCCCTTGATACAAGAACGCACCGACGAAAGCACACGACAAGGCAACACGGACGTAATGCCATTCACTGTCGTCTCTAAACGTGAAACTACATCGCTTTAAAAGGTACCCAAGCATTAGTATGAATGCCGCGAGTCCGAATAGACCCGTCTGACCCAATACATTCAGCCACATATTATGGGCGTCGCCCAGCCATTGCTGCATTCCGGAGAGAACCTCGTATCGGACATCAGCGACGTTGGTGCCGGTTCCTTTGCCAAACCACGGATACTGACGGACGGTCTGGATTGTGTCTTCCCAAACGAGAACGCGGACTGAAGGCTCGAACTTCTTTTCTATGAAAGGGAGAGGTATTTCCTGCGCTGTGTTGCTGGTGTCAGGCGAGATCAATGTCACAGCGAACGCCGCGACGGCAAGGATCAATCCGCACGCAAACATAGGTTTTGCGAACCATTTATTCGAACCAACTACGAAGAACCACAACCCAACGCTCAACGCGATCCCGCCTAGTCCCGGTGAGATTGAAAACAAGGCGGCGAAACTTATTCCAGCGATTAAGAGGATTACAATACTCCGCCTGATCCAGCCCAGTCGTTCGGCCAGCAGGGCGAGTATAATGCCGACATTGAGGAAATTGCATAACATATTCGCATTAGCGAATAAGGCGTGGATACGCGGATAATTGCCCGCCGGGAGGCTGCCGAGGTGCGAGAGAAAGTAATTGCTGTCGCTGTCCGTATAGCCCATGTAGAATAAAATGAATCCGGCGAAAGACGCTAAAAAGGTCAATCCGGCTCCGACGAGCCACGCGATAACGACCCGTTTAGTAAACTGCAGATCCTGAACAAGATTGAACGCTAAAAAAGACAACCCAAAGAGGTAATATTCCCCGAGTAGTTTGAAGAAACTTAACTTTGGTTCGACCGAAAGAAAGGTAGAAATCGTAAACGCGAGAGCATACAATCCAACAAAAATATACGCCCGATCGATTCTTAATGTAGTTTTGCGTCGAACAAGGGCGATGATCCAAAAAACTAATGAGACCAGAAAAATAAGATCGGTGTAAGGAACCTGTAGATCGAAAAGGGTCAGGTTAAACGGACGGACGAGCGGCAGCGAGAATACCAATAATAGAAAGGTCCATTTCGACAGTGTCAGCATCAGATCGTTTTTGTGACTTTGGAGAGTGAGCGCGGAGCATCCGGATCGATGCCTTTTGCTTCGGAAAGCAGCGCAGCAAACAGCTGAGCCGGAACGATAAAAGGTATAGGTGACAGGAATTCGTCAATGTCCGCAGGAAGTCGAAGGCTGTTGGGAGCGAGCTGGGCAATATCAGGGTCATTGGTAATTGCAAGGCAATCGGCGTTGAGTTCGTGAAGGCGTTCGAGCAATTCAACGCTGCTTTTCTTTGTTACTCCCGTGGGCCCAAAAAGCACAACCGGAAACCGGCGTTCGACTATCGCAAGCGGCCCATGAAAAAAGTCTGCCGACGAAAACCTCTCAGCCACTACATAGCACGTCTCCATCAGCTTTAACGCAAGCTCGTAGGAATTACCGTAGTTCATTCCGCGACCTACGACGACGCAGTTTTGCATAAAGACATAGCGCTCGACGAGATCTTTGATCTGATCTTGCAGCTTCAACGCTCGTGATGTGTAGTCTGGAATCCGGTCGAGGTCAAGCTTTTTTGAGGCGAGCTCGTTGGCGAGCATATAAAAATGCAGCATCTGGCCGGTATAGGTCTTTGTAGCTGCGACCGAACGCTCGCGTCCGGCGTGAATGAGCAGCATCTCGTCGGCGATATTTGCCATCGCGGAATCTGCCTCATTCGTAATTCCGAGTATGAATGCACCGGAAGACTTGGCACTTTCGAGCACCATGTTTATGTC
>DAIRVI010000131.1:0-5633 GCA_036802885.1 Pyrinomonadaceae bacterium
GGCACAAATCCCTCGATCGCCTTTTTAAAAATATACTTCGACTCGTTTCTCTTGAGTTTCAAATGAGACGGTATCCTGGTCACATATTCTATAAGTTTGTGATCGAGCAGCGGAGATCGAGCCTCAAGCGAAGCCGCCATACTCATCCTATCGACCTTCGTTAAAATATCGCTCGGCAGATAAGTTTTGCTGTCAAGATAGAGCAGATTCTCAACGGCGTCTTTCGATGAAACGCTGCTTGCGATCTGCCGGAAAAGCTTTTCGCCACGCTCAAAACTGCCGTTCATTTTGGTTCTGATTTCGCTAGAATATAGTTTTCGTTTTCGCGGCCCGTTAAAGTGGGAAATACTGTCGATGTAGCGACTAGCCGCGTCGAGCGAAATGTTGAAAAGATAGTTCTTACCCTGCGCTCCGTGTGGCAGTGCTTCGCTCAGCGGCCGGATAAGTTTCTTCCGTATTCCAAGCGGCAGGCGTTCGAGGCCACTGCGATTTCTATCCGTGACGTATCGCGTATAGCCAGCAAACAACTCATCGCCGCCGTCGCCCGACAAGACGACCGAGACGTGCTCACGGGCCAGCTTGGAAACCATATAGGTTGGGAGCGCCGATGAGTCCGCAAATGGCTCATCAAAATGCCATACAAGGTCATCGATGACATCGACAAAATCAGGTGTGAGAATAAATTCGTGATGGTCGGTCTGAAAATGTTTTGCCGCCAACCGCGCGAACTTAAGCTCGTCAAAACTGTCCTCTTGAAATCCTATCGAGAAAGTCTTGACACTTTTGTCCATTATCTGGGACATCAACCCGACAACCGCGCTTGAATCAACGCCGCCTGAAAGAAATGCGCCCAGCGGCACTTCCGACATCAGTCTGATCTCGACCGCCTCGCGCAGTTTACCCAGGAGATCGTCGGCGATCTCATCTTCGCTTTCAGTGACAGTTTCACCTGCATAATCGAAGTCCCAGTATTTTTCAATACGAATCTCGCCATTTCTGAAGATGAGAAAATGTCCAGGTTCAAGCTTCTTGACGCCCTTAAAAATACAGAGCTCCTCAGGTACATAACCAAAAGTAAGGTACGAGTCGAGCGCGCCGTGATCGATCTCACGCGTGACGCCGCCGTGCGCCAGCAACACTTTCAGTTCGGAACCAAATACGAATTCGCCGTCAGCCGTCACCGTGTAAAACAGCGGTTTTTTGCCAACCCTGTCTCGCGCGATAAAGAGACTCTGCTCCTGCTCGTCCCATATCGCAAGGGCGAACATCCCTCGCAAAAGTCGGACACAATCCTCGCCGTATTCGTCGTAGGCGTGAATGATGGTCTCGGTGTCCGAGTTTGTTCGAAACTTATATCCGCGCGATTCAAGATCTTTTTTCAGGTCGCGATAGTTATATATTTCGCCGTTAAAGACGATAACTTTCGTCTTGTCGGTGTTGTAGATCGGCTGCTGTCCGGTCGCAATATCAATGATCGAAAGCCGTCGCATGCCCATGGC
Organism: Pyrinomonadaceae bacterium; assembly: GCA_036802885.1. Lineage (GTDB taxonomy): Bacteria > Acidobacteriota > Blastocatellia > Pyrinomonadales > Pyrinomonadaceae > OLB17. Next base: position 1,500 of record DAIRVI010000131.1, read on the forward strand.
CGCTCGACCCACGATCGCTGTTCCCTGCTCGTCCGGGCCGCGATGCGTGATCACTCTGCACATCGCGTCGAGACGCGGACCGCGGCCGTCCAAACGGTCGTTAGTTTTAGATATAAATCCTGCGATTCCACACATATTGATTTTGTTAACTCTCGCCCTCGATGAGCGAAGCGGGGCCGCGTTTTGGCACAATCTTGCGCATTAAATTCCGCAACATCCGCTTCTCGTCCTCGTCGATCACTCCCCAGAAATTAGCCGCGAGCAGATAGATCGGTGCAAAAACGCATCCCGAGATCAGCAGAACGAGGCTGCCACCGAAAAAATTTAAGGTACTCAGCTTGGTTGTAGAAAATGTGTCTTCCGCAAAATGCTCGCCGACGTTCAGCAGATAGTCATGGATATTTGCGTAAACAAAATACGTGATCACGCCGGCAAAAGCACTTATCACGGCGGTTTTAGCTACCTTTGCGAGCATCGGAAGATGCTGGGGGCCGAGGCCGAGCTTGCGAATAACCATCCCTTCGGCAATGCACTTTTCAATCAAAATCGCGCCAACCGCCGTCGCGATCATTCCGGTTAACCCAAAGTGATCGAGCCCGAAATACAACACAGCGACCATACCGGTCAATACAAGAATTCGAGTCAGCAAAAAGAATCTGCCGAGTTCCTTGTACGAACGCACGATCGGGTCGGTGATAAGTATGCTGAACGGCAACAAAGTAATGTTGATGACAAAAACCGATGCACTCGCTTCATACTGCTCGGTGAACAGCGTGATGATAAAGGTGTGCGCGGTGATCAAGAGAAAGACGTAAATCGGAAAATAAAAGAACGCCAGTTTTTGCATTGCCCGCGCCGTCAGGCGGATCATCTCGTTCCGGTCGCCGGCGAGCTGGAGCGCGTTCATACGCGGAATTAGGACCGACGTCACGGACTCAGACAGCATTGCGATCAGCGGCACCTCAAAACATCCATAAGCGTATATCGCAAATTCCGACGACGAGAATTTATAGCCGACGAAATAGTTGTGGATGTCGCTCTGCGCTATCCACAAAATACCTGTCAGGCCAAAAGGTATCGCGTAAAACGTCTGTTCGCGGAAAAAGCGGAAATTAAATTGACGCCAAAACCCGGGGAACCTCGAATGTAAATACTTCAGCAAGATGACCGTTTGGATTCCGCCCTGGATCATAGCGGCGTAAATAAATGATTCGACGGTTGCAAATGCAAAAACAGCCGTGCCCATCAACAATGTCTTTGAGATAGACGCGAGGACTATGAAAGCGGTGGCGACCCGCGTCTCGCAATTTGCAATAGCAACCGTTTCGAGAAAACTCGCAAAGATCCATATCCAGATCACCACGCCGATCGTTGGAGCAAGACGCGTCAACTCGTCGCTACGAAAAAGATTGCCGATCATTTGCGGAAAGAGATATAGGGCCAGACAACCTAGCCCGCCAACAACGAAATTAAAGAGTAAAATGTTGAAGATCGCCGCGCCCCGGCGCTCGGTTTCTCGAGCAAGGAAATAATACGCGCTCATCGAAAAACCAAGCGGGAGAATTATCACCGCGTTCGTAATTACCTGAAACGCCTCGCGGTATAGTCCGACGTTTTCCTGTGTCAAATATCGAACGATCAATAGCGGCAATGCAAAGCTGAACACAAAACCGATGATCTTCGCAGCCAGCAGCCATGCACTTTGTACCTGAAGCGATTGGTTCACTGTCGCCTTGTGGAACTCCGCCAAATCGTGCTTACGTTTTGACGAATGAACGGCATGCGTGTCGTACCAGCCGGGGATCGACCGTCTAAAAACTCTCTCCAACCGCTCGATAAATCGTCGTCCACGCTGCGTCTGTATGAGGTATGAATAGTCGCCGAACAACCAATATCGGACATAGACCGAACGATAATCGCCTGTTACGTCTTCGCGCGTTTTCCATAAACCCTGAGTTTCGTCGCCAAAAGGCCCCGACGCTCCTTCTTCGAAACTGAAAACCGATTCGGCCGCGTCGGACGGGAGTGATGGATGAATATGTTCAAAATCCTGCTTAACGGCCTTAAAACGATCGTAGCCGAGCTCTTCGAGCAGATCGAATTCGTAATCCAGCTTACGCCAAACCAGCTTTTCGGATCGTATGGAAATGTAATCGGGCTTGTTCTCAAATTTGAGCAAAGCCCGGAGGCAGATGGTTTCGGAGCCAACAATATCAGCCTTTAGATAGTGGGGAATTCCGTACTCTTGAAGGCATTTGGCAAAATCGATCGCCGCGACGCGAATGATCGCGTTGCGTGTGCCGACGACCTCATTCCGGACGGCCCAGTCCGCAGAGGTGCTTCCCCACAGCGAGTGATGCTCATTTCGGTAGAATTTTACGGTGCTCGTACTATCGGCAATAAGATCATCCGTGATCGCTCCTTCGACAATTGTCAGGCGGCCGTCGGCGAGCTCGGCCGCGAAACGAGCGCGGCAAAATTCTGCGTTCTCGGGATCGGCCTCGAACGCGATCACTCTAAAACCCTTTTTTAGGTAAAAATCAGTATCCTGACCGCGATGAAGCCCGACATCGTAGATCAGGTTTGGGTCTTTTGGGGTATTTAACAGTTCGGACATGGCGTTGCGTTGTCGCTCCGCCTACACCGATGGGGCTTATCGGCGGAATTCCACAATGAGAATACGCCCAATCCAGCTTGAGTTTCATTAAAATGTTGATAAATACGGAACAATACGAAAGCACGTCACCATAATGATAGCTTACGATTGCGGTTTTGAAATCGTCCGCCTCGCATTTTATTCGATGGTTTAAAAGGAAGTGCGGCCCTGAGTTCGGGAACTCAGAGCCGCTAATAATCGGATAGGCATTGCTGTAGGTCTCGCGGAGTAGAAGGCAAAAGGCGGATTATCAAAGGGGCAGGGCAGTGTGCTAACGAACCAACTTCTCCGCGTTGGTTTAGTTCGCCGGCACCGGAACTTGTTCTTGTCGAAAATTGATGCCGATCCTTTCGGCAGCCCGCTTGATGACGAGCGGATCAGTCTTCAACAAATGTATTTCTTCTTGCAGGGCTAGATTTTCATCCATCAAACTCTGAATCCGGCCCGAAAGACGCGTATTTTTGTCGGCTTCTTCACGCATTTCCGTAAAAGCACGAAAGTTGATCGACACGCAAAGCATCACAAAGATCGAGGTCACGATCAGATAAGAAACCCCCCACGGAGTCGAACGCGCTTCAGCCTTCGCGGCCGATCGCCGATGTCTGGCTGTCGCGGATCGTCTCGACACCGTGTAACCGGCGGGTGAGCTATCCCAGTAGATATTTGCGGCCTTGTTCAAGTAACTCCTCCAAATCGTCTTTACTTTCGCTTTCTGCGTAAATCCTGACCATCGGCTCGGTACCGGATGGTCTCATAAGCATCCAGGCGTTGTTTTCGAATAAAAACTTTACGCCGTCCGTGCGATTAATATTTTCAACTCGTCGCCCGCCGATCTCGGTCGGCTCCTCGGCCAGCTTTTCTTTCAACTTGGCGGTGACATCGGGCGTCAATTTTACGCCGATCCGACCCGATTCGAGCTTTCCGACGCGGCGGTAAAGCTCAGCAAGCTGATTTGTCAAACTCATCCCTCGTGCGGCGACCGCCTCGGCAACCAAAAGGCAAGCTAAGATCCCGTCTTTTTCGGGATAGTGCCCCCGTATCGAAAGGCCGGCGGATTCTTCTCCGCCCAGGATGATCTCGTCCCTATTTATCAATTCGCCGATGAACTTAAAGCCTACCGGCGTTTCATAGAGCGTCAGACCCCGCTCCTCAGCAACTCTGTCAACCAGATGTGACGTCGCGACACTTCTCGCAACACCTTGTGTCCAACCACGGCTCTCGGCCAGATAATCTGTCAATAACGCGACCAGTTGGTTTGGCGTAATAAATTCGCCGTTTGCGTCGATGACCCCAAACCGGTCACCGTCTCCATCCGTCGCAAGCCCGAGCGTGAGCCCGTTACCGGTGACCGCGGCTTTCAATTCGTCGAGGTGGTCCTCGCCAGGCTCAGGCGACCGGCCGCCAAATGTCACATCACGCCAGTCGTGCAGCGTTTCGACCTCTAACCCCTGGTCACGAAGGCATTTATCGAGATAGCC
>DAIRVI010000132.1:0-5605 GCA_036802885.1 Pyrinomonadaceae bacterium
CGAAATTCCTCCATCAGCGCGGGCCCCATTATCCCTTTCGCAAAGCCCGGATAATTCTCAACATCGGTCGTGATCGTCAGCTGGCCGCCCGGCTGTGGGCCGTCGATGACCAGCGGCTCAAGCTGTGCCCTTCCCGCGTATATGGCGGCGGTCAGCCCGGCGGGTCCCGAGCCGAGGATCACGACCTTTTTTTGAATTTCGTTTTCACTCATAAATCGGCAGGCAATCGGTTTAAGAGATGCTTTGGATTTTGCCTGTGCATATAGTATAACTATCGTCTAACTAGTTCGTCTAATGGTATCGCTTTGACCTATTTGCTAAGCTCGCCGGCGAAATTTTTTGTTCCCGTCGTTCGTTGTATCAGCGGTAAGTGGATGCGTCAAAAGAGTTTTTAGTGTTAAACTGTGGCGGTACTTTACGTTCGATAAACACAAAGACAACTTTGCTTATGGCCTCTATCCAAGCCCAATTTGAGGAAAAGCGTTTTGCTCTCAGGATGGCTTTGCGTCTGCCGATTGTGGTCTCGGGTCGAACGGAGGACGGTGCGACCTGGAGCGAACCGACGGAAACGGACGATATCTCGACGCTCGGAGCTCTATTCCAGCTAAATCAGCTCATAACGCCGGGTGAGAGCCTCTATATACGCTCGCACCGCCCAAATGGCGTCCCGGTCGAAGTCAAGGCGTCGGTCGTCCGCGTTATTCCGGCAAGCTACGGCACCTCGCGGATCGGCGTAGCGATCGAGGAGCCAAAGGAAAGCTGGCTGCGTCTATTTGTGGCGTGGATCGCCGATGATAATGTCGGCGAAGGCGTAAACGAATAAGGAGAGTGCAAAAGTGAAAAGGTGAAAGAGTGAAAAAGTAAAAGAGCTGGTACATTTGAGCACGTTACTTTTTCACTTTTTCACTATTTCACTTTTTAACTTTGTATGTACGAAACAATAACAGTCGAAAAGCGAGGCAAAGTAGCAATTCTCACGATAAACCGCCCCGATAAGTTAAATGCTCTAAACAAACAAGTTCATACCGAAGGCGTCGCAGTTCTCGACGAGCTAAGAAAAGACGACAGCGTTCGCGTGCTCGTTATCACAGGTGCGGGCGAAAAGTCATTCATCGCCGGTGCCGACATTAGCGAATTCGAGGGTCAAACGCCTGTCACGCAACGCGACCTGTTTCACGAAAAGACGTTTTTCAATACGATCGATTCGTTTCCCAAACTCGTCATCGCGATGGTTAACGGTTTTTGCCTCGGCGGCGGGAACGAACTTGCCATGGCCTGCGATATCAGGATCGCGAGCGAGAGCGCACGATTTTCGCAGCCCGAGATCAATCTCGGTATCATGTGCGGCGGCGGCGGCACACAGCGTCTGCCGAGGCTCGTAGGCGAAGGCCGTGCGATGGAAATGGCGTTGACCGGTGATATGATCGACGCCGAAACGGCCCATCGATTCGGGCTCGTGAATCACGTATATCCAGCCGCCGAGCTCGAATCCAAGACAATGGAGCTCGCCGAAAAGATCGCCGAAAAAGCCCCGATCGCTTTGCAGTTATCTAAGGAAGCGGTTAAGTTTGCCTCGCGCTCCAATCTCGACGAGGGCCTGCGACGCGAGGTCGACTTGTTTGCGATCTGTTTCTCGACAGAGGATAAAAAAGAGGGCGTCTCAGCTTTTCTCGAAAAGCGAAAGCCTGTTTTCAAAGGCAGGTGAAAGTGGACAACGGATAACGGAAAACGCATAATAGAAAACCGTTGAATAACAGACGCGTTTTCCACTTTCCGTTATCAGTTATTCACTGTTTTTGGGGACGTAGCTCAGCTGGGAGAGCGCTGCAATGGCATTGCAGAGGTCAGGGGTTCGATCCCCCTCGTCTCCACCAATAATCTCCATATTTTAGGGCAGCCGCATTGGCTGCCCTTTTAGTTTGTATGGATGTATATCGATTCCGCGGGGTTATTTAGTCGGTTCGTCCGAAACCGCGAAGAAGTCACCGGCTCCGTCGTTTGTTCTAAGCAGACGCATTACATCGTCAAACCCAAACGGCCGGGCGCCGCGGCGGCCAAACACGGCGACCTGATTGCCGCTCTCGTCCGCCGCACGGTCGCGATCAAGGCCTTTTGAGAGGCCGACGGCTTCGCCCTTGGTTTTGAATGTGGCAATCAGACGCGGTTCCGGTCGCGGGCTGAAACCGGCGTAATTCGGCATCGTTTCGGGATCGGTAAGCTGCAATATTTTCAGGCCGTTGCGTCCGTCGGCGACATAGGCATAGAGGCTCGCGTTAGTCATCGCGACTTTTATCGAGTGTGCGTCGTTGATCGTTCCGTCGGCCGTGAAGGTCTGATCGAGCTTTGGCTGTTCGGGCTTTTCGACATCGATGATCGCGATTCCGTCCTCCCCGGTAGCGATGTAGGCGTAGGTACGAGCAACATAGATATCATTCGCGTGCTTAAGAGGAATCTGGCCAGTTGCGAGGGCATAGATTTCTCCTTTTGTGGCGAGATTTCTTATGTCTTGAACGTGCAAGCCCCAGCTATCGACCACAAATGCGTAGAGAAACTGCACCGCCACCGCTTTTGGGTGATCAAATGGCTGTTGGGTAACAATCCGTGGCTTGAGCGGCGTTGAGAGATCGACTATCACAAGATCACTGTCCGTCGTGATGTACGCATAGTTGCCGGCGATCGTTATGTTGTTCGCTCCGTTGAGCGCGCCGTTCGGATTAAAGGTCAGCGCCCGGCTCAGGAAGTTATTTCGCGGATCGCCATCCAGCAAGGTCGCGGCATTGACAAGGATCAAGCCCTCGTATTTGTCGGCGATGTATAGATACGCATATAGCGGATGGATCGGCCCTTCTTCGTTGATCGCGGGTGCGGGCTTGCCGGCTGATTTCGCCTCGGCATTTAACCGAAGAGCTTCGTCCGGCGGCACTTGTTTATACGTTCCGTCCGCATTCTGAACCGTTCGCCAACGTGCCGGATCGACAGCCAACGTCGAAGGAGCGGCAACCGCTGCAGCATATTTTGTCGGCACATAGAATTTTTGCCCCAAGGGCGAAACCGGCGCGGTGGTAATGCGTTCCGAAAATCCTTTGTGATCGATCTGGGCGACATCGTAAACGCGCAGGCCGCCTTTTCCGGCCGCTACGTAAGCATATTCACCTCGGACCTGTACCTGCAGCGCCTCGGGGCGACCTTTGTTTTCGTAGACTTCGTCTAACTCACGGCCATCGCGAACAAACTTGTCGTAGTTGTCCTTGTAAGCCAGCTTGTGCAGGTTGCTGCCGTAGACGGCTTGCGGCTCGGTATGTTCTGTTACGGCAACCGCCTCGAGCGAGTGGGTCGCCGCAACATACACATAGCGACCCATAAAATTTACAAAATTCGTTCCCTGCAGCATCACTTGAGCGAGCCACGCATTGTTATCCTTGTCTTTTGAAACATGACAATCCGAGCAGCTTTGCGTCTCTCGTCCTCGCACCGTATGTGGAACATGCGTACTAAACGACTGGCCCGAAAAGCCCTCGGCGGAAATGGTCTGCTGTTGCGAATAAATCCATTCGCGGTTCTGATTACGCGAACTGACGAGGACCGCCGACCTTGATGCGACAGGAGCGACCTTGTGACCGGTCACGGTGCCATCCTTGCCAAGCATAAAAATATCGTCGCGCAAGACCTGAAAGTTGTAGCTTGTGAAGTTTCGTGAATCGCCTCCCTCGTTGTGCCGCATCGGCGTTTTGCGGTTAGCTTCCATGCTCAAATGGCAGCCAAAGCAGCTTGTCACCCACGACGTGTGACAGGCATAGCACGTCATACTGCTTTCGCGATGAGCGAGCGTACTGTCATTTGCGCCTGCATTGCCCCACGTCGTGTTGTCCTTTTGCATCGTCTTTGCGTAAGCCGATCTCTCGTTGTAATCGGCGTTGCCCGGCGTGACCGTGTCGGCAGTTTGTTTAACTCGCCACCACAGATTTGGCTCAACTATGGAGTTCTGGACAACATCTCCTTTTTTTAGCTGAACCTCGTTCCCGTTCGAATCCTTGCGCTTTGTGTCACGGGTCAGAACCTCGAGAATAGCCAATTTTTTGCCGTCTGCGGCGCGGAACCTGTAGCGAGTGAGATCGCGTCCGATCAACGGCTTTTTCGCTCGTTCACGCTGCGTGATCTCGTTCTTATTTTCGAGCGGCATTGCCGCATACCCGCTCGTGATACCGTTCGCTTTCTCTTTCATCGAACCGTGGCAATCGATACAGCCGATCTCGACGGCGGCACGCGGCTCATTATAGAGAATACCGGTGCCGTGGCTGTCCTGCTGAAAATGACAGTCCGCGCAGTGCATACCTTTTTCGAGGTGAATGTCCTGCAAATGGACCGCCTTTCTGAACTTGTCGGGATCGTCCGCGGCGACCACTTTGTCGTCAGCATCGAGCAGGTTTCCCTTCCGATCCTTCTTATAAACATTCTTGTATATCCAGCCGTGACCGTGGGAATCAGCAAACTGCACATTTTTGAGCTTACTATTAAAGTCGGCCGTACCCGTTTTTTGCAAAAAGATCGAGTCCGACCATAGCCCTCTCAGCGACGCGCCCTCAGGGTTCTTTTGCAGCTTTTCAACCTCCTCAGACTGGCTCGGCTCGATCTGCTTATCGGCCGGATACATCATTTTGCCGTCCGACTCGTTATCCCACCACGTCCGGCCAAGATAGGTCGCGACCATATTCGTACCCGGATGCATATGGCAGGTCATACATTGAGCTGTCGGGATCTGCGACGTGAATTGATGTTTTATCGGATGGCCCGGCTCATTTTTGGGTATCTTGGTGTCGGCAGATTGCGAAAATCCCTGGTTGCCGGCCGCCGCGTAATGTCCGGCAGCGGTGACGCTCGTATCGTTCGCGTAGATCACGTGACACGCGGTACAGCCCGCCGAGCGGTAATCGCCCGCGTGGTCGTTAGTACCGAGAAAATTCAGGGTCGGATCAAGAAGCCGTGTTTTCTGCAGGCCGAGATACACAGGATCGGTTCGGTTATTAGTGCCGAGCCCGCGCGGGCTGAGACCTTTATCCGGCTTTCCGCCCTCCTCTTCGCGGTCGGGATTTGCGACCTCAATGCGGCGTTTGCCACCACGCTCAAAAACGCGGAGTATATTGCCCGGCTGCGACACCTCCCAACGCGGAAGCGGGTACAGCGACGAGAGAAACCCTTTGAACGCCTGTTGTTCGCGCGTCGGCGCTGGGCTTTGAAATAATGCCTGCGGCTGGCCGTCCTCAGCGTAACTCTCGCCAAAATGCGTGTCCTTGATCGGAAAACCGCCGTTATTATAGAGCGCCGCGCCCCAAAGCATCGCACCGTGCGCCATCATCCCTTGTGAGACCTTTCTGTTTTGATCGGTATGGCATTCGCCGCACGACTGGCTTACGACTCGAAAATCGCCCGGATTAACAAATCGGACAAAATCACGGCTCTCTTTTGCCAAAAGCGTGTTCGTCCGTTCCGGATTGCGGCTCGAACACTCGCCGTTGTCTTTGCAGCCCCAGGCTTTTGGAAACTTTGGCCTTACATGAGCATCTTTCGCCGTCGTCGCTGCCGGATTGCCGCCGTGGCACGCGGTGCA
>DAIRVI010000133.1:0-5496 GCA_036802885.1 Pyrinomonadaceae bacterium
TAGCGATCTCCTCGAAAAAATCGTTGTGTGCGTTAAAGAAAAACGACAGCCGCGGCACAAAATCGTCGACAGCCATTCCACGATCCACACCGTATTTCACATATTCGACGCCGTCCCGCAGCGTAAACGCCAGTTCCTGCAACGCGGTCGCACCGGCCTCACGGATGTGATAGCCGGAAATTGAAATCGGATTGTATTTCGGAACGTGCTTAACCGTATATTCAAACGTATCGATGACCAATTTCATCGCCGGTTTGATCGGATATATCCACTCTTTTTGAGCGATGTACTCCTTTAAAATGTCGTTCTGCAAAGTGCCCGAAATTTTGGTGAAATCCGCCTTTTGCTTTTCAGCAACGACGAGATACATGGCCAGAAATATCGGTGCCGGAGCATTGATCGTCTGCGAGACTGTAACCTGGTCGAGCGGAATTCCGTCAAAAAGTACTTCGAAATCAGCTAAAGACGAGACTGCGACACCACATTTACCGACCTCGCCTTCGCTCAGCGGCGAATCGCAATCGAGGCCCATAAGAGCTGGTAGATCGTAGGCGACCGAAAGGCCGGTCTGCCCGTGTTCGAGCAAATATTTGAAACGAGCGTTAGTATTCTCCGGCGACGAAAAGCCCGCAAACTGCCGCATCGTCCAGAGCTTGCCGCGATAACCAGTCGGGTGAATTCCGCGTTTGTATGGAAACTCGCCCGGAAATCCGATCTCGCTGACATTCGGCGTATCGGCTTCGGTGTAAAGCCGTTCAACGGGTTCGAGGCTTACGCCTTCGAAAGACTCTCTGCGTTCCGGCGTCTTATTCAAGGCATCGGCGAGGGTGCTTTCTTCCCAGGTTTGTTTTTCAGATTCAGCCGCAACGGTATTCTCTTTGATCTCAGGTGTCATATGGCTCTGTTATTCATTAACTTTGGAAGCAATTTTAACATATTGTGAGGCCAGTTCGGGCGGCATCACACTCTTGCAGCAACCTGTTGAATAGTAAAAACCGATTTTGGTCCGACGGAGTGCAAATTGCAAATCGATCAGCGAACCGCATACAATTAACCGATGCAAACCTTTGGTAATCCTCTGATTTGGCTTTCGATTCTCGTAACTGTGTTTTTGTGCGGCTGTGGTGGATACGACAAAAATACAAATAATCAATCGGTCGCAAATTCACCGTCCGCGGTGTCACAGGGAAGCGACACGCCTAACACTAATGTCGAGGACCTCGCGCTGATCGTAACCTTGCCCTTTGAAGCCGAGGATGTTGTTTGGAAAGTCGATGGCACCCGCAAAAAAGTCGTAGCGGTAATTCGGTTTTCTAAGGACAATGCGAATAAGGTGGTGGCTGACGCCGAGAAGTACGGAGCATCGGTTAGCGGGAGCATTGCAGTGGAAACCTGGTTCCCGGACGAACTTAGCGCCCAAAGCGAGATGAGCGGAGACAATACGGTCAAGGGAATTTCATATCCGGCAAACAGTTTTTATCAAGAGCCGTATACCACCGGTCGGATCACGAGAGTCGAAGGCGGTGATTCCTTCGTCCTCGAACTCACGTCAAAATAATTGTCAGTTCAGGCCATATCGCTTTAATTTGCGGTATAACGTCGATAGATCAATGCCGAGGATCTCGGCGGCCCGGCCCTTGTGGTAATCGACGCGATCGAGTATCTCGGCTATATACTGCCGTTCTTTTTCGTCAAGTGTTTGCAAAGACACGCGTCCAAAATCTGTGTCATTTGAATTGTCAGAGTTTTGAACCTTCGGCGGCAAACTGTCCAAGTCGATCTCGACGCCGCTAAGGATCATCGCACGTTCGATCACATTCTCTAGTTCGCGGACATTGCCCGGCCACGAGTATTTAGAGAGAGCCGTCAGGGCATCTTTTGTGACAGGTTTCTCCGGCTGGTTTTGAGCACTTGCTGATTTTGCGACAAGGTGTTTGACGAGCAGCGGGATATCCTCAGGGCGTTCCCGCAGCGGTGGAACTTCAATTTCTACAACATTTAGGCGGTAAAACAGATCTTCTCTAAACTGCCCATGTTCAACCTCGCTCTCAAGTACCTTGTTTGTCGCCGTGATTATTCGAGCGTCGAACTTAACCGGGTGAGAGGCTCCGACCGGTGTCACTTCGTGCTCCTGCAACGCCCGCAGCAATTTGACCTGCAGCGACTGGGGCATGTCACCGACCTCATCCAAAAATAGAGTGCCACCGGCTACGGATCGAAATAGGCCAACCTTGTCGGCAACGGCACCGGTGAACGAGCCTTTTGTATGTCCGAATAGTTCGCTTTCGAGCAGTGATTCAGGTAGGGCTCCGCAATTGACGGCGAGAAATGGCTTGTCGCCGCGGCCGCTGTTGAAATGGATCGAGCGTGCGATCAGCTCCTTGCCCGTGCCGCTCTCGCCTTGGATCAGTACATTTGCGGAGGTGTCGGCAACCTTATTTACAATATCGAAAACCCGCTGGAGAGCTTCGGACTTTCCGACTATCTCTGAGAAATTATATGCCCGACGAAGCTCGCGGCGGAGAACGCGATTTTCATTAAAAAGTCTCCGATTTTGGACCGCATTCCTGATCGTCTGCAAAATATCTTCGTTAACAAAGGGTTTTGTGACGTAATCGTAAGCCCCTTTTCGCAAGGCTGCTACGGCCGAATCGACCGACGAATAGGCTGTCATAATTATCACGACGGCTTCGGCGTCGAGGGATTTTATCTGGTCCAATAGCTCAAGGCCGTCGCGGCCTGACATTTTGATATCGCTTAAGGTGACGAGAATATCATTCGACGAAAAGATCTCGATCGCATTTTCGGCGCTGTCCGCGGTGTAAACACTATAACCGGCGTCTTCGAGAAGCTGACGCAAAATGATACGCATCAACTCTTCGTCTTCGACTACCAACACGTGTTCGTTTGCCATAACGCTCTGCAAATATTACCGGAAAGCTTAGTTTAGCACAGGGCTTTATTGTTAGTTCTCGTTCGTGTTAGCATCGAATATCGTCTTATTTATCCGATGCGGCTTTCAAGATCAATCTGCCTGCTAACGTTGATGTTTGTGCTTTCGATACTCTCGAACGCGCAACAGACAAACCCCGTCGAGCGACAGGTTTCTAATCCAATAACCGACACGCCGAATATTAATCCCGTCTCGGCCGAGCAGAAAGTTACGGCGCCAAAACCTAAAAAGAAACCGCTTTTTGACAGGGAGGGGGGCGACGGCGAAGTAGTTGTCTATTCCGAGAGGCAAACCGTTGAGGGTGGAAAGGGCGGTCGCGTGATCCGTCACTCGGGAAACGTCGATGTTCGCTATGGAATTTATCGATTGCAGGCAAATGACATTGTCATTTACGAGGCCGAAAACAAAATGGTTGCGACCGGGAGCGTTATCTTCGACCAGGGTGACGATCAACGAATCACTGGGTCGTCCGCCGTATGGAATTATAAAACCAAGCTCGGCGTATTTGAGGATTCGACCGGTTTTACTAATCAGACAAACGACGGGACGGTATTATATTTCTCGGCAGAACGCGTCGAGCGTATCAGCTTGAACGAGGTAGTTGTCACTAAGGGTAAATTTACCGCGTGCGAAGAGGCCGTCCCGAAGTGGAGTTTTACAGCGGACAAGGCCCGGATCAAGATCAATGACAAATTGCGGCTAAAGAACGCACGGTTTCGAATAAAGAACATACCTTTGTTGATAGTGCCGTTTGCCTCGATACCGATTAAGGAAAAAGATCGAAGCTCAGGCTTTCTGACACCCACGATAGGCTATTCGGGCCGAAAGGGGCTAAGAGTTTCAACGGCTTACTATAAGACCCTCGGGGATTCGGCGGACATTACGTTTCGCGGCGATCTTTATTCGGCACGCGGCTTCGGTTACGGTCTGGATGTTAGAACTCGTGCGAACTCTCGATCTTTCTTTAATTTCGGTTTCTACAGCGTAAAGGATCGAGTTTTGGGTCCAAAAGCAGACGCCACGCGCCCGGATCAGGGCGGATCTATCATATATGCTGACGGCGTAAACTATTTTCCGAACGGTTTTACCGTGGCCGCCGATGTGCGGTTGACGTCCAGTCTCGCGTTCAGGCAGGAGTTTTCGGACGGTATTCAGCAAATAATTTCGCCGATTGAGGTCTCGCAGGTATTCATCAATAAGAGTTGGAATGACTATACGCTAAATTTCCTGGCCCGTACGCAGGTCATATCCATCCCGAACGTGCGTGAGAAAACCCGCAACCTACCGAGCGTAAATTTCGAAAAGCGTCCGTCGATGCTCTCGTTCCTCGACGGCGTTTATTTTTCATTTAAATCGAGCCTCGAGGGCGTTTCGCGTCGCGAAGAGGTCGACGATCTGGACCTATATAAGCGGATAGCCGGAACAGATCCAGTGCTCACGCCTTCGCTCGCTCAGCGTTTAGACGCGTATCCGCAGCTTACGATTCCGATTCGAACTAAATATTTCAATTTTACGGCGACGGGTTCGGCGCGGGTCACTTATTATTCCAATTCATTCGACATTATGCGAAGGGTTGTTGGCGACGATGTCATTCGTAGGTATGGCGAGTTTATTTTTGATGTCAGGCCGATCGCACTAGCAAAGAATTACTACGGTAAAAACAAGGTATTTCGATTTCGACATGTGATCGAACCCTTTCTGACTTACCGGTTGGTGAGGGGTGTAAACAATTTTAACAAGATCATCCGTTTTGATTATATTGATTCGATCAGCAACACGAACGAGATCGAGTTTGGCGTAACTAACCGCATTTATACCCGGAAATATGGTGAGGCGGTAACGTCCGACGCCCAAAATCTCTTGCGTGCGAGGCCCGATCCCGCAAATCACTCGCTTGCTATTCAGCCATACGAGATCTTTACATTGACCGTCCGCGGTAAATATTTCTTTGACGAAACGTTTGGCGGTGCCTTGATCGCCGGACGCCGCAACCAGATCGAACCGATCACCGCACTTAGTTTCTATACTTTTGGCGGCGTGCCGCGCAGATTTTCGCCGATAAATGTTGACGCGACCTATCGACCTCAAAAAACGGTTTTTGTTAATTCGCGTCTTGATTACGGTTTACAAGGCGGCGGCCTGCGGGCAATTTCTGCAACCGTTGGCTTCGATTTAGCGATGTTCAAGCTCTTTCAGACGTTTTACTACACGCGAGCCGTTACGCTCATCCCGGCGCTCGCACAGTACGCCAATTCTGAGGGGAAAGAACCCGGTACGCTGCGAGGTTCGCAATGGAGCCCGTCCCTGTTTTTGGGAAATCGCGACAGGGGATTATACGGCGGCACTTCATTTTTCTTTGATTTCCAAAACCGACGGGTTTCAAAACAGACACCGCTTATCAGCTCGCTCTTAACCGCCGGTTACGCCTACGATTGCTGCTCTCTAGCGCTGCAGTACTACACTTTTAACGTCGGCGTCCGCAAAGAAAACAAGGTCGTCTTCAGCTTCCGCCTCAACGGCATCGGCACCTTCGGCACCGAGCA
>DAIRVI010000134.1:0-5492 GCA_036802885.1 Pyrinomonadaceae bacterium
GAATGGTGTTTGGAATAGCCCAGAATATTCAGGCACAGGCTGGGACGAAGATCGCTTTTACCTCCCTCCGCGACAACAACGATGAGATATATGTGATGAATGCGGATGGCTCAGGTCAAACCAACATATCCAATAATTCGGCGAGTGATCTTCAGCCAAGCTTTTCACCTGATGGGACGAAGATCGCTTTTACCTCCGGCCGCGACGACAACTTCGAGATCTATGTGATGAATGCAGATGGCTCAAGTCCAACCAACATAACCAACAATTCGGCGACTGATGGCGAGCCAAGCTTTTCACCTGATGGAACAAAGATCGCTTTTACCTCCTTCAGCGACGGCAACTTTGACATATATGTGATGAATGCGGATGGCTCAAATCCAATGCGTCTAACCACCAATGCGGCGATTGATCTCGAGCCAAGCTTTTCACCTGATGGAACAAAGATCGCTTTTACCTCCTTCAGCGACGGCAACTTTGAGATATATGTGATGAATGCGGATGGCTCGAATCAAACCCGTCTGACCACTAATGCGGGCGTGTTTGATGCACAGCCAAGCTTTTCACCTGATGGGACGAAGATCGCTTTTGCCTCCGGACGCGACGGCAACGTTGAGATATATGTGATGAATGCGGATGGCTCGAATCAAACCCGTCTGACCACTAATGCGGCGTTTGATGCACAGCCAAGCTTTTCACCTGATGGGACGAAGATCGCCTTTACCTCCTTCCGCGACGACAACTTCGAGATATATGTGATGAATGCGGATGGCTCAGATCAAACCCGTCTGACCAGCGATCCGGCGCAAGATTCCAAGCCATCATGGGGCGGATTGCCCGATGCGGATGGCGATGGTGTCCTTGATGCGGATGATGTCTGTCCGGGCACTGTTCTGCCTGAAGACCGACCTGCGGGGCTTAGAAAGAACCGTTTCTATGCCATCGGCTCCGGCGACTTTATTGATGCGGGGGGCACATTTTCGGGCATCACCGTTGCTGATACAGGCGGATGCTCGGGCATTCAGATAATCGAAGAGGCGGGACTTGGAAGCGGTCATGTCAGATTCGGCATCACCCGTTCAGCACTGGAAGCCTGGATCGCTGCATTGCCTTAAACGAAATTCGAATTTTCCCAGAAACCGGCTTCTCGAGTTGGAAGTCGGTTTCTTTGGAAATCCGGAAGTTGCTGCAACAAAATTTAGGAGAAAAAAATAAGATGAAGAGAACAACAATGATAACGATGATGGTAATCCTGCTCGGCATCGGTGCGATACAGGCACAGGCGGCGACCTATACGGTTAATGCACTTGGCGACGCGGGCGACTTCACTTGTGATGCAACCTGCACATTGCGGGATGCGATACAGGCAGCGAATGCAAACCCTGATAATGACACGATCGAATTCAGCGTGACAGGAATGATCATATTAACGAGTGGCGACCTCCTCATTGCCAACAACGGAACATTGACGATCAACGGACCGGGAGCAGATCAACTAACGATCTCAGGAAATAATGCCAGCCGTGTATTTGGTGTCACGTCCAGTGCAACAGTGGTGATCAATGGTGTGACCATCTCGGGTGGGAACTCCGGCTCCGGAAGTAACGGCGGCGGTGTTTTCAACGTCGGCTCTTTGACCGTTACCAACTCGACCATCTCGGGTAATACGGGATACTGGGGCGGCGGTATTTTCAGCCTCGGCACATTGAATGTTACCAACTCGACCATCTCGGGTAATACGGCGGCAGGCGGCGGCGGCGGTATCGGCGGCGGTATTGCCAACAACGACGGCACTTTGACCGTTACCAACTCGACCATCTCGGGTAATACGGCGGCAGGCGGCGGCGGCGCCGCCGGCGCGATTTGGAACGTGGGCTCACCAGGCAGACTAGCTACCGCCAACATTACCAACAGCACATTTTCGGGCAATAGCGCACCATTTGTCGGGGGCATTCTTAGTAGTCAGTATGGTTCCGTGACTCTCAAGAACTCGATCGTTGCAAACAGCCCGTCCGGTGGAGATTGTTTCAACTCCAGCGGCACGATTAACGCGGAGTTTAGTTTAATCGAAGACGGCAGTTGCGGCGTGACAAGCGGAATCAATGGAAATCGCACCGGCGATCCGAATCTCGGGCCTTTGCAGAATAACGGCGGTCCGACCCAGACTCATGCCTTGCTGGCAGGCAGTCCGGCCATCAATGCGGGCAGCGATCTCCTGATCCCGGTGGGAATCACAACCGATCAGCGGGGAACCGGCTTTGCAAGGATCTTTGGTGCTGCCGTCGATATGGGAGCATTTGAAGTACAATCGCCGCCCGATGCGGATGGCGACGGTGTTTTTGATGCCGATGATGTCTGCCCGGGCACTGTTCTGCCTGAAGACCGACCTGCAGGGCTTAGAAAGAACCGTTTCTATGCCAACGAACTCGGCAACTTTATTGATGCGGGCGGCACTTCGGCAGGAATAACCGTTATTGATACAGGCGGATGCTCGGGCATTCAGATAATCGAGGTAGTGGGACTTGGAAGCGGTCATGTCAGATTCGGCATCACCCGTTCAGCACTGGAAGCCTGGATCGCTGCATTGCCGTAAAGATACCCTGATAAATTTAACAGATAGAGATCTGAGATAATTAAAAAAGACGTTACCCAGAAATCATCAATGGGTAACGTCTTTTTCTGTTCTCGCAAATCGCGATCGTTTGCCTCCATAATGGTCTTTATCGGAACCGAACGGCCAAAATGATGACCCTTGACTCTCATCCCGCACCTAGACGACAAACCTACACTGCCGCGACGCGGTTGTTGACGGTGTCGCGTTCGACGGCCTCGAAGCCTGCGCGCTCGATCATTTCGATGATCTCTTGTTTGGTCATAGTTCGCCGCCGGATTCGACGGAGTAGCTGTGGGTGAGCTCGCCGCCGTCGGTGATGGTGCCGTCGAGGTCGTTGAAATCAATTTCAAAGTCGATCTTTCCAATAGTTTGGTTTTCGTTTTTGTGCATTACGGCGTAAATCACGACCTCATCACCAACTACGCGATAAACGATAGTGTACGGAAAGCGATTGCAAATACATCGCCGCGAACGATACGAATATTGTGGCCATGATTCAGGAAAACGGAGAATGCGGCCAATAGTAGCAAAAACTTCGTCCGAAAATTCATGGCCTAGGCCAGGTTCGCAATCTTCGTAAAAGTCGATCGCACGCCAGAATTCGACCTCGGCTCCGTGATGAAACGAAAATCTCATTTACCGAATCGCTCTCGGACCTTTGCGAAAACTTCGTCGCCCGGAATCGTCTGTACCGTGCCGCTTTCTACTTCGTCAATTCGACGTGCGATCTCGGTTTTCCAGAGTTCGTCGATCTCGTTCGTTCGAGGCGACACGCTCTCAAGAAGTTTGTCTATCAACTCCAATTTCAGATCGATCGGCAGTGAATCGGCGATCGAGATTAAATCAGCTGTCGTTGCGGTCATACTACCTCCGTTGGTATCTCAAATGCATCAGGCTTTTGCACGCTGCTCGACTCTATTATATACCGTGTCTCTTTCGACAGCTTCGAAGCCGGCGCGTTGGATCATTTCGATGATCTCTTGTTTGGTCATTTTTACTTCGCCGCCGGATTCGACGGAGTAGCTGTGGGTGAGCTCGCCGCCGTCGGTGATGGTGCCGTCGAGGTCGTTGGCGCCGAAGTGGAGGGCGGTCTGGGCGGTGGCTTTGCCGAGCATGACCCAGTAGGCCTTGATGTGGTCGAAGTTGTCGAGCATCAGGCGTGAGACGGCGATGGTCTTGAGATTGTCGATCGCGTCGGGGCCGGGCAGGCTGTCGAGCGCGGTGCCCGGCGGGTAGAACGCGAGCGGGATGAAGCACTGGAAGCCGCCGGTCTTGTCCTGCTGTTCGCGGAGTTTTATGAAATGGTCGATGCGGTCTTCGATAGATTCGATGTGGCCGTAAAGCATCGTCGCGTTGGTCTTGAGACCAGCCTTGTGAACTTTTCCGGCAAGCTCGAGCCAACGTGGGCCGTCGCATTTGTGGTCGCAGATGCGGCTGCGCGTCGGTTCCGCAAAGATCTCGGCACCGCCGCCGGGGCACGAATCCATACCCGCGGCGTGCAGACGCTCGATCAGATCTTCGTCCGATATCTTGTAAAACCGGGCAAAGAAATCAAGTTCCACCATCGTCAGGGCTTTGAGATGGAGTTTTGGGAATTCACGTTTAAGCGAAGAGAAAAGATCGGTGTAATACTCAAACGGCAGTTTGCTGTTCAAACCGCCGACGATATGCAGCTCGGTCGCGCCCTCGGCAACTGCAGAACGAGCGATCTCGATTCCCTCTTCGACTGAGTGCGTGTATGCGTCGTCCTGTCTCGCACGTCGATAAAACCCGCAGAATTTACAATCCGCTACACAGATATTCGTGTGGTTAAAGTGGCGGTTGACGTTGTAATACGTCGTCAGGCCGTGCTTGCGGCGGCGAACGGTGTCGGCTAATTTGCCGAGCGCGTTTAGGTCGGTGGTGTTGTAGAGAGCGAGGCCTTCGTCGAACGTCAGACGCTCGCCGTCCTCGACCTTAAATGCGATGTCTATTAAATTTTTATCGAATGATAACTGCATATGTATTTATTGGGAGTTGTTTTTCTTTCGAAAAAGAATAGGTATTATAACGGCTAAAATAATTAGAAAAACTGAAATCCCGAGGTGTTTGCTGCCTATCGCTCGATATTGCTCCGGATAAAGGCGAGGCGGAACGTCAGCCGCCCAGAAATTAAATACTGCAGAATTCAAGTAAATAAGCCCAAAGATAAGCAGTATCGCGGCTGTTAGCCATCGAACTTTCGCGACGAACTGTAACACGGATCGCAACATAGCTATGCCGCTAAGACCTCGACATAATCGCCCGTGGACATTGCCGGTGGTATTTGAACTCCAGATTCGGCCAAATCTTCGAGATGGAATTCGATGGCTTCTTGAATGAGTTGTTTGACCTCTTGCTCAGTTTCGCCAACAGCGACGCAACCCGGCAAATCGGGAACATAAGCCCCGAAACTTGTTTCACCCTTTTCAATGACGACCATGTAACGCATAGACAACCTCACTATTTCTTAAGTCCAGCCTGTTTTAGGACAATGTTCAATGTGCCTATTGGGATGTCGATACTTTCCTTACCAGAGATCGTAACGGTTCCAGTTTTTATTAGATAATGAAACTGGCGATGACTGCCGCGTATTCTGACGAAATGCCACCCTTCCTTTTCGATCATCTTTATAACATCCTTGACCTTCGTTTTTTATCAAATGAGAACTGCATACTACTGCAATATTAACAAAACCTCTCATGAAAGTCGTTTCGATTCCGAGTGGTCTAGATTCGGCTCGACGGGCAAATATCGGACAACACACATTCCTCGCACTTCGGCTTTTTCGCGTTGCAGACGCGGCGGCCGTGCCAGGTGATCCATTGGCCGAATTGGATCCAGTCTTTTTCGGGGATGA
>DAIRVI010000135.1:0-5219 GCA_036802885.1 Pyrinomonadaceae bacterium
TGATGCGAGTAAAGCAGAGGCTTTTTGCCAACGCGGTCGCGGGCTAAAAAGAGCGCCTGGTCCGATTCGTCCCAGATCGCAAAAGCGAACATCCCGCGCAGATGTTGCAAGCAATCCGCCCCGTATTCGTCGTACAGATGAATTACGGCTTCAGTGTCGGATTTTGTATAAAAGCGGTGGCCGCGTTTCTCGAGATCGTCGCGCAGGAGCTGGTAATTATAAATTTCCCCGTTAAACACGATCCATTTTGTCTTGTCCGCGTTGTGGATCGGCTGCTGCCCGCTGGCAAGATCTATGATCGAAAGTCGACGCATCGCAAGCCCGACATTTTCATTAACATAGAAGCCATCCTCATCCGGTCCGCGGTGAATGATGGCGCGGTTCATCGCTTCGAGAACGTCACGATCAGTCGCCCGTCCGTCCTTATTTACAAATCCGACAATTCCGCACATCTATTTAATTGATGGCCAATCTCGCAAACAGTTCGTCACCCGTACGGATCAAGCCTAATTTGCGGACACGACGCTTCACTTCTTTTCCTTTCTCGACAGATTTTGAGATATGATTCGCCAACTTGCCTTACGATGGGCTATGCTCAAGCCGACGAGCATAAAAAACAACGGCATCACAGTCTGTTTGTGCCGCCAAGCCAACCCAACATTTGCGAGCCCCCAGATGTGAAATCCGGCGTACAAAACGCAAAAGATCAGCAAAGAAAAAACGGTTGGAAAAGTATCCCTGAAGTAAACTTTAATCGCGGGAAATCCGATTATTAAGATCACGATTATCAAAACATTCTCGACCGCCGCAAACCCGCCCCGAAGGCCACCACTGAATACCTCCCAAGGAAAGGGGGCTAGAAAAAAGTAGACGGTAGCAACTGGAATAGCTATCGAAGAACCTTCGTATTCGGCGTAAATATTGATTCCGGAGCCTGTGGAACTTGCGACGCCTTGCCGCCAATTCACGATCCCTCTATTTTGGCTATCCAAGCGATCAAAATCACGGTTTATTACCCCGCTCGAACTTAATACGACCGCGACTGTACCGATGATAACGAAACCAATGATCGAATTTCTGATGATATTACGGCCACTGACAAAAAGCGTCCTGAATAGGAAGGCAGCCGCGACCATGTACAAGGCGTAAAAACGCGTCACATATAAAGCCGCAAAAGCTGGTAAAGCGATAAGGACATCCGTATACGAAAGACCCCTTGGATTCCGGACTACCAAGTATAGAATGAACCATTCGAATAGAATTACAAGCATCTCTTTCGACGTGCCTGCTGAGACCAATATGAATGACGCCCAAAATGCGACTAGAATTGCGGTGACCCGTGCCGTTTTGTTGTCGAAAATACGGCGAGCCATCCGAAACATAACTATAACAAGCAATGCGCCGGCAAAACTATTTATTACCGAAACAATCATTCGGCTGGGACCGCCGGCGAAAAAGGTAGGTACGCCCCAAATTATCCCTTGTCCAATGTTTTGCTTTTGAAACAATACAAGGAAAAGATCAGAAAGAAATCCGTCGAACCCATTCTTATACCAATTTTCGGCAAAATTCCACGCCATCAAATAACCGGAAGCATCCTCGTCGCCAAAGACGGCGCTCAAATCAAGTCCGTATAGAACAAATCCCATCCAAAGACGAATAGAAAAGGCCCAAAAGAAAATATCCAACTGAAAATCAGAATCCGGGTCAGCCACATCCCGGTTCAAGAAATATGCGGTTATGCCACCAAGGGCCAGGAGCAAGGGCAGCGAAAGTAATTCAGTAACCTTATCGGAGAACACAAAAAGACTCAGCAAGAGCAGAGCAAAAAATGTTAATAAAAATAATATCCTACCGAAGGAAAGCATTTGATAAACCTAACGTCTAACGACCAGATTATTCTCGAGCACTAAGGCATCGAAATTGGAATTGTTGAACGTGTTGACCGCATCTTGTGGTGTACAAACAATAGGCTCTTGAACGTTAAACGAGGTGTTTAGGAGCATAGGGATGCCGGTGATCTTTCTAAATTCATCGATCAACCGCCAGTATCGGGGGTTTGTGTCGCGGCTCACCATTTGCGGCCGCGCCGTTCCGTCAACGTGCACGACCGCCGGGATCTTTGATTTGTAAGCCTCCGCGACCTCGATCACAGTGATCATAAACGGATCGTGGTGTTCGACGCCAAAGACCTCTCCGCCATACTCCTCAAGCATCGACGGTGCCAGCGGCCGAAACCATTCGCGAAGTTTTACTTTGTGATTTAGTATCTCGCGCATATCGGCCCGCCGCGGATCGGCAAGGAAACTGCGGGCTCCGAGTGCCCGGGGGCCGAGTTCCATTCGGCCATTGAACCAGCCGATGATCGCTCCGTCAGAGATCATCTTTGCCAATTTAGGCAGTAGGACGTCGTCGTCCAGAGTCTCGTATTTCAGACCCGACCCATCGAGCACGGATCGGCACTCGTCATTTGTAAATCCAGGTCCCCAGTAGGCGTGGTTCATAACAAATTTACGGGGATTTCCGAGCTTTTGGTGCCAAACCATCATTGCGGCACCGAGGCTGCATCCTGCATCGCCGGCGGCGGGCTGGACAAAGAACCGTTTAAAAGGCGTCTCGTGGAAAATGCGGCCATTCATAACGGAGTTGAATGCCACGCCGCCGGCCATACAAAGATTCTCCTCGCCCGTCATTTCCTTGATCTTTTTGACGAGGTAAATTGCCGTATCCTCTAAAGCTCTTTGGGCCGAACATGCTACGTCCCAGTGATGCTCGCTCAATTCTTCATCCACTTTGCGACTCGGTCCGAGCTCTTTCACGATCGCGTCTGAAAATTGATAATGCTTCGCTAAATGGTGATCGAGAACTTTGATGTCAAGTCGAAAATCGCCGTTGCCGTTTGTGGTGAGCACTTTTTCGCGAAAAAAATCGACGTGTTTCGGCTTGCCGTAGGCCGCGAGGCCCATCACCTTCCACTCGTCGCCGGCGAACATATCAAACCCGATGTAATTAGTAACGGCCGAGTAAAATTGACCTAAGCTGTGCGGCAGTTTGATGCGTTTAAGAACCTCGATCTTGTTGCCGTTACCTCGTGAAAATAGCGTCGTCGTATCCTCACCAGTGCCGTCCCACGTCAGGATCGCAGCCGAGTCGAATGGTGAGACAAAAAATGCCGACGCGGCGTGCGTCTGATGGTGTTCGAGATAGTGAAATTTGAACTTACTCGGCCCGAAGTGCTCACGCAGGCGTTTCGGGTGTCCGAACATCCCTAAATAACTGCTGCTGACCTGCGAAACCCCTCGATCAGCACGAGCCTTAAACATATCTCGCGAAATTAGGGCCGATCTAGCAGCCTGCATTGCCTTATGCCGAAGGATCCACGGCTTCCAGTAGTGCCCAACGTGCGCTACCTCCGCCAGAGTGATACCCGCCTGGTCCAAACAGAATTGAATTGCCTTATATGGAAATCCGCTATGATGCTTTTTCCGCGAAAAGCGCTCTTCTTCGACCGCAGCAACGAGTTCGCCGTCCTTTATGAGCGCCGCCGCCGCATCACCGAGAGTTGTTAATCCCAAAATGTACATCTTTTTCTAGTCTTTCGAATCAATTTGCTCTGGATGTTCACCATTCAGCGGCAATCGGCCGCAAACTCCAAAGCCGCGTCGGCCGTCGTTGCAACCCCAGATTTCCTTAAATCCCGATGACTCGTACCAACCGGAAACCTCTTCAAAATCATGATAATGAGCGTACGGAGCCCCGAAAATGTCATGCACGGCTAAAGCAGCTTCCCGTCGATTTGGTGTTTCATACTTCCTTATTCCAAGCTTGTTCACCGACCAGCAAAACCCGATGAATGGCACCGCCGTTATGTCCGCGACCCGCGCGAATACAGGTGCGGGAATCCGCGTTGTGACCGCACGAAGGGAATTTACGATCGGCTTTACTATCTGCTCAAATGTGTAAAGCCAAATGTAAAAAATTCCGCCAGCTTTCAATAGCGGCCGAAGCGCGTGAAAGGTCTTCAAAGTATCGGGCGTATGGTGCAAAACGCCGGCTGAATGTATTATGTCGAACGAATTCGGCGAGAGTGGTGGATTTTGCAGATCGGCTTGTACAAAATGCACGTTTTCAGGCCTTGCCTTTTCATGGATTTTTCGAAACGCCTGGCCTTTTTCCAAACCTGTGCTCAGATCGAGCGCAATCACCTCTAAACCAAATTCCGAGTACGCAACCGACTGACTGCCGTTACCGCAACCGGCATCCAGCAATAATTTCCCTTTCAGTTCTTCCTTTGGAATGCGGATCGGATCAAGAAAAAACCATTCAATGCGGTCGTTCAATTCCATCGTCCATGTTCTTCCCCCAATATCGTGGTTGTCCCATTCATTGCTAAAATTCGCCTTTGTCCGGGTATCATAGCTTCGGACTTTTCCAGTAAGTCCAGAGTGTTCAATAAAATTACAAATTGATTCTGGCAAAGGTTTTGGCGCTTTTGCTTCAATATCCTGCCAATAGTCCTGAAACGAAGTCGGAAGCATACGCGGAATTCCGCCCGCCACCGGAAAACAATGCCCGTTTTCGCAATATAGAACGCCATTTTCAATCTCGTCTCCGATGGCCTCGAATTTTACTAGATGAAAACTCTTCTTGCAGTCAGGACAGCGTAAAAACTCTAATAATCTTACCCTCATTTTTTAAGAAGCTTCAAAATTTAATGTTGTTAATTAACTGCATCCCGAAACGCGCTGATTATTTTCTCTTTATTCGCCTCTAGGCTGTATTTTGCCAAAGCATCAGCGGCTCCTTGTTTCGACATGCTATTTCTTAGTTTAGAATCTTTTACTAAAATAGTCAGATATTCGACCCATTCTTCATCAGTAGCAGCTAAAAAGCCGTTCTCTCCGTGCCGAATAACCTCGGTATTCGAAGCCATCGGCGTTCCAACCGGCACTATACCGAGAGCCAGGTATTGAGCTGTCTTCATTATGAATTTATACTTGTTCCATGCATTCTCGGGCAGCGGCACCAACCCGATCTGCATTTTTCGCAGATCCTCAACCTCAGTTTCCTCACGCCATCGCTCGGCAGTGTAATTCACATTTTCGAGATCAAATTCGGTGCTGCCGATAAAGTGAATGTCACAGATGCCCATATTCGAGATCGTTTGCAGAGGTTTCTCAACAAGCTTGATGTTCTTCAGCGTTGTCTGGCTGCCACTC
>DAIRVI010000136.1:0-5212 GCA_036802885.1 Pyrinomonadaceae bacterium
CACAGAGACAAATCTCGCTTCCTGGTCGGCAGCGAAGGTCAAAACATTCTTGGCGTTCATTATTTCTCCTGAGATCAGGCCCGGCAAAATTCTTTCTCGGTGCCCAGCCTGGCTGGAATTTCAAAAATGAGATTCTACAATACGCGGTGCTAACATCAAAATGCGCGCGCGAAAAAAGTTTCTGGCTCTTCTCATCAGCTGAAAAAGCGAGGATTTTCTGTCTTCTTTACGGGTTCTTTTTCACTGTCTATACGATCGCCCCGACAAGGTCGTATTCATGGGCTTCGGTGATCTTTACGTTGTAAATTGATCCCATCTGGGGATCGAGATCCTCTGGCATGTCGTTGATGAGAATATAACCGTCGATTTCTTGGGCTTGGCCTTCGAGGCGGCCTTGGAATAGCAGGTCGGATTCCTTCGAGAGGCCTTCGAACAGGACTCGGTAGGTGTTGCCGATCTTGGCCTTGTTGAGCTGTTTGCTGATCTTTGCCTGTTCTTTCATCAAACGGTTGCGGCGCTGCTTGGCAATGATCGGATCAACTTTATTCGGCAGGTCGTATGCTGCGGTGCCCTCTTCGTCGGAATATGTGAAAACACCGACGTTATCGAAGCGGCAGTTTTGTACAAACTTGATGAGTTCCTCAAAATCCTCGTCAGTCTCGCCCGGAAAGCCCGTGATAAAAGTCGTACGGATCGCGATACCGGGAACCGCGTCGCGAACCCGCCCAATCAAGCGTTCGAGGCTTTCACGCGTGCCGCCGCGTTTCATCAGTTTCAACACATTGCGCGACGCGTGCTGCAATGGCATATCGAGATACTTTACGGCCTTTGGCGTCTCAGCGATGGTCGATAGAAAGGCATCTGAGATATGGGTAGGAAAGGCATACATCGGGCGGATCCATTCGACGCCTTCGATCTCGCCAAGTGCCCGAATTAAGGCCGCAAGAGCATCCACTTCGCCGAGGTCTTCGCCGTAACGCGAAGAATCCTGTGCGATCAGCACCAGTTCCTTGACGCCGGATTTTGCGAGTTGTCTTGCTTCCTCGATGATCGAACCGAAACGACGTGAACGAAAACTGCCGCGCATCGACGGTATAGAGCAGAACGCACATGGTCGATCGCAGCCTTCGGCGATCTTGATAAACGCGGTGTGTGCATCAGTCGCACGCATTCGCGGGGTATATTCGTCGTAGAGGTATGTCGCCGATTTGTTGCCGATCGGCGTGATCGTAAGCTCTTTGGCGTCAAACTGCTCATCCGCAGCCTTGAGAATATCGCCGACCTGCGAAGTCCCGATGAACGCATCGACCTCGGGCAGCTCTTTCATCAAATCGTCGCGATAGCGTTCCACCAGACAGCCTGCTACGATAACCCGATTCGCTTTTCCGTCGGTTTTCCAGCGGGTCGCCTCAAGGATCGCTTCGATCGATTCCTGCTTTGCCGACTCGATAAACCCGCACGTGTTGACGACGACTGTATCCGCCTCGTCGGCGTTATTTGTAATTTCGTAGCCGGCCTCGGCCAATTGCCCCATCATCACTTCCGAATCGACAAGATTCTTAGGGCAGCCGAGACTGACAAATCCTACTTTCTTCATCGTTTTCTCACCAAGGGGGCACCGAGGACGCAGAGCAAATCACGATTCATTTTTTTATATCTCCGTGTTCTCTGTGACCCTGTGGTGAATTATCGTCTAACCGTTCGAGCCACTTTTCAATAGCGTCTTGTTCGTGCGGCGACAGGTTCTTTTCACCGAAACGTACACGGTTGTATTTCTCCGTGATATCGACCGCCTCTGGAATTCTCACCGCAAACGCAAACTCAAGCGGAGTTTGATGCGGCTCGCGCGTAAGGCCTTTGCTTGCTAAAACCGTTTGCATCCGATCATAAAATTCGACGATCGACGCTTGCCGTTTATTAAAGAAGCGATTCCACAGCATACTCCAAACCTTTAACTTTACTATCTTTCTGTACGACCAACCAACCAGAAAGATACCTAATATCGCCGCTGACAAATATGCGAATCCGTAACCCACCGCGGTTAGGCTTGCGGCAAGTCCTTTATCCCCGCGGACATCGGCCCACCATTCGACGAGCAAGTCCTGAGCGTGGCCGACATACGACGATATATTACTCTGGTAATCGACAATTCCGTTCCTTACAGACTTCACAAGCGAACGCTGTTCCTGGCTGTCAAAGGCAACAAAATACTGTATCCATAACGTTTCAAGAGCCTCGAGGTATTTGTTGACAGTGCCCGCGATGCCTGTCGAGGTGGTGCCCGAGGATTGCCCGTCGAACGGCGTCGGGTCGAACGGTACCCACGCATTTTCTTTGGGAAAATAGACCTCGACCCAGGCGTGTGCGTTACGCTGTCGGACGACAGTCACGTCCGCCGCATCATTATATTCGCCACCGTGAAAGCCGTTTACGATCCGCGTCGCAATGCCCTGAGTACGAAGCATTACAGCCATCGCCGTTGCAAAATATTCGCAGTGCCCCTCTCTAACGTTAAACAGGAAATCCGAAAGCGGTTCGTCACCCCCGGCCTTTTGCTCTAGCGTGTAGCCGTAGGTCTCTTGGAGATATTTCTCTACTGCTGCGGCACTGTCGTAGCGGCTCATGGCTTTCGTTGTAATTCTCTCAGCGAGCTGTGCGATGCGAATATCATATCGCGGCGGTAGGTCGAGATAGTTCTGAACATCGGCCGTGTAGGGCTGATCGTCCGAACGCAACTCTGCGGCCGTGGGCACGCTGCGGTCCGAAAGAACCTTGTAACTAATGCGCTCGTAACTTCGCGGGTAACTAAGAGCACCGTACGAGTCCTTGTAAACAACCGGGAAACTGCCCTGAACCCCAACCGCTCGCGGCAAGGCGAACAGGACGGGCGTGTCGAGCGGTTCGAGATAAATCGTCTGTATCGAGAGATTTTGCCGAGGAGCCGGGACATCAACCTGAACAAAATCGCGATCGCCCTTTACAAACGGCTCCTTAACGACGGTTTTCGCCTTGCTCCACGTTTGATTGTCGAACGTATCCAGAGCAATACCACGAAAATAGAGGCCACTCTCAATTTCCGAATTGTCGTCGAATTTGACCCGCATCACGACCTCATCGCTTTGCTGGATGCGGCCTATACCACCAAGCTTCACCTTGTCCGAAAACCCCGACGAAGTCGACAAACCGCTTTGATTGCCGCCAAATCCCGCTCCGCCGACACGCGGCAGCATAAAAAAGAGAGGCATTGCGAAAAGAACAATGAAAAAGATCAGGGCTAACGCCGTTGATGGAAGTCGTCCAATCGAAAGGCTCGCCTTTTCGTTTCCGTCTTTCGCTCTCTTGCTGGCGATCGTGCCAAAAATCTTGTTCTCAACCGAACGCGACGTCTTTCGGATCTCGAATGCGATAATCGCGCATACCATCACCAACAGATACGCGAGGAACGTGCCCAGATACAAAGCGCTTATGCTCAACCCGGCCGCAAGCAAAACCTCGAAAAACGACATTAAATACAAAAAGATCCAATCGCGGTCGCTCTTTTTTTGAAGCAATTTTATGGCGGTCAGAGATAGGATCATTCGTGCGAGAATGCCGGCTATCCATGTTTCGCCGTTCGATGGCGAAATAACCTGATACCGCCATGCGAGATAAAAAAGCGGCAGAGCCAGAACGATCAACGCCGTCCCGAGCTTTTCTGAGATCTGCCAACGCGAGCCTTCGAGAAACCACGCACCGATCATCACCGCAACAAACATTCCGGTCGCGACAAAGCCAAACGTCCCCGATACCCACAGCGAGAAAAAGCCGCAAAAAACGGCGAGATAGGAGATTAGTCTGAAGAAGGTTTCAAAGGCCATGCATTACTACCTTTTAGATTATAGTTTAGACAGAGGAATTTGTTGCAAAAATCCGTTGAGCATATAATCGGTTCACTTATGTTTTTTGAATTGCGAACACTTTGCCTGCTACTTACGTTGACTTGCACTCTTCAGACTCTCGGTCAGGAGTCACTTCTGCTTGTTGAGCAAAAAAATCTTTACGGCTACGCAAACTCCAGAGGTAAGCTCGTGATCAAGCCAAGATTCCATTCAGCACAGCCATTCTCGGAAGGGCTCGCAAGCGTAAGCGTCTGTACCGAGGACGGATGGCGGTGGGGCTTCATAAACAAGGTTGGGGCGTATGAAATCCAGCCAAAATTTCACGAATCGAAGTCATTTCGGGAAGGCCTCGCTGGAGTACAGTTTGGCGACAAATGGGGATTCATAAACAGGAAAGGCGAGTGGGTGGTCGAGCCGACGCTCGACGACGAATATGGTCCGGACTTTGAATTCCGGGAAGGCCTGTCGGCCGTGAAAATAAACAAGAAATATGGGTTCATCGATTCTTCGGGAAAGATAGTAATCCCAGCGACTTTAGATCACGCGGATAACTTTTCTGAGGGATTGGCCTACGTAATGATCGATGATAAGGCGGGCTTTATCGATCGATCGGGCAAGGTCGTGATTCCTCTTAAGTACCAACTGGCCTCGCGTTTTTCTGAAGGCTTTGGTCTTGTGAACATTGGTCGCACGCTTGGCAAGAATACCGACGATCCTAGCTACAATGCAGGTAAATGGTACTACATTGACGTTACGGGGAAGTTTGCTTTTCCAACAGCGTACGACTTTGCTGACGAGTTTTCCGAGGGATTGGCACCGGTGAGGGTTAATGGCAAAATCGGGTACATCAATAAAAACGGAGATTTCGTGGTCAAACCTCGATTCGATAATGGAGAAAGGTTTTCAGAGGGTCTTGCCACGGTAGAGAAAAACGACCGATGGGGATACATCGACAAAACCGGTCAGTTTATTCTTCCGCCCCGGTTTCAAGAGGCCTCTAGTTTTATTAACGGATTCGCGGAAATAAGGATCGTAACTCCGAATTACGTCCAATACAAGTACATCGACAAAAAGGGTAAGCACGTCGTCTCACATGACAAGATAAAACGAGGTGTTTGGCTGGGCTCTGCGAATTGTCCGTCAAAAGGAAGCTAACCCGTTGATCTTCGCGGGTAGATTGGTACAAGACACTTCGACGACGAGACATCCGCCGCGATATAATGCTATGAAAAAAGCCCGCTCAATTGAACGGGCTTTTCTTGATATAAATCCGGCGACTTCCTACTTTCCCACAACTGAAAGCTGCAGTATCATCGGCTCCAGTAGGCTTAACT
>DAIRVI010000137.1:0-5108 GCA_036802885.1 Pyrinomonadaceae bacterium
TTGCGGGGACGGGCAGCAATAATACCTCTGCGACGATAGATTTTACGCGGCGGGCGAGAGAAGCCGGGGCCGACGCCGCTCTGGTCGTTGCTCCGTATTACAACAAACCGACGCAGGCAGGCATGTTTGCTCACTTTGCCGAAATCGCTAAATCCGTTAAGGGCTTTCCGATCATGCTCTACAACGTGCCTTCGAGAACGGCGTCGAATATCTCGGCGGAGACGACACTGCGGCTGGCGGAGAAATTTGAGAACATCGTCGCGACAAAGGAGGCGTCGGGGAATCTGTCGCAGGTTATGGAGATACTCGGCGGGCGGCCAAAGAACTTCAAGGTTTTTTCGGGTGACGACGCGACGGCAGTGCCATTTATTTCGCTCGGCGGCGACGGGCTGGTCTCGGTCTGTGCAAACGAAATTCCAAAAGAAACCTTCAAGATGGTCGAACATGCGCTGAATGGTTCATTCCACTTCGCACGCAAGATCCACTACAAGATCCTGCCGCTGATGGAGGCCAACTTTATCGAGTCGTCACCCGCGCCTTGCAAATTCGTGATGAAGGAAATGGGCCTGCTCGAAGAAAATCTACGCTTGCCGCTCGTGCCGGTAACGGCCGAGACTCGTGCTCGATTGAAGGCGGTGATGAAAGCGATCAATCTGTAATTCTGGATGAAAAGGTTATGGAATTTGACGATTTAAAACGGCCGGGTGGAACTTCGGGAGGTTTGGCGGAGTTTGTGATCGGTTTCATCATGGCCATCTCGGGCGGCTATATGCTCATCAGCCGCGTGATCGTGACCAGCGGCTTTTGGAATTGGGGCGGCTACAACACGTTCGGACTGTCGCTCGTGCCGCTCATCTTTGGCATCGCGTTCGTTTTCTTTCACGGCAAATCGATCATCGGCTGGATACTCATCGCGATCAGCATCATCGTCATCGCTTCGGGCATTTTGATGAATCTGCAGATCTATTTTCAACCGACGAGCCTTTTTAACACGGTAATTATGCTGATACTTTTTGCAGGCGGCATAGGCTTGATCGCAAGGGCTGTTGTTGTCTCGGAATAAGTGGTTTGGAGATTTTTGTGAAGTTACGGATCGAAATAGAACAATTATTTGGTAAATCGGAATTTACGCCGGACGATCGAGAGGTCTATGAGAGTTTTAAGACCGCACTCCGCCGCGGTGAGATCCGCTCGGCTGAGAAAGATTCCAACGGGAACTGGAACGCCAACGCCTGGGTAAAGCAGGGAATTTTGCTCGGGTTTCGGATGGGCAAGATGGTCGAAATGTCGAAAGAGACCGAGACGCTGCAGTTCTTTGACAAAGACACTTTTCCTTTGCGGCCGATGACGCTGGACGACAAGGTGCGTATTGTTCCGGGCGGATCGACGATTCGCGACGGTTCGTATGTCGCTGAAAACGTTGTGCTTATGCCGCCGTGTTACATTAATGTCGGTGCCTATGTTGACGAAGGAACAATGGTTGACAGCCATGCGCTTCTCGGCTCTTGCGCACAGATCGGGAAGCGGGTTCACCTTTCAGCAGCCGCTCAGATCGGCGGCGTTTTGGAACCGGTCGGTGCTGTTCCGGTGATCATTGAGGATGATGTGCTTGTCGGTGGCAACACAGGAGTCTACGAAGGAACGATCGTGCGTGAAGGCGCGGTGCTTGCGAGCGGCGTGATACTGACGCGATCGACGCCGGTGTTCGATCTGCCGAACCAACGCATTATCAAATCCGAGAACGGCGGGTCGCTTGAGATCCCTGCCGGAGCGGTTGTTGTACAAGGCTCGCGCGAAATATCAAGCGGCTTTGGCAAGGAAAACGGCCTTTCAATTTATTGCCCAATCATCGTCAAATACCGCGACGACAAAACGGATGCCTCGACAAAACTCGAAGACTATTTAAGATAGAGTTTCCCGCAAAGCCTCGAAGGCTCAGAGTGAGAGTAACACTTATGAATGATCAAGGTTCCGGCAATTGGTTGACGCAGCGGGCTCATCAAACGATGATCGAAAACGGTTTTGAGCCTGAGTTTTCTCCGCAGGTTTTCGATCAGCTTAAACAGATCAGGAGTGGCGAGCCAGGGGCCGATGGTTCGATCAAGGATTTGCGAGACTTGCTGTGGTCGTCGATCGATAATGCGAGTTCGCGTGATCTGGATCAGATCGAGTGGGCCGAAAGGTTGCCGAACGATGATATTCGCGTGGTTGTCGGGATCGCGGATGTCGATTCGCTGGTGCCGTTGTATTCGCCGATCGACATGCACGCCGCACAAAACACGGTTACGGTTTACACAGAGAGTAAGATTTTCCCGATGCTGCCGGAGGAACTTTCGACCGACAAGTCGTCGCTGAATGAAGATGTTGACAGGCTTGCCGTCGTCGCCGATATGACAGTCAAAGAAAACGGCGATGTGCCGGAGAGCACGTTTTATCGGGCTTTGGTTCGCAACCAGGCAAAACTATCCTACGAAAAGATCGGTGATTGGCTTGATAACGACGGTGAAATGCCCGACGATCTGCAACGTCTCTCGGGTTTACAAGAGCAGATCGAATTGCAGCGTGAAGCGGCCAAGAGACTACAGGCATACCGACGTGTAAAAGGAGCACTTGAATTCGAATCCATCGAGTCGTCAGCCGTGATGGAAAATGGCGAGGTCAAGGGTCTCGTATCGGTCGTACCGAATTCTGCCCGAAAGCTCATCGAAAATTTTATGGTCGCGGCTAACGTCGAGATGGCCGAGTTTCTTGAGGCGCATGGCTCGATCTCGCTCCGGCGAGTTGTCAGAAAGCCCGAACGTTGGGACGGCATTGTCAGGATCGCCTCCGAGCACGGCGATGAGCTGCCCGCTGAGCCGGATCAACCCGCGTTAGCCGCGTTTCTTGAGAAACGACGTGCGGCTGATCCCGATCATTTTCCCGATCTATCTTTGTCGATCATCAAATTGATCGGCAGCGGCGAGTACGTCATTGAGCGTCCGGGTGAGGACACCGGCGGGCATTTTGGCCTCGCGGTCCGCGACTATGCACATTCGACGGCGCCGAACCGGCGCTTTACCGACATAGTGGTGCAGCGTCTGGTAAAGGCTGTGATCTCAGGTCAGCCTTCGCCTTACACCGAGAACGAGCTCGAAGCAATCGCAAACCATTGCAACGATCAGGAACGTGCCGCACGCAAGGTCGAGCGAAAGATGCGAAAGATCGTTGCGGCGACAGTGATGCAGCGGCACATCGGTGAGAATTTTGACGCGATCGTTACGGGCATTACGCCGAGCGGTACGTTTGCACGCATCCTGCGTCCGCCGGTTGACGGCCGAATCGAACAAGGCGAAAGAGGTTTAAACGTCGGTGAAAAGGTCAGCGTGCGACTTCTCTCCGCCGATCCGCGCAGCGGCTTTATTGACTTTGCCGCTCATCGCTAAAAAGTGCGCCGGTTTAATCTCCGGACTAAATTGTCCTAAGATATAGATAGAGGAATTACATAATGACTGAAAACGAAGGCGACAAAGATCACAAACACGGCTTTAAAGACAGCATCACCGGTCTTGGGCAAAAGATAATTGGCGAGATCGAGAAGTTAGCGGGTGTCGTAAATGCCGATCCGCTCGCACAGGCCGAGGGTGAATTTAATGTCGAGGTCGGAGAGATTCGTGAAGGACTTGAGGAATCAGAAAAGGAAGAAAATAAAGGATGATGCCCGCCGAGGGAATTGATAATTTTGTATTGCCGCGCCGGATGCGGGGGTTGCAGCCGACGCTGATACGGCAGTTTTTTGAACGGGCTCTGCCTGACAGCATAAACTTTGGGCTTGGCGAGCCGGACCTGCCGACGCCACAGTTTATGCGTGACGAGGCAGCACGAGTCGCCCGCGACGAGCAAAACGGCTACACCTCGCATCCGGGGTTGCCGGCATTGCGAGACAAGATCGCCGCTTCATATCCGCATCTCGATTTGCCGCGAACAGGCGTCGTCGTCACCTGCGGCTCGCAAGAGGCAATGACCGACGCGTTTTTGTGCATCGTTGACGAAGGCGACGAGGTTTTGCTGCCGAATCCGAGCTTTCCCGCTTACGAAGCGTGCACTCGAATCGCGCAAGGAAAGCCGGTCTATTACCGTCTGCCTGCCGATAATGATTTTGCGTTTGATATTGGACAATTTAAGTCTGGTATAACGCCGAAAACAAAAGCCGCCGTCGTGATCTCGCCGTCAAATCCGACAGGCAAAATTCTCACCGAACAGAATTTACGCGACGTCGGCGAGGCATTGGACGGCACCGGAATTTGGCTCATAAGCGACGAAATTTACAGCGATCTTTATTTTGGAGAGAGGCCGCGCTCGGCGAGCGAATTCTACGAAAAGACTATTATTGTCAGCGGTTTATCGAAGTCGCTGTCGATGACCGGCTGGCGGCTCGGCTGGGCCGCGAGTAAGGACGCGGGCGTTATGGAAGCGATACAGATCCTGCACGGTTTTACGACCGTCTGCGCCGCGACAATCGTTCAAAAGGCGAGTCTGCTCGCGTGGACCGACGAGGCCGAAGCTGCGAAACAGCACGCACGGGATGTTTACACATCTCGCGGCGAGTTTCTTGTAAATTTATTCAAAACCGAGATGGATTTGCACGCCACATCGCCCGAAGGCGCGTTTTACACGATGCTCGATGTCCGCGAGCTCGGCGACGATATTGAAGTCGCAGAAAAGTGCCTGCAAAACCGCGTCGTCACCGTTCCGGGCGTTGCTTTCGGCACGGAAGCAAAAGGCTTTCTGCGGATTTCGTTTTGTAATACGGAAGAAAAAATGGTCGAAGGTGTTCGACGGATGAAAGAGGCTCTAAGAGTTTAAAAGGGAAAAAGTGAAATAGTGAAAAAGTTTCGTGTTGGAATTTTGGGTGTTACAGGCACGGTTGGGCAGCGGTTTGCGCAGCTTTTAGAAGATCATCCGCAGTTTGAAATAACGGCGATGGCGGCGTCGGACCGCTCAGCGGGCAAAGTTTATTTCGAGGCGTGCGCGTGGAAATTGCCGGGCAAGATTCCTGCAAGTGTTCGCGACATCGTCGTCACACCGATAGAGCCGCCGCTCGATTGCGACATAGTTTTTTCGAGCTTACC
>DAIRVI010000138.1:0-5066 GCA_036802885.1 Pyrinomonadaceae bacterium
GAAAATCCTGCTGTGGATGCTTGCGCCCGCCTCCGGACGGGATGTTAGCTACCGTTCCCTCGAGAATTTTCAATAACGCCTGTTGGACGCCTTCGCCGGACACATCGCGCGTGATCGAGGGGTTGTCGTCCTTACGGCAGATCTTGTCGATCTCGTCGATATAGATAATGCCCGTCTGCGCCTTTTCTATATCGCCACCGGCTGATTGGAGCAGGCGGAGCAGGATATTCTCGACGTCTTCGCCGACATAGCCGGCCTCAGTCAGGCTCGTCGCATCGACGATGCAAAACGGCACGCTCAGTTGCCGCGCAAGGGTTTGTGCAAGGAGTGTCTTACCGGTTCCAGTCGGCCCGATAAGCAGGATATTAGATTTTTGTAATTCAATTTCACCGCGTCGTTTCGACAGTTCCAGACGCTTATAATGCTGATAAACCGCGACGGACAGACGCTTCTTCGACTCGTCCTGGCCGATCACATATTCATCTAGGAACGCTTTGATCTCCTGCGGTTTTGGCAAATTTGTCCGTACCGGAGCCGCCGCCGTCTGCTCGTCATCATTGATTATCTCATTGCAGATGTCGATGCATTCGTTGCAGACATACACGCCGGGGCCGGCGATCAGTTTGCGAACGTCATTTTGCGATTTACCGCAAAACGAACAGGTTAAAAGCTCATCTGGTCGGGTGAATTGAGGCATATTCTTGTGTTTGGAGTACCGGCTTAAGCCGGCCTCCGCTCAGAGGAGCCGCCTAAAGGCGGGACTCCAAACTACTTCTCTCTATGCTCGATAACTTCGTCGATCAGCCCGTATTCCTTGGCTTGTATCGGTGTCAAAATACGATCGCGTTCGACGTCAATCTCGACCTGTTCGAACGACTGGCCGCTGTGGCTCGCGATGATCTTCGACGTCAACGTTCGCATACGGATGATCTCTTCGGCCATAAGACGAACGTCAGTTGCCTGTCCTGAGGCGCCGCCGGAAGGTTGATGAATGAGCACACGTGCATTCGGAAGCGAGAACCGCTTCTTCGGCGCTCCGGCACAAAGCAGAAGTGCTCCCATCGACGCGCATTGACCAACACAGATCGTAGTTACATCGTTTTTGATGAACTGCATGGTGTCGTATATCGCCATTCCGGC
Organism: Pyrinomonadaceae bacterium; assembly: GCA_036802885.1. Lineage (GTDB taxonomy): Bacteria > Acidobacteriota > Blastocatellia > Pyrinomonadales > Pyrinomonadaceae > OLB17. The sequence continues at coordinate 1,141 of DAIRVI010000138.1, forward strand.
TGTGATCGAGCCGCCGGGGGAATTAATGTAAAGATTGATGTCGCGCTCGGGGTCCTCGGCTTCGAGAAACAAGAGCTGCGCGACGATGAGATTCGCGATCTGATCATCTATCGGCGTGCCGATAAAAATGATGCTGTCTTTTAGAAGTCTTGAGTAAATGTCGAACGCCCGCTCGCCTCGCGACGTTTGCTCGACAACCATTGGAACTAATGCCATATATTTTCTCTCTTTATAAAACGAAAATTAGTTTAGACGATACTTGAATTAAGCGATGATAAGTTGTTGAAAATATGGCGATTGCCACGTCGGGAGTTAATTTTACAACTTTTTATGCAAAAATCAAGCATTAAATCGTTTGGAGTACCAACTTTAGTTGGCTTCTCCGTCTAGGCTGGGCCTGCTAAAGCAGCGACCCCAAGCTATGCTTTCTTAGCCGCTTTCTTTGCCGGCTCTTTCTTCTTAGCCGCCTTTTTTGGCTTATCGGCGGCGTCCGACTGTGCCAGCGACTCATCGACCCATTCACCGTCTTTCACTTTTGCCTTTGCAATGACCGCCTCGATAGCCTTACGAGTCTTAAGATTATTCCGAATATTCTCGACTCCGCCGCCCTGTTTTTCGAGCGATTCGCGAATCTCCGCGGGCGATGCCCTGTAATAATCAGCCATTTTCTGGATCTCTTCGTCAACTTCGGCTTCGGCAATCTCGACCTTTTCGATCTCGGCAACCTTATCGAGCAGCATCGCACCGCGCACATCTCGCTCGGCCTGCTGCCTCATATTGCCGTACGCCATCTCGATGAACTGCGACTCAATGGTGTTAAGATCGATACCGCGTTGCTGCATATCCTGAGCAAAATTATTGAGTAAGTTGCGGGCCTGATTCTCTATCAAGGTGTTTGGCACCTCAAAAGAATTATCCTCGATAAGCTTTGCAATTGCGTTATTTCGCAGACGCGCATCCGCATCGGTCTCGGCATACTTTTCGAGATCGGCCTTTAATTTTTTGCGAAGATCTGCGAGCGATTTGTAACCTTCGTCTAGGCTTTTTGCCCATTCATCGTTGAGCTCAGGCACCTCCGTTCTCCCGACGGATTTGATCTTGGCCTTATAATGAACTGTCTTCCCGGCCAATGCCTCGGACGAAAATTCTTGTGGATACGCAACCGTAAACGCCTTTTCATCGTCCTCTTTTACGCCTATCAGGTTTTCCGTGAATGACTTTTCAATATGCTCGCCGCCAAGCTCGACCTCGAGGTCGTCAGCCTTAATTGGTTCGGCATCGGGCGCATCGTCAAATCTGCCTTCGAGGTCAGCTATAACCGTGTCGCCAAGTTTCGATTTGCGCCCCTCAACAGGGATCAAAGCAGCTTCCTTTTGCAGTCGTTCGGCGATCAGGTCCTCGACCTCACCCGCGGCGACCGGTTTTATACGTCGCGTAACCTCAATACCTTTGTATTTCGGCTCCGGAATCTCGGGCATCACCTCAACGTGAACGTGGAGCGACAACGGCTCGGAGCCATTTATCTTGACGCTTTCGTGGTCATCGAGGTGCAACTGCGGTTCGGCAAGCGGATGGAGCTCGTGTTCCTGAATGGCAGCAGACACGGCGGTCGGGATCACATCCTGCAATACCTCACTCTTGATCTCCTCCTTAAATCGTAGGCGGACGACGTCGAGCGGAGCATAGCCTTTGCGAAAGCCCGGAACGCTCGCACGCTTGGCGTATTTTTGGCTGATCTTGCCATAAGCTACTTTTAGCGACTCGGCATCGATCTGCAGATGTATCTCTTTTTGTGTAGGTGAAATTTCCTTTAATTCGCTTTTCATTTACAAAAAAAGCATAACGGAAGCAATGGAAAATGGAAAATGGAAAGTGGAGAATCAAGAATTGCAGTTCAAATTGCGGCTCGGATTTTCAATTCTCGACAATCCATTTTCGACTGAAGTTTTGGTGCCGAGGGCGAGACTCGAACTCGCATGTCTTTCGACGCTAGTTCCTAAGACTAGTGCGTATACCAATTTCGCCACCTCGGCACTATAGGCAAAGTAAAATCTACCGAATCCGGCGATGTTTGTCTAGCCGCCTATTTACGTAAATATTTACGCTCGTATTCGTCCCACGACATGTTGATATCTACGCCGGTGCCCAAGCCAGCATGAGGGTCTGCACCTAGGGCTTTATCCTCGATCTTACGAAAGAGCCTGTATCCGCCGTAGCCTATGGCACCCAAAAGACCGATCCAAAAGAGGTACCAAATTATCGACGATAGAAAGCCGAGAACCCAAAGAAGCAGCATTCCAACAAAAATCAGGCCGATCGCACCCAGGATAAATTTGATGATGTTCATATCGTTTCACCTCCGACTATGATGGCTAATACGAATTCGCGACGTCTATGTTCGTGGAAAATACCCCTTTGTCGTATAATTCATAATTCGCATTCGGACATCCGACTAACATTTTGACGGTAAATAGACTCACAACTCAGGAAGTTGCAAGCCAACTAAAAGCTGACCTTTTTGGCGACGGTGCGTCTTTTGCATCGTATGTAACGCACGATTCGCGGCAGGCGCGCGAAGGGACGCTTTTTGTTGCGATCAAGGGCGAGACGATGGATGGCCATCGTTTTGTCGACGATGTGATGCGTCGCGGAGCGGCCGGAATAATCTCGGAATACGACCCGCCCGCAGATTTCGCAGGTGCGTGGCTCAAAGTGGCGGGCGCGCGTGAGGCACTGGCCAAGGCCGCCGCGGTGATCAACGGAAATCCGTCGCACGACCTCGATCTCGTTGGCATTACCGGGACAAACGGCAAAACGACAACGACGTATCTCATCTTTGCACTTGCCGAAGCTGCCGGGAAAAAACCCGCGATGCTGACGACAGTCGAATACCGCATCGGCGAGAAGAGCGAACCTGCCGTAAGGACAACGCCGGAAGCATCGGATACAAATCGGTTTTTGCGCGAGGCGGTCGACAACGGCTGCACAATGGCCGTTATGGAAACGTCCTCACAGGCAATCGATCTGCACCGCTGCGACTGGCTCCGATTCAAAATCGCGGTTTTTACAAATCTTACGCGCGACCATCTCGATTATCACGAAACGATGGAGAATTACTTCGACGCTAAGAAGAAGCTGTTCGACGGCCGCCTGGGCGAAAGGCCCGGCTCGTCCGCGATTAACATCGATGATGAGTGGGGCCTGAAACTTGCGAAGGAATTGAAAGCTGCGGGCCAGCGAGTTGTTACTTTTTCACAAAACGAACAGGCCGATCTTACCGCTTCGAACATTGAGGTCTCATTGATTCGGGGCACGTCATTTGTACTGAAGACACCATCAGGCGAAGTGCAGATAGATTCGCCACTCGTCGGCCGCCCGCATGTTTATAATATGCTCTCGGCCACCGCAACTGCTTTGGAGCTTGGCTACGATCTGACGTCGATCAAACAAGGTCTCTCCGTTTGCGTCGGTGCTCCGGGGCGCTTTGAACGCGTACCGCACGACGGCGATTTCGCCGTTGTGGTCGATTACGCACACACGGACGATGCCCTGCTTAATACCCTACAAACCGCACGCGATCTAACCTCCGGGCGCGTCATAACGGTGTTCGGATGCGGTGGTGACAGGGACAAGTCAAAGCGCCGGCCGATGGGCGTGGCGGCTGCTGAAAATAGCGACTTTGTTGTAATCACATCGGACAATCCGCGCATTGAGGATCCATTAAAGATAATCGAGGAGATCGAGATCGGGGTTAAGGCGAAGAGCGTTGATTACGTCGTAGTACCCGACCGCCGTGAGGCCATAAACCGAGCCATTGCGGCCGCAAAATCCAACGACGTTGTCATAATTGCGGGAAAAGGCCACGAAAATTACCAGATCGTCGGAGCGGACAAGTTCCACTTTGACGACCGCGAAGTTGCGGCCGA
>DAIRVI010000139.1:0-1745 GCA_036802885.1 Pyrinomonadaceae bacterium
CAGCGGCAAGTAATTCCGTGGGTACGGATCAAAGATAAGGACGGCAACGTTACCGAATATAATAACCGCTTTAAGCCGCTGGCGCCGGATCAGGTCGAGGTAGCAGAAAAGCGTAAAATGGACTGCGTCGATTGTCATAACCGGCCAGCGCACATCTATCAACCGCCTGACGTAGCCGTGGACGAGGCTTTCGTCGCCGGCAAACTGGATCCGTCGATACCGTTTCTAAAACGCCAGGCTGTCGAAGTCCTGAGCGGCAAATACGATACGACGGAACAGGCGGTGCTGGCAATCGATACCAACCTGAACGAATTTTACCAGACGAAATATAGTGACTTGTACGTCCAAAAGCAGGCGGAGATCAAGAGCGCGGTGACGGAAATACAACGTATCTACCAAACCTTCTTCTTTCCGGAAATGAAAACCGACTGGCAAACCCACCCAAACAACATTGGCCACCTTAAGACACCCGGTTGCTTTCGCTGTCACGATGGCCAGCATTTTAGTAACACAGGTAAGATGATCAGTACTGATTGCAACGTCTGCCATACTACGATATATGATTCAGCCGGTCCGCCCGAAAAGAATTTGAAGACGGGCCCATTTCAACACCCGGTCGACCTCGGCTCGCTTGCCGATCACAAATGCGATTTTTGTCATCAAGCGAACAAGCCGTTCAAACATCCGATAAACCTAGGTGACATCTCGATGTTCCAATGCTCGGTATGTCATACGAAAAAGTCTTTAACCTTGGGTAAATGACGTGATCTGCGAGAGATCTGTGTGCAGCTAGAAACGAAAATGCTCGGGAAACCAGTGATTGGCTTCTCGAGCGTTTTAGTTTCTGCCAACTATAACTATCAACCGATTTGCCGGTCTCAATGTCTCGCGAGTAGTGTCATGAATATCGCGATGACCATGATAAGGCCAGATATGTAGGCCACGAAGCCAAAGACCTTAGAGGCGATCTTTGCAAAGCGGGAGGGCGGATCCGTAAAAACCGTGTCCAACTTCCCTTCGCTGACAAGTCGGTCGTACTCGACGGAACGTTCGTCCTTGAACTTAGCAAGCGTCATCTTGCCGGTGAAAATAACCGTATCCATCGGGAAATTCTCGGGCCGCAGGTGATTATGGAAGAAATGAAACGCGAAGATAAAGGCCGTAGCTAAGAGTGCTTCCTCGCCGTGGATTATCATCGCAAGGTTCAACACCACACCCGGTAGAAAGCGTGTGAAGAACGTTGGGAACCAAAGCATTAGTCCTGACAACCCGATTACCGGAACGCCCCAGAATACCGCGAAATAATCAAATTTTTCCCAATACGTCCAACGGTCAAGCTTTGGTCGCGGCGCCAGGTAAAAGAACCAGCGGAACATATTAAATACGTCTTTAATATCCTGTACGCGCGGAACCATCGAATCGGGACCGTAGAGTATCGAATACTTACGTTCGATCACCGCCTTGCGAAACACATAAATAATGTGGATGACCGCATATATCAATGTGATTACCGCACAGACGCGGTGTATTACGCGAGTGACCTCTAGTCCACCTCCTAGTTCCTCAAGTGCGCGCCCCCATTCGGTGTAATAGTACATCAGAGGCAGTCCGGTCGCAGCCAGTAAAATGAAGCTTATTACGATCAGAATGTGGGTAAACCGGTGTATATTAGCAAATCGTACTACGTAGACATCGTCGTCGGGCGATTTTTCGTGCTTCTCGCTAATGTAAGCGACGATCGATCT
>DAIRVI010000139.1:1845-5025 GCA_036802885.1 Pyrinomonadaceae bacterium
CCGCACGTTTTGACCATATTTGCCCGGTTCACGGTCGAATTGGGGTTTTCGGCGGGCAGGGCGGTGGTCATATCGCCATTGACCGTGTGACAAGTCTTGCAGCTTGGGGCCGGTTTGCCGTTTGCGCCGGCCCGGGCGTGTATGCTTGCGATAATCGCACCGTGGGCGTCCTTATGAAATTGCTCGCCGCCTATGTTTGGCAGTGTTTTGCCGGCACCGTGACAACCGCTGCAATCTAAATTAACATTCGTCGGAAACTGTCCTTGTTGCTGATTGGCGGATAGATATGGTTGCTCACTTTGGCTTTGGGCCGACGATAAAGCCGAATCGTAAAAATAGAACGCCGCCCATATCAGCGAAAAACATATGATGATTGTGGTTTTAACCCTAAAGGTATTCATCGGCTTGCTCACGATGATTATAACTAATATTTCTGAGGAGACGTGTGACGTTAATCACTTTTAAGGTGGGTAATTTAGCGAGAGCTCGATCAAAAGATAAATACAGAAAGAAGTGACGTTTTTAATCAGGTTTCGGCGGGCGGCGGCGAGCTTTCGATCTGTCGTATTTTCAGATAAACCAAGAGCGCAAGGAAAAGGATGAAGATGAGTGACACGCCCAAGCCCTTACGGCGGTAGGTCAATTCACCAAAAGCACCCTCGCCGGCATTGTAACTCTTAGTTGCAACCTCTAACGCCGGGCCGAGCGCCTTTTCAAGTTCGTCGGCGGACGCGCTATGTATCAATACCCGGGCCTGTGTGAGCCCGTCGGACGCATCACGCAGCTCGAACCGAGGTCGACTGACCTCCATTCCTGCGCGTTCTGCCCTCTCAAGAATATCTTTAGCGTCCGCGATCTTAGCGTTAACGCTGCTCAAGCCGTTTCCGATCCGCTCGGCCGCGGCAAAACCGGCATCGTTGCTGTGACACGAGGTACAGGTCGAACCCGGTCCGACGCCTGCCATCTGATCGGTCGGCGGCATGATGTCGTGATTGCTGTGGCACCTGAGACATTCGCCACGCTCCATCAGGTCAAAGGGCTGTTTGTGAGGGCTTTTTTGAAACAATTCAGCCTGTCGTGCATGACATTGCCCGCACACATTTGCGACTGATGTCACGCCGGGCGGTGCGGCGCCGTGATTGCCGTGACAGTCGTTGCATGTCGGAGCCGAAAGGTCATTCTTTTGGTAAAGCGCCGCAGCATGAACGCTCGACTTGTATTTATCATACTGGTCGTGGGCGATGTTGTAACCAGCCATGTGTTCGGCGTTTCCATGACATTTACCGCATGTTTCCGCGACATTTAACGCATGAACGCTGGACAACGGATCCTCAGGAGCACGAATACCGTGTACGCCGTGGCAGCTTACACAGGTCGCCACCTTCTGATCGCCGCCCTTAAGCCGATTGCCGTGAACGCTCGTTGCGTATTCCTGAACCTGATCGACTCGCAAGGACGGATTGAATTTTTTCATCAGTCCGGCGTCGCTATGGCATTTTCCGCAAAATGCCGGTAGCTGTTGGGCAGTGGGCTTAGCTACATATCCGTAGTTTGGGTCCTTTGCACCTGCCATATCGCCTTTTGCCGGATTTCCGCCATGACAATCGCTGCACGACAGGCCTTTGGAACGGTGGATATCCGCCTCAAACAACTTGACCGGATCCGAGAGACGACCCGCCAACGTTGAATGACAAGCGATGCAGGAATTTGTCTCCTGAGCGAAAGCATGGCTCGAAAAGACAGCGAAATACAATGCCGCCGTGATCGCGGAAACGGCGAGCATCACGAGCGCGACTCGATCAAGTAGATATGAGCCAACTCCAACCAGAGTCCGACGATTTGCACTTCTCCCGATCATACGACCACATCCTGCGGCATCTACGCCGCTAAATAACCGACGATCGTCATCACAACAATAAAGACGACGATAAAAATTCCGATAATGTTAAAGACAAGCTTTCGGGTTCCGTGTCCGGGCGTCTTATTCAAGAAAGGGACGAGTGACCAGAACAAACCACCTAATCCGAAAGCCATGATCCCGAGTACCTCACCATCCAGAAACAGAATCTTGGCCGGTAGATATTTAAGGGTCTGGAACATAAACAAGAAATACCACTCGGGTTTAATGCCTGCCGGAGCAGGGGCAAATGCATCGGCTTTGGTTCCCAATTCCCACGGAAAAATAGCGGCCAATGCGGCGAGCACGCCAACCGCAAGGATCCAACCTATCAAATCGCGAAGGGCGAAATTCGGAACGAACTTCATCTTCTTGACCTTTGCCGGGTCAACGCCTGGGGGCACGCTCATGCCATGCATCTGAACCAGCAAAACATGTATGCCGATCAGAACCGTCGCGATCGCCGGCAAAACAGCGACATGAAAACCGAAAAAGCGTGTCAGGGTCGCACCGGTAACTTCATCGCCACCCCGCAGAAACCTGAGCATCGGTCGACCGACCAAAGGTACGACGCCTGCGATCTCGGTCCCGACCTTCGTAGCAAAAAACGCGAGCTCGTTCCACGGCAGAAGATATCCGCTGAATCCGAAGCCAATGCAAATGAAAAGCAGGAGAACGCCGCTAACCCAAGTGATCTCGCGGGGCGAACGATAGGCGCTCATAAAATAAACACTGAACATATGTATGAACAGCGCGGCTATCAGAAGGTTTGCGGACCAACTGTGGACGGATCGGATCAGCCAACCAAACTGAACTTCGGTAATAATGAATTGAACACTTTCAAAAGCGCCTTCGGCACTTGGGCGATAGTATAGGAGAAGGAGAATTCCGGTTGCGACTTGCACGGAAAAGAGAAAGAGCGTCATTCCGCCGAAGTAATACCAGACCGAATGGCGATGAAGCGGAACTTCCTTCTTCTGCGCCAAAGCGGCAATGGATTTTATCCCTAGTCTCTCGTCGAGCCAGAGAAACATGGCGGCTGCCTTAGTCACGGCGTTAAGCCCTCGTTACTGTGATGTCGTCCCCTTTAACATTAACGGTAAATTCCTCGAGCGGCCGCGGTGGCGGCCCGGAAACATTCCTACCGGTCAAATCGTATTTGCCGTTATGGCACGCACACACGATCTCTTTTGAACCCGGATCGTACTGCACAATACAGTCGAGATGCGTGCAGCTTGCCGAAAACGCCTTGACCTCGCCGGTTTCCGTTCGAATAACGATTC
>DAIRVI010000140.1:0-5005 GCA_036802885.1 Pyrinomonadaceae bacterium
ACCGGCGGGCAACGCGGCTGCGAAGGGACGTTTGTCCACGAAGGCCGCCACGCATACGACTTTGCCCAGACGCTCGAAAGCCTGTCGAATGACGATGTAAATCCGCTAAGCGTCTTTAATCCAACGCTTTACGAACTCGAATGGGAAGCACACAAAACCGCCGGCGACTATATGCTCTGCATCGACAAACCCGAATATATTGACGAGGGTTTGCAAATGATGATCCTCGGTTTAGGCGATAAAGGCTCGTGCTTCGTTGACGACGACGGTATCAAACGCCGGCTGAGCGAGAGCTACGGCCTCGCATCCGATGGCAATCAGGGAAGCCTTGCGAGCGAGATGATGGGGATAAGAGTTTAGGAGATATTGCGATGAAACGATTTGTGATTCTGTTTCTTACAGCTCTCATTTTAACGGCCTCTGTCTTTGGTCAAGTTGCGGCGCCAGAAACAGCCGAGGAGTATTTCGGGGCCGGTGTTGAATTGATACGACAACAAAAATACGCTGAGGCACTGGATGCTTTTAAGAGAAGTGACAAGCTGGAACCTAAGCGGCCCGAGACGCTGGCAAATATAGGTGCAACCTTGATGATGCTCAAGAAAAGTGAATTGGCTATTGAGTATTTTCAAAAAGCGGTCGACCTAGCGCCAAAAGAAAGTAAACATCGTATTTCCTTGTGCCGTGGATTAATAACTACACGAGACTATTCTCGTGCCATATCGGAGTGCCAGGAAGCAAAGAGACTCGACCCAAATTCTGTCGATGCAAACTCTGCGTTGATTGAGGCGACGCGACTCGCAAGACGTCCGGTTGATGAAATTCTTAACCTTATAGATACCGCCCTACAGATTTTTGCTAACGATGAACTAATTCTTAATCAAGCCGCGGAGTTCCACCTGATACACGGCGATGCTGCCTACGCCGCGGAGATATATAAACGACTTACAGATATTAAACCTAAATCTGCCTACTACTTTGCAAGATTAGCTGATGCATATTTGAAGATAAATCGCGAGACCGAGGCTGTTGAGAGCGCTAGGAAATCGCTCACACTCGACCCGTCCAATCCGTTTGCACAGTTTTTCATGGGAAAGTTGTTTTTCGAACTTGGATTAAATGAAGAGGCGGCCGATGCGTTTTCAGAAGTAACTGCAATCGAACCAGCGTTCCCAAGCGCAAAATATTACCTTTCTTTGAGCCAAAAACGATCCGGGAAGAAAATACTGGCACTCGCGAACATACAGAGCGTTGTTGCTAACGAACCGACTATTTTCGAATACCATAGAGAATTGGGCAATCAACTAAATGACTTGACCCGTTACGAAGATGCTGTAACTGCGCTCCAAAAAGCGCACGAACTTAATCCTAAAGATCTAGAAACAATGGGCGGTCTTGGGCTCGCTCTTTTTGAATCGGCACAATATGAAAAGGCCATTGATGTCCTTGAACGAGCAAATCGTTTATACCCGGGAAATGAGATTATTCAAATGTTCTTAGGCGTGAGTCGGTCAAGACAGAAATCGCTCCCCAAAATCGATGAACTCATCGATTTTACAAAGAAAAATCCTAAGGATTGGGCGAGTCGGGTTGAATTAGTAGAGATATTAGTTTACGCGCGTCGAACAAATGAAACTGAGCAATATGTAGCAGAAGTCTGGAAGCTTTCACCTAACGAAGTTAAACCCTATATTGAAATTGCGGTCGCATATATGACCGCAGGGAAACACGATAAAGCTCTCGATGCTTATCGACGCGGTTTGTCTGTTAAAGAGGATGTTGCGATTTATTTGGGTTTTGCGCAGATTTATGCAAGTCGAGGAAAATACGAAGCTGCTTTTCGTGCATATGACAAAATAATCGAGTTAAAACCCAATGTTCCGGGCATTATGCAGGGATACGCAAATGATCTTCGCGACAGTGGAAAACGACGAGAAGCTCTTGATATGTACAAAAGGTCTCTCGCTCTAAAGCCGATAAACGGCCCAGTGTTATTTAACGCTGCCATACTTTCCGCTAAACTTGGCGATATGACATCAGCCCGGCAATATCTGGCAAACCTCAAAACTGTTGATCCTCCACTGGCAAAGCGAGTCGAAACTTGTTTTCGGTTGAGACTCTGGGGCTAGATAAATAAATATGCAAGCGACCTTGCCACAGGAAATGCAACAGCACACGTACGCCATCATGGACGAGGTCGAGGGCTCGCACTGGTGGTTTGTTGGCCGCCGCGCGATCCTCGAAAGTTTTCTGAAGGACATCGTCAAGCGTTTGGAGTTTCGCCTTAAGGCGGCAGATGCCGAGGCAGGTCCAACTAAAGCCGGTGCTCCAAGCCTCCGCATTCTCGATATTGGTTGCGGCACTGGTGCGAATATTGAGATGCTCTCGCAATACGGCGAAGCCGAGGGCGTCGACGTTTCGGATGACGCGCTGGAATTTTGCCGTAAAAAAGGCCTGAGAGTGCAAAAAGGTCTCGCCGAGACGCTGCCCTACGACGACGAGACATTTGACCTTACGACCGCGCTCGATGTGGTCGAGCATTTAGACGTCGACGTTGCGGGATTGAGAGAAATGCATCGCGTGACGAAAAGCGGCGGCTATTCACTAATTTTTGTGCCCGCGTTTATGTGGTTGTGGGGCGTGCAGGACGATATCTCGAATCATCGCATTCGTTATACCAAGTCGCAGATCGTTGAAAGGCTAAAAGCGGCCGGATACAGCATTGAACGTGCGACCTATGCAAATTGGACATTTTTTGCACCGATCCTCGGCGGTCGAGTTTTTATGAAGCTCACCGGAATAAAACCTGCGTCAGAGAACAACATCAACATCTCAGCGCTCAACGGCATTTTTGGAAAGCTATTTGGAGCCGAGCGGTTCTGGTTGCGGAATTTCAATTTTCCATTTGGCGTGTCGATCGTGGTGGTCGCACGGAAGAATTAGCCCACTAAACACAATAAAAACAAAAAAACAGGAATGCGCTTTCGTGACTTTCGTGTGTTTCGTCGGCAGAATAGATTTTGGTAATGAACATACAAGCTGAAAACCCCGAACTTTCGCTCTTTCTTCCTGTGCTGGACGAAGAAGACAACTTGAAGCCGATGCACGCGAAGATCGCGGCTGCGCTCGACGCGCTTGGCAAGAGCGCCGAGGTCATTTATGTCGATGACGGTTCGACAGACAAAAGTCTCTTAATACTAAAAGAGATCGCTGCGGGAGACGACCGCGTTCGGGTGATCTCGCTTCGTCGAAACTACGGACAAACGGCGGCAATGTCCGCCGGTATTGACGCCGCGAAGGGCGAAATTCTCATCCCCATGGACGCCGATCTGCAAAACGATCCGGCCGATATTTCGCGTCTGCTGGATAAACTGAACGAGGGCTACGACGTCGTCTCCGGCTGGCGAAAGAATCGCCAGGACAAGCTCATTTCACGCAAAATCCCGTCGCAGATCGCAAACCGCATCATCTCCTGGATCGGCGGCGTTCACCTGCACGATTACGGCTGTTCGCTCAAAGCATATCGCCGCGAAGTGATACAAGATGTTCGGCTCTATGGCGAGATGCACCGTTTTATCCCGATCTACGCAAGCTGGGCCGGTGCCCGCGTTGCCGAGATTCCGGTCGATCATCACGCCCGGACGATGGGCAAATCGAAATACGGCATTTCGCGAACGATCAAGGTCGTGTTTGATCTAATTACGATCAAATTCATGGCCGAATATCACACCAAGCCGCTGTATGTTTTTGGAGCCTTCGGTATGATCGCATTCTTCATCTCAATGATCGCCGGCGTTTGGGCTTTGGTCCTGAAGATCGGTTATGGCACGTCTTTCATTCTCACGCCGCTGCCGATTATCGCCGTCGTGATGCTCGCGATCTCGGTGCAATTCTTCCTGATGGGCCTTCTTGCCGAACTTTTGGTACGCACCTATCACGAGTCGCAGGACAAGGCGATCTACGCCGTGCGGGAAAAGATCGGATTCTAATTAATGTGTGGCATCACAGGTTGGGTAAACCTCGAACAAACTAAGTCAACGAACCACACCGAGGCTATTCTGCATTCGATGTGCGAGCGGATCGTCCATCGCGGGCCTAATTCCGAAGGCATTTGGATGGACAAAACCGTTGCGCTCGGCATGCGGCGGCTGTCGATCATCGATCTGCACACCGGCGACCAGCCTGTTTATAGTGAGGACAAAAGCATCGTGGTGATGATGAACGGCGAGCTTTACAATTATCGCGAAGTTAAGGCCGATCTCGAAAAGCGCGGGCATAAATTCGTCACTCAGACGGACACCGAGATCGTCCCCCATCTTTATCAGGAATACGGCGACGATTTTGTAGATCACATCAACGGGATGTACGCGATCACGCTGTGGGACACGCGGAAAAAGCGTCTGGTAATCGCCCGCGACCGTTACGGCGAAAAGCCGCTCTACTACGGAATTTTTGACGGCAAGCTGATCTACGCGTCCGAGCCAAAGGCTCTGCTCGCGCATCCGTCAGTCACACCCGAGCTCAATTTGGACGCGTTGCGACAATATCTTTCATTCGATTACATTCCGGCTCCAAACTCGATCTATAAAGGCATTAGCAAACTTCCCGCCGCGCACATTATGACCGTCGAGAACGGTGAGGTTAAGACGCGACGGTATTGGAATCTGACCTTTGCAAAAAACGGCCACGCCCCATCGCTTGAAAAGGCTGCGTCGGAATTGCGTGACCTGATTTCGGACGCCGTGCGAATGAGGCTCGTAGCGGATGTTCCGCTTGGCGTTTTGCTATCCGGCGGTGTCGATTCCTCGACTGTTGCTGCATTTGCGACAATGCACGCGACCGAGACCGTAAAGACCTTCTCGATAGGATTTTCCGAAGATTCCTTTGACGAAACGCGATACGCCCGCAAGGTTGCGGCCCATCTGGGTACTGACCATTACGAGGAAATCTTAAGTGTTGAAAAAGCGGGCGATCTGATCAGCGAGATCGGAACGTGGCTCGACGAACC
>DAIRVI010000141.1:0-4905 GCA_036802885.1 Pyrinomonadaceae bacterium
GAGCAGACCGGAGCCAAGCCGCTCGACCTGCCGGCAGGCGCGACGATCAAGGGAATCACCGGTGTGATCGATTATTTTAAAAAGTTTTACACGCTCCTGGTCGATGCCTCGCCGACGCCTGCCGCCGAGAATATCAAGGGATTTGTCCCGGTCAGTCCTGCCGGGGAACGCGAAGTAACGGTCGGCAGTTTTAATATTGAGAATTTTTTTGATGACGAAGAGAATTCGAACAACGTCGAGAAGGAAACGATCTTACCTAAGGACGTTTTTCAAAACCGTCTGAAAAAAGTATCCCTGGCGATCCGCAACGTATTGGCAATGCCGGACGTGTTAGGGATCATAGAGGTCGAGAACCTAAAAGTACTGCAGAAAGTGGCTGAAAAGGTCAACGCCGATGCCGTCGCTGACGGTAAACCGAGCCCGAAATATGTCGCTTACCTGGAAGAAGGTAATGACGTTCGCGGAATCGATGTTGGATTCTTGGTCAAATCGACGAAGTTCAAGGTAATTGATACAAATCAATTGGCAAAGGACCAATTGATCGTCGTCGGAGCCAAAGGGGGTAACTTATTTGACCGGCCGCCTTTTCTGATTCGGGTGCAGGCCATCGACACAAAACAACCGCAGCCGCTGACATTGACCGTCATCGTTAATCACTTCAAATCTTATCGCGGCATCGACAGCGAAACCGAAGGACGGCTGGTTCGCGAAAAACGGAAGGCTGAGGCTGAATGGCTTGCGAATTTTATTCTGGAAAGACAAAAATCGGATCCGTTGGAGAAGCTGATTTTGTGCGGCGATTTCAACGCCTTTCAGTTCAACGACGGCTACAACGATCTGATCGGCATCATAAAGGGCAAATCTGATCAGAATGTCCTTAGCCCGTCAAAGGCGGCCACACCGACCGGAATGGCCAACCTGATCGATTACATTGATCCGAGAAATAAATACTCTTACACCTACGATGGCTCGGCGCAGGCCCTCGACCATATTTTGGTTAACAAGCCGACGCGAGAAAGGTTGTTGAAGTTTGGTTATGCGAGGGTTGATGCAGACTTTCCGTTGGTTTGGTCAAATGATCCGAATCGGCCGGAACGGGTTTCGGACCATGATGCTCCGGTGGTTTTCTTAGCTATGGACGAACCGCCCGCACCGAAACCCGCGCCATCGGCGGCGCCTAAACCCTAATTCAAACTTGTTCCAAAATGACTTGGGCGACCGCGTGTTCTGTCGTGTGCGAGATAGAGAGATGGGTCCGATTTGCGCCGCGCCCGTGCAAAATCCGCTCTGCCTCGCCTGAGATGTTCAGAGTCGGGACGCCGTCCGCGTCATTTACGACCTCAATATCCTGCCAGGTGATCTTGCCCCGCCAACCGGTTTTTAGCGCCTTCAAAAATGCTTCTTTAGCTGCAAAACGTCCCGCGTAACTCTGTGCCGCAGCGACGCCTTTGCCATCACAATACGCTCGTTCGCCATCGGTGAAAACACGCGTCGCAAATCGCGGAGTTCTTTCCATCGTTTCGCGTATACGATAAACTTCAACAATGTCGACGCCGATGGAAACAATCATAAATGAAGGGACAAGTGGCGAGGTACAAGGGGACGTTCCGACCTCGTCACTCGTCCCTTTTCCCTCGTCCCATTCCGATGAACAGATTCTAACCGATTCGGGCTTTTTTTGGCGAGAGCGTGAGGGGATTAAGGTGCTGGTCTGCAAACCGCTCGAAGCCGCTGGATTTGTCAACGGATTTTCAACCCGCCTCGGCGGTGTCTCGCCGTTTCCGGCAAATGACTTGAATCTTGCTGGGTTTGACGAAGATGCGTCCGCAAACATTCAGGAAAATCGTCGCCGATTTATCTCCGTTTTGGGCGGCGATCTGCAGCTTGCCACCGTTTGGCAGGTTCACGGCGATACGATCAAAACTGTCGCGACGGAATCCGATATCCGAGATTCCGATGATCGTGCCGATGCAATTATCTCCGATCTGGGCGACGTTTTGGTTGGCGTCAAAACTGCGGATTGCGTACCCGTTTTGATCGGCGACCCAGACGCCGGCTCTTTTGCGGCCGTCCATGCGGGTTGGCGCGGAACGGCGCAATCTATCGTCAAAAAGACAGTTGCAAAATTTGCTGAAAACTATGCGTCAAACCCGGGAAACCTGATATGTGCGATCGGCCCGGCGGCATGCGGCAGGAATTACGAAGTTGGGCAGGATGTGATCAATACGTTTGCGGAGAATTTTGCGGGAAGCGAGAAATATTTTTCACCAACGCGAGAGGGCCACGCTTTGGTTGATCTGCATCTCGCAAATCGAGACCAATTGATAGACTCGGGCGTTCTAGCGGCCAAGATCTTCGTCGCACCTTTATGCACAATGGAGCGGCCCGACCTTTTCTTTTCTTACCGGTTGGAAAAACAAAAATACGGCAAAACAGGGCGGCTGCTGTCGGTGATCGGCCGCAAAACTAAATGACTCGTGCCGTTAGCGTCATCTGTTTACTCTTTGGCGGATAACACACTTCGTTAGTGCAGGCTTGATAACGCACTGTCACGTTAACCCTTACGGTCGAACCGCGAAACGCGGCCGGAACGGTAACATTAAACCCAAATGTAGCCCGCCCCTCATAGACATTGATCGAATTTTCCGAAAATTCAAACTTGCGATTTTGCCCGCGAGGATAGCTCACAGCCCCGATTCGTGCGCCCTTTGCAGTCGCGCGAACGGTTGTTGGAATCGCGTATTCGCTGCCTGGCCGGCTCGAATTTACGTGCAGTCCGCCCGGAATACTGAGGACTACCGTCGCCCGAGCCGCTTTGCCGCGTGTCACAGTGCCGTTTGCGATCGAGCCGCTTATTGACTGGGCACTCAATTCCGACGCAACGCCGACCGTAAGGGTGAACCCTATTAAACAAAGTGCCTTTAAAATCGATTTTTTCATATTTATCACCTGCAGGAAATAATGCCTTGCGACATTGTATTTATTTCGCCGTAAAACTCGCAAGTATAGCCTCAATCTTACGCGAGGTTTCGCCATTGGGTTCTTTGAGGGCGATTATTTTGAGCTCAAGGTCGCCCGAATCAACCCGGGCGATTTTATAGTATTCGCGAAAGCTTATTCCTTTTTCGACCCTTTCAGCTTCGATAACTCGATATTTTCGTTCACCGATAATTTCGGAAACATCGGTAACTATCTTCGCCAATTTTCCGATCCGCTCCGACGCATCACGCACGTCCGAGCCCTCAAAACGCCGAATTTCTACTCTCGCCTGCTTGATATCCTCGGCACCCATGCCGCCGAACTCCCGCGAATAGGCCTCGAATTTAAGTTCGGGATCGCCGTTCACCACGTTTAGAAAACCTTCAGGTTTATATATCACAAAATCCTCGGTCTCAATCGTCTCCGGTTCAAAAGCGAGAGCCGCAGTCTTTTTTATGCGAGTCGAGGCCCACACCATAAGTGCGACGAGGATCAAACCTGGAATAAGTAGTTCCATAAATTCGGCGGGAGTAACACCTGTGTCGCAAATTCGGCTGCAAAAGGAGAAATCACGCCGCCTGGATGTGGCCCGAATTCGACTCGCTTTTTGCCGCCAGTTGTCCGCATGCGGCGTAAATATCGCGTCCCCGCGGCTGTCGGACATAGGCTGACACACCACGCGATTCTAAAATGCTCTTAAACCGTTCGACTCGTTCGGGCGTCGAAGTTTTATAGTTGAGCTGTTCCGCTCCGTTATGCGGGATCAGATTGATCTTGACCCGCGACAATTGATAACGGTCGAGTAACTTGGCGAGTTCGTTAGCGTCTGCATCCGAATCGTTGACGCCGCCTAGCATCACATATTCAAATGTGAAGCGTTCGCCGCGCCGCAAGCTGCCTTCAAACTCCTTGGCCGCCGACATTAGATCGTCAAGACTCCATCGTTTGTTGACGGGCATTAACGTGTTTCGCAGCTCGTCGCGGGCAGATGACAGCGAGATCGCAAGGTGCGGGCGGTTCTCTAACGCGGCAAACTCGTATATTTTGGGTACAATGCCCGCGGTCGAAATCGTGACACGATTCGGAACAATGAACAGGCCGTTTTCGTCCGCCACTATCTGGAGAGCCGCAATCAGGTTTTCATAATTGAGAAACGGTTCGCCGGCTCCCATTCCCACCAGATTCGTGCCATGGGGCGTCTCGACGCCGACGCCGTACACGTCGTTTAGAACAATGATTATCTGCTCGACGATCTCGCCAGCGGTTAGATTTCGCAGCAGGCCTAGCTTGGCCGTAAGGCAAAAATCACATTTAAGCGGACAGCCAGACTGCGACGAGAAACAGATCGTGTCGCGCTTTTCGCTAGGGATAAAAACGGTTTCGACCGGGTAACCGTCGGCTGTCTGCATCAAATATCGTCTCGTGCCGTCAGTCGAAACGTAACGCGATTCGACCGTCAAGCGCGAGATGTCGGCAACGGATTCGAGCTTTTCGCGAAGTTTTTTTGGCAGATCGGTGATCTCATCAAAGGAGCGCAGCCGCCGCTCGTGCACCGCCTTAAAGATCTGATTGGCGCGGTAACGCGGTTCGCCAAAATTGGCGACCAATTCAACGAGCTCGTCAGGTGTGAGCCCCGTTATATGTACCTTTTCAACCACAGAGATGTATTTTACCGTAATTGCGGTGAATCTGCTTATTGCGGGGATCGCCGGCACGTTTGCTAAACTCACTATCAATGACGGAAATCGCAAAATTTAGGGAAAAGCTGATTTCGGCGCGGGTTTATTTGATTGCATTGATGATCGTTGGATTAGCTCCGGCTTGCGCGTTTGTCGATCAGCGTACGGCACCTGAGGGCAATCCGCCACCGAGTATTTCAACCGGTGTGCCGACGGTAAACGTCGCTCAACTGCCGTTCGGCAACCC
>DAIRVI010000142.1:0-4890 GCA_036802885.1 Pyrinomonadaceae bacterium
CTTTCGGTTATTCGGGCCGGTCTTGTTGCGGGGCAAACGCCGTAAAATCGTCCTTGAAACGGCGCGCGTATTCCTCTAAAAGCTCTTTCACACGTTCTAGTTTTGGGGAACGCACAACGAGCGCGGCGTGATGTTTTACGTCCGCCCGATAGCAAATCTCGGGATCGGTATAAGCCGAAGTATCGGGTCGTTCCTGCTTAGCTAACGAGACGACGATCCCGCCGTAATCAGAACGTGTCGGCATTGGGATCGAGGGCTCGTATTGACTTGCCATTTCGATCTTTGCCCATTCTCGCCAGATATTTAACCCACATGCGGCCTCGAAAGCCTCTGCCGTGAACGCACCGCCAACACGCGAACCGATCTCTAAGAAGTAAAACTCGCCGCTCTTAGTGCTTTTGATGAACTCAGCGTGCGTTACGCCCTTTTCAAACCCGAATGCGTTTAGAACTTGAACGTTCGCATTCAAAAGCTGCTTTTGTTCCTTCGAGTCGTACTCGATAGTGTGTGAGGTCGAAACACCACCCTTTACCGTGACTTCGAGCGGCGATACTCCGTAACGATTAGCACACGTAACGACCGCTTTTCCTCCGACTACCAGCGAATCGACGTGAAAGACGTCACCCTCGATAAATTCCTCAAGCAGATAGGCGTCCGGCCGGTCACTGAAGGCCGCGTTATTATTTAGACTGTCGTGAACGCGCCATACCTGTTCTGACTCCTCAATTTTCTTGATCCCGATCGCCGAGGCATCAGCACGCCGTTTTAATACCCACGGAGCATTAGCCCGCTCCATAAATTCGCCGATCTCCCGATAATTGAGCAGGTGGACGAATTCAGCTTGCCGGATGCCGGACAGTGCAGCTTGCCGCCGCATTGCGAGCTTATCTCTGAATAGCCGGGCTTGTGAGCTGACCATACCCGGCAATCCGAGATGCTCACGGAGACGGCCAGCTGTGATAACGTCACCTTCTTCAAGGGCTATAATGTGCGTCGGTTTATCGGTCTGGGCGAGTTTGGTTGCGGAGTGCAGAAATGACGCTATCGTGCCATCATCGGCCACCGGGATAACGCCGTCCAGGCTTTCACGGGCCCAATCTTCATTGAGTTTAACTTCACGCGTAAGCAAAAATACCCGATGGCCGAGGCTTTTGCATTCACGGATAAAGTCATTGCCCTTGAAATAGCTCGCAAGACAAAATACCGTTTTGATCTGAAAGGGCGGTTTAGCCATTAAGTACCATTTTCTACGATCTCTATGTGTATACCCAATTATTATCCAATCAGCATTTATTGCTCAAGGCCGTGATCGAACTACTTGTGCACATCCATCTTTCCTTTTTGCAACATGGCTGTTCTCGAAAATTGCAACTCGATCAAAGTGGTACTAAAATCAAACATTCATTTTGAACCGTAGGGTTCTCAAACGTAATACTCGCAACCCTCGCTTCCGGAGCATATAAGGACACATGAAAACACGCGTTGGAGTTATTTTTGGCGGCAGGTCGGGTGAGCATGAGATCTCGATCCGTTCGGCGAAAACCGTAATTGAGCAGATCGATCATGAGCGGTACGATGTCGTGCCGATCGCGATTGGCCGCGAAGGCGATTGGCTGTCGCCGACCGAATCGCTTTACCTGATGCCTGACGAGACGCAGCAGCTTTATCGAGAACGATACGGCGACGCGGGCGATGGAAAGCTCGTGATTACGGGTGATGCACGAGTCGACGGGCTGACCGACATTCACACCGGCGAAGTCACGCCTCTTGACGTCGTCTTTCCCGTCCTGCATGGGACATTTGGCGAGGACGGCACGATTCAAGGGTTGTTTGAGATGGCTGATCTGCCGTATGTCGGGTGCGGAGTGCTGGCGAGCTCGACGGGAATGGACAAGGCATTTATGAAGACGCTGTTTCGCGACGCGGGGCTTCCGATCTGTGGATATGTCTGGTTCCTGCGTGACGAGTGGGAACGCAATCGTGAAGCGACGTGTCAAAAGGTCGCCGACAAACTGGGCTTTCCGTGTTTTGTAAAACCGGCGAATCTCGGTTCGTCGGTCGGTGTTTCAAAGGCCACCGATCTCGAATCGCTCGCTGCGGCCATCGCCCTAGCCGCCGAATATGACCGCAGGATCATTGTCGAAGAAGGCCTCGAGATGCGCGAGATCGAATGTGCCGTAATGGGCAATGACCAGCCCGAGGCAAGCCTGCCCGGCGAATACATCATCCGCGACAGCTCGAAGACGTTCCTCGATTACACTGAGAAATACTCCGGCACTGGCAATAACGAATTCGTCGTTCCGGCGCCTGTCTCGGACGAACTCTCCAAGAAGATCCGCGACATAACAGTTCGGGCATTCACAGCAATCGACGGCTCCGGCCTCGCCCGCGTCGATTTCTTTCTGCGAGACGACAACGGCGCCCTGCTAGTAAACGAGATCAACACAATGCCCGGCCTCACCAACGCCTCCGGCTTTCCGAAAATGTGGGCCGGAACCGGAAAGCCGTTTTCGCAGGTAATTGATGAGCTGATCGAACTCGCGATCTCGCGGCACGAAGACAAGAAACGAAATAAGACTTCAAAATAGAGTTAAATACAGGAGAATAATATGTCAGTAGCAAAAAATATCGAGATTACATCAACATCAACCGTGGGTTTTGAGGACGCGATTAAGAAGGGAATCGCTCGTGCGTCGAATACGATCGAAAACATTCGCGGTGCGTGGATCAAGGAGCAAAAGGTCGTGATTAGCGACGGCCAGGTCACTGAATATTGCGTGATGATGATCGTTACGTTTGTACTCTCAGATTCGTAAATACGATTATTTCGATTTCGGCGCGTTGTAGCCTTTACGTGTTCGGATGGTGAGATTCGGGCGTGAGACCCGTATTTCGATTGCTCGCCATTTTCCGTCTTTTTTATTATTCGACGGTTGATAAGTTATGGTGTATTGCTGACTGAGTTCGTTCACAATGCCCCGAAATGCATCGCGCATCGCAATGCCGCCCGGAGTCGCGATAAACTTTCCGCCCGTTTTTTCAGCAAAGTTCTTCAACACGCCCTGATTTTGAAACCGGTCCTTTCCATTCGTGCCAATGGCAGACATATCAACGGTGTAAATGATCGCGTTTGCGAACAACGCAGCTCGCAACGCTTTGTCGGCACTACGTTTACTCATCGTGTCGGCACCGTCAGACAGGACAATGATCGCCCTACGTGTTTCGGACCTTTTTGCCAGGATCTCGGCTGCTTTGTATACGGCGTCATTGAGAACGGTCATGCCGTCAGCCTTAAGGTCAAAGGCCTGTTCGCGGAGGTCGCGGCTATTTGAGAAATCCTGCACCATTTCGACCTTTGAATAGAAATTGTAGATCGCCGCAAAATCATCAGACCGTAAACCGTCGAGAAACTGGATCGCCGCTGCCCGGGCGAGTGTTACACGCTCTTCCATACTGCCGGATGTGTCCAGCAAAATAACCGCCGCAAAAGGCGTTGTTTCGGTCTCGAACGATCGGATCTCCTGCTCAAAACCGTTTTCAAAAATACGAAAGTGTTTGCGTTCGAGGCCGCCGACCCAATTTCCGGCCGCGTCGGTGACGGCCGCATTCGCCACTACGATCGATGAATCAACGCTGATGACCTCATCATCGGACTGAGCAGAGATGTAGGAGGTTGAAACAACTGTGATCAGCAGTATACAAAGGATGCCAATCGACGATTTCATATGAATTAACGGCAAAAACAAGTAGCAGATCTATTTGGAAACTCTTAAAAAACGAGCGAGCTTGAGTACTGCGTTCGAACTCTGGATCGCTGCGGCTGAGATCGAGAATCGGGTCGTCTTTTTCAATTCGTCATAGAGCGTGACGGTAGTAGATCTCAAGGATTTTATAGCCTCGGCGGGCGAGAACGAGCCGCTATTTGCACGAGGATCGTCGTTACTTTCGTCATCGTCATCACCACCGAGTTCGTTCCTTATCTTTTTGACGATCTTTTCGACGGTAGCAAGCTTGGTAATTTCCTTTTCGGAGAGTTTACCATTTGCCGCAAAGGAAGTTTCGAGCTGTTCCGACAGTTTCAGAGCCTCTTCGCCGCGTTCGATCATCTGATCGTAGTCTTTCTTTTCTTTCTCGATACGCAATTTCTCAATTGTTTCTCTAAAGCCTTTTGGGCGTTCGTCATCCTTATCGCCCGGTTTTGCAAAAATCGAACTCTTGTTATCGGCGGATTGCGCCAGACAATAGACTGGGGCCATAAGGGCCAAGGAGATTAGTAAAAAAGCGCGAAATGATCGGATCCACATATCTAGCCTCACAAGGGACACGTTATCGATTAATCGTGTCCTGAGTCGGTTCAGGTGAGCTGCCGGTTACAAGTTCGACTAATTTTGACAAAAACTCATCCTCGGCTACACCCGAGCTGCGCACCGTAACCCATTCTGACATAAGCCCGTTGCCCGCCCGTCCCTCAACTTTTGCGTTCACGGACACGTTGTTCTGTATGCCGTCGATCGACTGAACTTCGATTGTCAAGGTGTATTGAGCCCTCGTCCAAGACGAAAACGAAGATTCGAGGATCGCGTATCTACCTAATTCACTTTCGGTAATGACCGAACCCTTAGCAAAAACAAACGGCTGCGTCACAATAATACCGTCCCTGGGCCGCGAAGACGCTTCGTCGACGACTATCTTCTTTTCGCGCAAGGCGTCAACGATCGTCTCGATCAAGACATCTCGGCGGGCGTTCAATCTATATGGATTCGGCAGTCGTTCGCGGACCTTTGTCTTTCCCTTTCCCCAATCGAATGAACGCGTTACATCATTGCCCCGCGAAGTGACTTTGTTACCCTCTTCTTTAATAGTTTTGGTTTGTGCGTCAACGCCCTTCTG
>DAIRVI010000143.1:0-4884 GCA_036802885.1 Pyrinomonadaceae bacterium
AACTCTCAAAAACTCTTGCATTGTGTGATCCAAAAGATGTAAAATTGTTGAACGATGTTGTGCACAGCGTCGGCTCGCTGCCGCGCCTTGCGAACATCGACGAAAAGGAAGTTCTCGAGGCTTTCAGATTTGACAAGAAAATCATTGCGGGTTCGCTGCAAATGGTTCTTTTAAAAGGAATCGGAAAACCGGTGATATTGCACGAACGAGACATTCCCCGAACTGCAATGCAAAAAGTCCTCAGCCAACTTCTACAAAAATGGGTGTGAGCAGTTAACCCGTTTGCTTTCAGGAGTAATAAAATGAAAAATGATGCCAAATATCGTGATTCGGAGCGAGGCAGTGCCGGCGTCAAATTTATCATCGCCGTCGTCGTGATATTTCTTGTCGCCCATGCCGGATACAACTATGTGCCGGTCGCTTACGAAGCCGAGAGTATGAAGACTGAGATGCAGTCTGCCGTGTTGCAGGGGATGGCATTACCCGGAAAACTGAGTCCGGCCGATAATGTTAAGGCGCGCATTCTGAAGGCGGCGCAGCAGAATGGTACCCCGGCCGATGCACTGATCGATGTCAAACAAGCCGGCAACTCCATCACGGCACATGTCGCGTACACGAAGCGCGTTAATATTTTGCCGTTCGGCATATACAAATACGACTACCACTTTGACCATACGGCGACCCCGACCGGTTTTTTATTAAAAGAGTAAATTAGAGTGCCGCGACGAGAGCCTGCCGGATTTTGAGCGGTTGGATCTGAATTAGACTTTCGGGTGCGTCCGCAAGCCAGGTGCTTGGACAAACGCCGCAGGTGGTGCATTTTTCGACGGCCGGGCATGGAAGGCTCGAAAGTGACTCAAGTGCCTTTTCGTGCTCGGTCTTTAAGAATTCGAACGACAAGCCAGAATCGACGATCGACCATGGGAGGAATTCTTCATAGCTGCGGTCACGCGATGTGTGAAAAGCGGCATCGATGCCGGTTTCACGAAGAGCGCGATTCAAATCGCCGCCGAATCTAGCTGCTGCATCGATAGCTTTCGAAACAGTCCGATCGCCCGATGAATAGAGGGCTTGCTCGTGCGCGATGCGTGCCGACATATATCGAACCTCGACATTTGGTATCCTGCTCAGGCCTTTGCAGACGTATTTAATACGTCGCTTTAATTCTTTTTCTCCGCAAATCGCGTCCCATTGCAGCGGCGTGTTCGGCTTCGGCACAAAGCCGTTCAGCGACGGAATGATCTTGCCCGCCCGTCCAAATTTCTTTCCGGCCTCGAGCATTCGATCTTTTATTCTTTCGACCAGCACGAACATTTCGTCGAGATCCTCATCTGTTTCGGTCGGCAGTCCGACCATCATATAGAGCTTGATGGTCAACATTCCGCGGTCAAAAACCGCGCCGCAGATATCGACGATCTCGTCATTGGTCAGATTTTTATTGATGACGCTTCTAAGCCTGTCCGAACCCGTTTCCGGAGCAACGGCTATCTGCTGATCACGCGAATCGACCAATGCGTCGAGCAATTCGTCGGAGATCTGATCGAGTCGCAGGCTTGAGACCGAAATCCGATAATCCATTGCCCGCAGTTCTCGCAAGATGGTAGAAATCTCCGGGTGATCGCAAACGGCGGTCGAGACTAGTCCGATCTTGTTTGTTTTGGAACGCCATTCCCGCGCCTTATCGAGAATATCCTTTGCCGGCACCACGCGCGGAGGATAGTAATTGTAACCGGCCCAGCAAAACCGACAACCTTGCGAACAACCTCGTGAAATTTCGACCAGCAAACGATCGCCCATTTCGGCCTCGGGTGACCAGATGGCAGTCGACGGGCAAAACGTTTCCTGACTAAGCAGAAACTCTGCAAGCTCTGTTTCGCCACGCTTCAGAGCTCGTCGAAGCGTACCTTCTTTCGGATTAACGGCCGCAAGGGCTCGGCCGACTCGCTTCGGAACGCCTATCTGTTTAGGCAAGTAGTCAAAAACCGTGCCGTTGTCGTTATAGATCACGTCGTAAAGCGAAGGCACGTAAAAACCACGACCGATCTTTCCAAGACTTAACAGAATTTCCTCTTTCGAATCGTTTTCGACGATCGCATCGACCAACTGAAACGCGAGTATCTCGCCCTCACCAACAGCAATTACATCGGTAAAATCGGCTATTGGCTCCGGATTTAAGAATGAGGCCGCACCGCCCATGATGACGAGCGGGTGCCCTTCGTCACGCTCAGCGGCCCAGACCGGTATATCGGCGAGGCGTAGCATCTTCGCCATATTTAGGTAATCGGTCTCGAACGAGATCGAGAACGCAACAACGTCGAAGCTTCGGATGCGCGATTGGGTTTCGAGTGACATCAGCGGCACGCCGGTCTTTTCATATTCGATCAACTCGGCCTTATCCGGCAGGAAAACGCGCTCACATACAACATCCGGTATCGAATTAAAAAGCTCATACATCGTATGCAGGCCGAGATTCGCCATCCCGATCGCGTGCGTATTCGGGTAGCAGAGCGCGATGCGCAATCCACGCTCGCGCGAGATGACATAGCCATCCTCCGCCGCGAGTTTCTGCTTATAGCTTTCGATGATGCGTTTACTCATTGCAATAACAAACCCTCAGGTTAACAGACTGGGCCCATCGCTACAAACAAAAAAACAGGCGGCAACCTACTGCCTCGCCCCAGTTAAACCCTCGTCTGCCTGGTTATTTTTTTCTTTTCTTTGTATCAACCTTTGGCGTTGTGTAAAACGGGCGGTGTTGGACGACAAAAATCTTTTCGTCAGTTTGCCCGTCGCCATCAACATCGACCTTGACGTCGAGTTTATATTTCGTGCCCGGCGGATGTTTTTCCGCCAAGTCGTAAGAGAGGCTGTACTGACTGCGAAGAAGGGCGTTGATCGACTGTAAATAACTAGGTATTTCGCCCTCAAACGTCATCTGGTAATGCATTCCGCCCGATTCTTTCGCAAAAGTATTCATCGTATTTTGCGCTTGAAGAAATGTGAGCCTGCCGGGCTGTCCCAGGAGGCCGTCCGTAGCACCAAGATATGCCTCGTATTTCTTAAAGAACAAGTTGCCGGTACTGATGATATAGATAGGAACACCCGATTCCTGAATGATCCTGCGAATTTGGTCGTAATTTATCTTACTGAAAGAATCGATCCCAGATGCCACAAGAATGATAGCGCGACGCTTTGATTTAACATCCACCATACCGCCGTAAATCGCGGTTTCGCTTTTTGAGTTCTCTAACACGACGGAATCGCCCTTACCGCCGACAAGGGCGAATTTTAACGCGTCAAAAAGATTGGTCTCGCTAAATGCGGGCGAATTCCTGAGCAAGAGACTCACCGTGTCGTTCAGTCTTCGCGGATCATTTGTAAAATCAGTGATCGGCGTAGGCCGCATGTCAAAAGCGATGACTGAGGCATAGTCATCGGGAGGTTTGATAAATCTCGATAAAAACTGTC
Source organism: Pyrinomonadaceae bacterium (assembly GCA_036802885.1). Lineage (GTDB taxonomy): Bacteria > Acidobacteriota > Blastocatellia > Pyrinomonadales > Pyrinomonadaceae > OLB17. The sequence goes on from DAIRVI010000143.1 coordinate 3,469, forward strand.
CCACCGGACGGATCACCTCATTTGTGCCGGGTTCGAAAACTCCTCCGGCCGCCCTGCCCAATGCCTCCGTCAATTTGCTGTATTCGACAACCAACGTGACGGTAATAGGCGATTCGGGCGTCGCAAAATTAGAGACATTCTGCTTCACTCCATTCTCGTAGATCGTAAAGTTCTCTTTTTTGAGGCCGCTAATGATCTGTCCCGACTTCTTGTTGTAGACGACGGCGTCGACGTTGACGATGTTCGATTCAACTTTTTCAACTACATCCTCGACGATGGCGTTTTTTTCTTCCTCGGCTCGTTTCCTCTCTTCCTCAGCCTTTTTTCGTTCTTCTTCAGTCTGCGGCGTGGGGCGGGTATTCGCTTTCCCGGTTCCTTTGGGAGATTCTCCCTTTTGCGGCTTCGATTGCGCCAAACTGTTTGGGGTCGAAACCAATCCAAACACCAGAACAACTAAGAGTGACATGACCGCAAGACGCCCAATTCGAAGCAAATGCATATTCTTATCCTTTTCTGTTTCTGCCCGACTGACTTATTAGATACAAATTGTCCGCTTTTAGTTGGTCAATATCAAGATATGGATTAGGCGTCAACGCGTTCGCGCCGACCTCTGTCAAAGTGAATTTCGAATCGTTTGACCATTACATTAAATAAGGCGGCCCGCTTTATGCGACTTTAAATGATTTGTTACTATTGAGTTTGTGAATCGTAAAAGTATGTCGCGCATCAAGAAAATAAAGTTATCGATTGTAATCGCTTTTGTCGTCTTAGGTTTAGCTGGACTTGTCATCAATTGGGGTGGTATCGAGTCAGCCGAGGCTTCGTCCAGCGGGCCGCCCGCGGGCTTCACGGGTGCCCCGGATGAGCAATCGTGCTCGGCATGTCATTCCGGACCATCCCCGGTCGGTCAGTTTGCGATCATAAATGCGCCGACTGTCTACGCGGTCGGCCAAACGTATCAGATACGGGTAAGGCATACAACGAATGATGTCTCAAGGACGCGTTGGGGCTTCCAGTTGACGGCACTTGTCGGCCCAGGTACGGTGGGCAGCTTTGCGAATTTGGGAGCAAACACCCAGATCGTCACGAGTTCCGGTCGTTCGTATGTAGGGCAAACCCGAGTTGGCACATTTCAGGATCAAACCGGCGGAGCAGAATGGACTTTCAATTGGACGGCCCCGGCGTCATCGTCCGGACCGGTTGCATTTTACGCCGCTGGAAATCAGGCAAATAACGACCACACCCCGGACGGCGACCAGATCTACACGGCTAGTACTCTTTCGCGGCCGACAGGAAGTTTAACGTTCGATTTTGACGGCGACAACAAGACCGATCTGTCGATCTTCCGTCCGTCGGTTGGGGAGTGGTGGTATTCGAGAAGCAGTGATGGACAGGTACCGGCAGGGCAGTTTGGGG
>DAIRVI010000144.1:0-4844 GCA_036802885.1 Pyrinomonadaceae bacterium
CGCGTATTATCAATATAATTATCGAATATCTGCAGGTGGCTGCTCGCAGGCGTCAGTGGTTCGGGCAAACGCTCAACCAAAAACACGCGGTGAAATTCTGTCTGTGCGGTTTTGTTCATCTTCTGCAAATTTATTATACTCGTGAATTCAATTTTATTAAGAGCCAATCGATTATTATGAGATCACAAGCGTTAATTTTTTCGTCAGCTATTCTGCTATCAGTCTGTATGTTCGGATGCGGCGGGACGACACCGTCGAATTCGAACGCTGTCAATGTTACAAACGTTGCGTCAAACAACCCGCTCGAAACAACGACGCCGATCCCGGAACAAACTACCAATAAAGCTCCGACTTTGACGCCTGTCTTCAAAGCGTACTGTGACGCGTGGGTCAAGAATAATGAGGCCGAGCTTCGAAAGGTTTATTCGTCCGATACAATAAAAAATTTCGAGGAGCAAATGAAGGATGAAAAAGAGACCAGCCTGATCAAGTTTCTCGAAGCTACCGATAAGGTCTCGGGTAACCCTTGTGAGGTTACGAACGAGAAGATAGACGGAGACAAAGCATTGGCGACCATCCGTTCGAACAAATACCCAACCGGGATCACCGTAGTTTTTGTCAAGGAAAATGGCGAATGGAAACTGACGAACAAAAGCCCCGCAATCGATGCGGTCAAGCCGTCAAACTCCAATTCTAACGTAACGAAATGATCAATTAGCTCGACGTGCTCTTGACTTCGGTTTCGCGATAAGGCGGCAGAATGACTCTGGCCGCCTTTTCCTTTTTCAGCCCAAGCGCCCAGTCGGCCTGCATCAGTGTATGGATGTCACGAGTTCCCTCGTAAATGACCGCAGCCTTACAGTTCCGAAGGTAACGTTCGACCGGATAGTCGTTTGTATAGCCATTGGCACCGTGAATTTCGATCGCCATTGACGCGGCTGTTTCGCTGCGAACAGTCGCTTGCCATTTTGCAAGGCTAGCCGCACGGGAGGACGGCAACCCTTCGTTTTTGAGATAGCCGCATTTTAACCAGAGAAGATGGGCCATCTCGTAATCGGCCTCCATATTTGCGATCTTTTGCTTGACGAGCTGGAAATTGGCGATTGTCTGCCCTTGCACTTCGCGGGTGTTGGCATAAGCGACCGATGCATCTCGCGACGCCCGGATCACACCCGTAGCCCCGGACGCGACCGTGTAACGGCCATTTTCGAGCGAAAACATCGCGATCTTAAATCCTTCGCCTTCCTGCCCGAGCATACTCTCTTTCGGAACCCGAACATCCTGTAGTGAGAAATAACCGGTGTTTCCCGCCTTTATTCCCAGTTTGCCGTGCAGCGTGCCGCTGGAGAATCCGGGCATCGTCCGCTCGACAATAAAGCAGCTTAGACCGCTGTGGTCGCGAACCTTCTGCTTTTCCGGGTCCGTCCAGCAAAAGAATAAAAAGTGATCCGCCACGTCTGCGAGCGAGATCCACATCTTTTCACCATTTAGTATCCAGTCGTCGCCGTCGCGTCTCGCATACGAACGCATGCCGATTACGTCACTTCCCGCATTCGGCTCAGTGAGGCCAAACGTCGCTAGCTTGGTGCCCTTCGCCTGCGGAACGAGGTATTTCTGTTTCTGCTCTTCGGTGCCCCAGCTATAGACACTCAATGAGTTGAGTCCGACGTGCACGGACATCGCCACGCGCAAAAACGTGTCGCACGCCTCAAGTTCCTCACACACGATCCCGAGCGAGATGTAGTCAAATCCCGCTCCGCCGTGCTGCTCAGGAATGCAAACACCCATCAACCCAAGTTCGGCCATCTTGTCAAAAACGGAGCGCTCAAAATGAGACTTTTCGTCCCATTCCTTGATGTACGGAGCGATTTCGCCGGCCACAAATTCACGGACAGTCGCTTGCAGTGCCTTATGTTCTTCGGTTAATTCTAGTTCGATCACAATTTGTAATTTTCCTCTTCAAAAATTAAGTATGATAAGATTCGGACGTAAATTCAAAACAGGATTTTAGCATTTTGCGACGTACAGCGCGAAAACCGCCGTTATTTTGCGACCGTTGCGCGAACTTATGATCGACATCTCGGTAGCTACAAAGATCCTTGACCGTGAAACGCGCGTTCTCCCCAGCGAAAAGGTCGCGCTTTCACAAGCGGTCGGCCGCATTTTGCGTGACGATATCGTCGCCGACACCGATCTGCCGCCATTCGACCGCTCGCAGATGGACGGCTATGCGGTCATTGCCTCGGAAACCGTCAAGCCGCCGGTATCGCTGAGAGTCGTCGGCGAATCGGCCGCAGGTAATGGTTGGAACAAAACGATGAAAAGCGGGCAAGCTGTACGGATAATGACCGGTGCTCGAGTGCCCGCGGGCGCGGATTCGGTGCAAAGAGTGGAGCTCGCGAACGAAAACACTGACGGAGTTGTCGAAATTCTTGAGGCAACCGAAATCGGTCGTTTTATAGTCAGAAAAGGGGATGAAATAAAAAAAGGTAAAATCGTTTTTCAGTCGGGTGAAACGATTACCGAAAACATGATCGCCGCTCTCGCTGCGTTTGGCTACGCGAGGGTTCGGGTTGGCAAGCAACCGCGGGTCGCGATCCTTGGCACAGGCAGCGAGATCGTCGAATTTACAAAAAACCCAGGACGTGATCAAATCCGCAATTCCAACACCGTTATGCTCGATGTTCTCAGCAGAAAATTGGGTGCCACAACCGAGATTTTGCCGATTGTTAAGGATGATATTGCCGCCCTTAAATCTGCTGTGAAACAGGCCGCGAAACACTCTGACATATTGGTGATCACCGGAGGCGTTTCTGTCGGAAAATACGATCATACTAAGACCGCACTTTCGGAACTCGGGGCCAAGATATACTTTGATAAGTTGCGACTAAAACCCGGAAAGCCTGTCGTTTTTGCACGGCTTGGAAAAATGCTCATCTTCGGACTCCCGGGCAATCCTGTGTCGGCGGCGGTTACATTTCATTTGTTTGTGCGCAAAGCTATTCTTGCAATGCAGGGCGCAACCTCGACTGGGCTTAGACTCGGCTTTGCGGTGCTTGCCGCAGATGCCAAAGCGGCGGCCGAACGCGACACTTACCTGCCATCGCGACTCGAAACCGACAAATCCGGTCATCTGGTCGCACACCTGTTAAAATGGCAGGGCTCATCCGATTTTGTCGGTTTTGCAGGTGCGGATTCGCTTGTTTTCGTGCCAAAAGGGAAAATTATAGAAAAGGGCGAAGTTGCCCAAATCGCGTTCTTATAGATTATAGATGGCAGAATTATCGCATTTTGACGCAACGGGAAAAGTGAAAATGGTCGATGTTTCAAGCAAGGAAACAACGGCCAGGCGAGCTGTTGCGTCCGGCAGAGTATTGCTTTCCTCTTTAACTCTCGAAGCTCTGATAACTCAGAAAACGCCAAAGGGTGATCCGCTCGAGATCGCCCGAATAGCCGGTATCATGTCAGCGAAAAAGACATCGGAGCTAATTCCGCTTTGTCATCAGATCAATTTATCAAAAGTAAATGTGACGGCGGAATTTCGCGATTTTGGCATCTATATTGAGGCCGAAGCGATAACAAACGCTCAAACGGGCGTCGAAATGGAAGCTCTCACCGCCGTTTCCGTTGCAGCGTTGACGATCTATGACATGTGCAAAGCAGTCCAAAAGGACATTGTTATCACGGACATCCGCCTTGAGTCCAAAAGGGGTGGAAAGTCGGACTTTGAACGATCCAAATAGTTCGGTGTTGTAGGACAAATTACGAACTTTCACCTACAATTGACGTAATCGTTTGTAGCTCTACAAAAGGGGTTTCGAATTATGAAATACAAACTCGCCGACGACGCCCGACCGCAAGTCACGCTCCTGATCGCGGCAACAATGGTCAGTGTTACGCTGTGGGCGGTGTCGTGGTATTTACCATTTGTGGGTTATGTCGCCTATCCGCTGCAGCTTTTCGCGACGTTTATTCACGAGAGCAGCCATGCGATCGCGACGTTGATTACAGGCAACACAGTGATGAGCCTGACGGTTTCGCCTGACGCTAGCGGTGCGGTTTGGTCGCAATCATCCGGGCTCTCGTCGCTATTGATCTCAAGCGCAGGTTACCTGGGCACGACTGCTTTTGGCACGCTGCTGCTTGTTTGGATGCGATATGGACTATCGACCCGAACTGCGTTGTTTATTTCGTCCGGGCTGGTCGGGGGGATGACGATAGTCTTCGGCTTTATGGCCCCGTTTTGGAATCTACTGGCAAACGTGACCTTAGGCAGCGTCGTCTTTACGGTCCTATCCGGAGCGTTGCTTACCGCCGGGATCTTTGCGGTTGCCAGGTTTGCTCCTGCAAAATGGGCAAATTTCGCCTTGGCGTTCCTTTCGGTGCAATGTTTGCTCAACGCCTTTTTTAGCCTCAAGGACCTCTTTGTAATCTCAGCCGTAACAAACCAATCCACCGACGCCGCTAATATGGCCGCTGCCACAGGCGTTCCATCGCTGATCTGGGTAATTATCTGGATCGGTATCTCGTTAATGATGATTACGCTTGGTATACGACTTTACGCGGTGGGCAATCGAGGCGTCTCGGTCGACTCGCTTTTTGAGGATCAGTAGGATGAAATTTTTAGCGTCATTGATGATGGTGATCGCGTTTGCGGTCGTGAGCTACGCTCAGGTCAAAACATCCGAACCGGTTGCGGTCAAAATTCCATTTGCTCAATCGCTGCAAGCTGTGGTCGTGACTACAGACAACTGGACTGCGACCGCGGGAACTGCCGCGATCTTTGAGCGAAAGAACGCAAAGAGCGATTGGAAACAGATCGATGACGCGTTTCCGGTTGTAGT
>DAIRVI010000145.1:0-4775 GCA_036802885.1 Pyrinomonadaceae bacterium
GGTGTTTGAACAAAAACCGATGTTAAAAATTTAACATGTTTTGTAACATCTTAAATTGCAGAATAGCGTACAATGTTCTTCGCTCTACATTAGGAGACCCAAAAATGAAGAAAAAGAAGTTAAAGGCCGAATTATCAAAAACCAAGAAAAAACTGGTAAAGACGAAAGAAAAACTGAAGGGCTTACTGCCAAATGTCGATAAAAAGATCGCTCCGAAAACCGAATCTGCACCTAAAGTGGCTGCGGTCAAAGTGGCGGCGAAAACCAAACCGGCTACAAAAGCTAAAGGGGTAGTTAGGGCACAGCCGAAAAAAGCAAGCCGTTGAAGAACAGCCAATTAGTTGCCATGGCTGTGAACGGGTCTATTTTACGTCCGTATTATGGGAAAGTTCAGAGAGCCCAAACTAGCTCGGTTCAAAGCGAAGTTTAACTTCTGATAAAAGGAAAACGAAGAAAAAAGTGCTGTCTGCGAAGACAGCCTTTTTGGTTTTCATTCACCTTTGATTCCTTTTCAGAGCAACTCTATCTTCATAATGTAACATTGATTTAAGACACCTGTAACCTTGTTGTATTGTCGTTGCACCAGTCTTTAATCTTACTTCGAAGTAAATTTAAAAAAGATGGCGGATTTTAATACCACGATCCTTGGCTCTAATAGGCATACTGTTGATTTTGGTTGCATTGGAGACGAACCACCAAATTCAATTCGCATTAAGGCGTAACCTTTGACGGCGGTGATTGTGATTTTTGGTCTTAACGTCTTCCTTTTGTGATCTCGGTGATAATGAGCCATTGTTACAAAGGCCACAAAGGGAAGACAATAAGTTAACGAAAATAGGGATGCACGACTATCTTTTGATTCCCTTGTCTGAAACATATTAAGATTGGCACCAATATCTATGCAGCAAACTATCCTGATCATCGAAGATGATGCCGACATCGCCGAGAGCCTCGAGTACAACTTCAAACGCGAAGGATTTCGGACAATGATCGCGGAATCTGGCGAGCAGGGATTACAGCTTGCTCAGGACGTTAAGAGGCCGCCGGCCTTGATAGTGCTGGATCTAATGCTCCCGGGGATGAACGGCATCGAAGTCTGTCGAAAGCTGCGTAAAGACCCGGCGACAGAAGGCATCCCGATCGTGATGCTGACCGCAAAAGCCGCGGAAAGAGATAAGATAGCCGGTCTCGAGACCGGGGCCGATGATTACGTTGTCAAGCCGTTTTCATTTAAGGAGCTAATTGCGCGTATCAGGGCGGTACTGCGACGTAGCGAAAAAGATGCCGGCGACGGCAATTACAATGATGATATGTTGGCGGTCGATTATGGGGATATGCGGGTGGAGTGCGAAGGCGTAGGCGTGAAGTTGACGCGTAAGGAATTTGCATTGCTTGGGAATTTGATTCGAAATAAAGGTCGTGTTGCGACCCGCCAGCTACTCTTGGACGAAGTATGGGGTTATAGCTATTTCGGTGATACGCGAACGCTCGATGTACACATTCGCCGTCTCAGGCAGAAACTAGGTAATTGTGGCGCCAGCATCGAGACGGTCGTAGGCGTCGGCTATCGTTTTAAAGGATGTCCGTGACAATGTCTACAGCTTTAAGTCCGTCGCACGAGACGCAAGCAGTGCTGCGAACGGTCCTTGACGCGACTCGCGAAGGCGTCTTGGTCGTGAACGGAGACATGCGGATCGTTACCGCTAATGTATCGGCACAGCGTTCGTTCTCGAAAACGGATGGTTCGATCGAAGACAGATTACTCGACGAGGTTATTTTAAACAACGACATAAGGGACGCATTTCAAAAGGCCTGTAACCAGAACGAAACGTCTGACATTCACTTTGAGAATGGTGCCCGCAAATACGATGTTCACGTCGCACCGCTCGCTTTCGACACCGACAGCATAGCCATCGGGTTTTTTTATGACGTGACCCAGGTACACCGACTCGAGACCATTCGTCAGGAGTTTTTGTCGAATATTTCTCACGAGTTGCGGACGCCGCTGACCTCGATACTTGCGTTTGTGGAAACACTCGAGGGCGGCGCACTTGAGGACGAAGAGAACAATAGACATTTTTTGAGCGTCATACGTCGTAACGGCGAGCGAATGCGCAACCTGATCGCTGATATTCTGGAATTATCGCAGATCGAATCCGGCAATATTGCGCTTAATCGAATTGAGGTTGATTTGGCTCACCTGGTTGACGAGATCTTCACAAGCCTGTCGTCTATGGCCGGCGGCCGGGATATAACGCTCGTAAATGAGATCGAACCGTCATCGGTGATAAATGCCGATCAGACCCGCCTCGAGCAAATGCTCACAAATCTCGTTGATAATGCGATTCGGTTCAACCGTCGCGGCGGGTCGGTTACGGTCCGCTACGAGTTATTGGCGAATAAGCACAACATCTATGTCTCCGATACGGGCGAGGGCATTCTACTCGAGCAGATACACCGCATTTTTGAACGCTTTTATAGGGCCGATCGGGCTCGCTCGCGTGAGGTTGGCGGAACCGGACTCGGCCTAGCGATAGTAAAGCATCTCGCTAGACTCCACGGCGGCGAGGTTTCCGCTGAGTCAGAACCTGGAGTCGGGACAACCTTTACGATTGAGTTCCCCGTGTGAGCTCGATCTTTCAAATACAATTTTCGAAGATTAATTACGCCACGCCGACGATCTTTTCGACAATCAGGACAGCGCCATAAGACAAAGCGGCGATCAAAGCGGCCATCGGGATGGTCAGCACCCACGCCCAGACGATGCGGCCTGCAACGCCCCATTTTACGGCGGAGAATCGCTTTGCCGAGCCGACACCAACTATCGAGCCGGTGATCGTGTGTGTAGTCGAGGCGGGAACTCCGAAATACGTTGCTCCAAAAAGAGTAATTGCCCCAGCCGTTTCCGCGCAAAATCCACCGACGGGCTGGAGCTTTACGATCTTTGTACCCATCGTTTTGACGATGCGCCATCCGCCGGAAAGTGTTCCTAGTCCAATCGCCGCGTGAGCCGCCAGGATAACCCAGAGTTCGGGTGTGGGCTGCTTACCGCCCGGATCCATCTATGCAAAGCCGCCGGCAACCAAAACAATAGTAATAATTCCCATCGTTTTCTGGGCATCATTACCGCCGTTTCCAAGCGAAAAGGCCGCCGCAGAAAACAGTTGTCCGATACGAAAAACGCGGTTGACCTTATTTACCGACACGCGGTGAAAGATCCAGTAGACGGCGATCATCAGCACAAAGCCGGCGTAACCGCCGACTAGGGCATGCGAACTTGAGGTTGGAGGACCAAGATACCATGTGATCAGGATTCGCGCTATCTTTTCCAGTTAGTTCCGTACAGGCACTTTTACAAGCAACGGGCCAACCCGTTTATTGTGTAAACCGAAAACAAGGAAAGCCACATTATACTCAACATTTCGACGTCGTCAGGGTGATGGTGCGCTGTATTTAACATACTGTTAACATCGCCTTAATTTTCCCGCGGGCTTTTGCGGCGAACGCCGACTGTGGTTGTATTCATCCAAAGTCAGACTTATAGCCGCGTCTTTGTAATGAGGCGCGATTCAGTTTAATATTGAGGAATATATGAATAAACAGACCTTTAGCAAGCGAATAGCAGCAGCAACTCTCGTTGCGACAATGTGGGTCATTCCGGTCGCCACGATGGCGCAGCAGACCGAGATTAAGGCACCGAAGAATAAATACAAGGTTCAGGACGACATCAAACTTGGCAATGACGCCGCAGTCGAGGTCGAGAAGCAGTTTCCACTCATAAACGACGCAGATGCGAACGCTTATATCGAACGTGTGGGCCGCCGTCTCGCGGCGTCAATTCCCCCACAGTTTCGCCAGCCGGCGTTCAACTATCGTTTCAAGTGGGTAAATGCCAGCGACATTAACGCATTCGCATTGCCCGGCGGCCCGATGTACGTGAATCGAGGCATGATCGAAGCAGCCAAAAACGAAGGTGAGATGGCCGGCGTGATGGCGCACGAGATCAGCCACGTCGCGCTTCGCCACGCAACCGCACAGGCGACAAAGCAGGGCAGCGCAAAGAACACTCTTGGCACGATCGGTTTGATCTTGGGCGGCGCGATCTTAGGTGGCCAGGCGGGAGCACAGCTTGGGGCTCTGGGTGCGGCGGCATGGATGACGAAATACAGCCGCGAGTATGAGACACAAGCGGATATGCTCGGTGCAAAGATAATGGCCGATGCCGGCTACGACCCGCGCGATCTTGCAAATATGTTTAGGACAATTGCCGCTCAGGGCGGCGGCGGTGCACCCGAATGGCTTAGCAGCCATCCCGATCCGGGCAATCGATACGAAAAGATCAATCGCGAAGCTCAGTACTTGCGCGTTTCGTCAAATCCGATCAAGATCACTCGCGATTTTGAACGCACACAGGCGAAATTCCGGGCAATGCCAAAGGCTAAAACGATGGCCCAGATCGAGAAGGAGCGCAAGGCCGGACAGGGAACTGAGAATCCGACCTCATCGGGGCGATACTCAAACAATGTCCAATATCCATCGACACGTGTTCGCACGTATTCGGGTATTAACTGGCTGCGGGTGAACGTACCGTCGAATTGGCTCGATTTTGCGTCCGCCGATGACGTGCAGTTTGCTCCCGAGGGAGCGTACGGCGATCAGGGGATCACGCACGGTGCAATGTTTGGGATTTACCGCGGTCAAAACAACGATCTTACCAGGGATACAGAAGCTTATCTGAACGGAGTGCTGCAGGGTAACTCGTATCTGCAGCAACG
>DAIRVI010000146.1:0-4749 GCA_036802885.1 Pyrinomonadaceae bacterium
AAGGCCGGCGTCTTTCGATTTTGGATTTCAGATTTTTAATTTTCGATTGAAGAAACATCTCGATCCTCAAAAACCTTATCTAAACTAGCGATATGAGAAAAAGATCAACAACGCGAAATCTCAAGTTTCTGCATACGATATTCGCGCTAGAACGCGACTTGATAGTCGGCGGCCAGGCCGTAATGGAGGGCGTGATGATGCGAACTCCGTCGGCCTATGCGATAGCGTGCCGACGTGCTGACGGGTCGATCGTTACGACGGCCGAGACGCTCCCGAAATGGAGTGATAAGTACAAATGGCTCAATACGCCCGTCCTTCGGGGCGGAGCAACGCTGATCCAGTCTATGGCCCTTGGCATTAAAGCACTAAATTTTTCGGCGAAAATCTACGAAGAAGATCTGAAAGCACAAGAGGAACTTGAAAAGGTAAAAGCCGGCGACACACAGGTCGCTTTGGTCGATGGTACAACCGACGAGAACTTCTTAAAAGCTCCGGTAAAGGTCATAATGCCCGCCGAATCCAGAGCGAAAAAGGCCGGGCAATCGGCAGGTGCGATTGGCTCGATCATTTTTGCCCTGCTTTTCAATATCCTGCTGTTTATCGTTGCACCTCTTGTATTGACGAACATTCTGTTCATTAGCCTCGGGTGGGCCGGAGCACCCGGTTTGTTGCCAGATGCTAGTTGGTTCGACACCATCAAGGCGTATGTCTGGAAAATAAAGCTGGACTCGTTCGGCTCGTGGATCTCGTTCAATCTGATCGACGGCCTTATTCGAATGGTGTTCTTTATTTTTATGATTTACTCGATGTCTTTTTTGAAAGACATCCGACGTGTTTTTGAGTACCACGGCGCCGAGCATAAAACCGTGTTCACCTGGGAAAAGGGGCTCGATCTTACACCTGATAACGCCACGCAGCAACGACGGCAGCACCCGCGTTGCGGCACATCGTTCCTTATGGTCGTTATGCTCGTGGCAATCGTACTGTTTTCGGTCATTAATTTTGAAGCAACCTGGATGAATCTGGTCGTTCGCATCGCTCTTATGCCAATTGTCGCGGGACTTTCGTATGAGGTCATCCGCTATGCGGCGAAAAAAGAATCTGGGGCAATCTTTAAGTTCATGACCAAACCCGGCCTGTGGCTGCAGAATATTACGACTCAGGAGCCCGACGCTGAACAGCTCGAGGTCGCGATCAAGGCCCTCGACGAGTCCTTAAAACTCGAACCGCAGACTGCCTAATTGAAATTAACCGCGGATGGACGCAGATAAACGCGGATCAATTGAAAATAATATATGCGTCCATCTGCGGTAAATATTTGTTATGTTTGAGAAATTGGCACAAATCGAAAAGTCCTACGACGAACTGACCGAGCAGATCTCCCAGCCCGAATTTATGTCCGATATGTCGACGTACGCGAAGTTGATGAAACAGCATCGATCATTGGGCGAGATCGTCGAAAAATATCGCGAGGTCCGCAAGATGACCGAGGATCTGCAGGGTGCAAAGGACCTGGCGGACGCAGCCGACGACGAAATGAAAGAGATGGCAGCTCTGGAGATCGCCGAAATAGAAGAAAAGCTTCCGGCTGCTGAAGAAGAACTAAAACTACTATTGCTTCCGAAAGATCCAAACGATGAAAAAAACGTAATTCTCGAAATCCGGGCCGGGACCGGCGGCGACGAAGCGACATTATTCGCGGCAGAAATACTGCGCATGTATGCAAGATATGCCGAGCGGCAGGGTTGGAAGATGGATATTCTCGAGGTTACCGATACCGGCGTTGGCGGTATTAAGGACGCGACCGCTGTGATCGAGGGTGACAACGTTTACTCAAAAATGCGGTTCGAATCGGGCGTTCATCGCGTTCAACGTGTACCTCAGACGGAAACGAGCGGGCGCATCCATACATCGGCAATTACCGTTGCCGTTTTGCCAGAGGCTGAAGAAGTGGATGTGCAGATAAACCAAAACGACCTGAGGATCGACACATTTTGTTCGTCAGGACCGGGTGGCCAATCGGTAAATACTACTTACTCAGCCGTGCGCATTACGCATTTGCCAACAAACGTCGTTGTCTCGATGCAGGACGAAAAATCGCAGATCAAGAACCGGGAAAAAGCCATGCGCGTGCTGCGAGCCCGCTTGCAGGAACTTGAGGAACAAAAGCAACACGACGCCTTGTCAGCCGAGCGCAAGAGCATGGTCGGGAGCGGCGACCGCTCGGAGAAGATAAGGACTTACAATTTCAAGGAAAATCGGGTCACCGATCATCGCATCGGCCTGACGGTCCACCAACTCGAACTCGTGATGGAAGGTCAATTGGACGAATTCGTCGAAACATTGCGAACACATTATCAGACTGAGAAGCTAAAAGCCGAGGCGATCGCAGCCTGACGATCAAAACTCACTTTTCAATCATTTTCGACTTTCCCCTATGTCCAATGTTACGCATCTTTACCTGATTCGCCACGGCCAATCCGCGGGCAATGCCGAGGGTCGTTTTGGCGGACACGGGCCGACGCCCCTCTCAAAATTGGGGCTCGAACAAGCGGAAAAAACCGCTAAGGCCCTTGCGAAAGAGGGAATTAACGCGATCTACACCAGCGACTTACTTCGCGCCGTTCAAACGGCCGAACCTCTGGCAAAACTTCTGAATCTGCCGATACACAGATCCGAGTCGTTTCGGGAACGGAATGTCGGCGTTCTCGAGGGCCTTACTTTTGATGAATCAAAGGAACAATATCCGCGCGATTACTACGCCCTTATCAACCGCAGCGTCCATCACGTAATCACCGAGGGCGAAAGCTACCGTCACTTGCTTCGGCGTATCACAACAGAATTAAGAAACATCATCCGCAACCATCAACGTGAGCGGATCGCTATCTATTCTCACACCGGAGCGATTTGCTTCCTGACGCTTCACCTTCTTGGTGCTATCCACCGCGACACCAAGTCCACGCCCTGGATCATCACATCGAACTGCGGCATCAACCGTTTCGAGTTCCGCGGCCCTCGCAACGTCCGCGTCCTCGCCCTAAACGACACACGCCACCTCGTCCAGGTCACCGGCAACGACTCCTTCGCCGCAAGGTAACATCTCAACTCACTAAAAGCCAACGCTATCGTTTTTTCTGATACCAGACGATTGCGTCGCCGTCGCTTTTTTTGTCTGAATAAATCATTCTGGAATATCCAACTGAATGGATTGGCGTGAAAGGAAATTCGATAAGTGCGTTGTTTGACAATAACATCGCGCCATCTTTCATCATTTTTTCCAGATTTAGCATTGCCAGACCCTGCTCAAAGGAATCGTAATAAACAAATATATTTGTGCCGATGACCAGATCATAGCGGTCTTTTTCTGCAAGGACAGGACTCTGCAAAACAATGTTCGTATCAAACGACCGGATCATACCGAGGAATTCGCTACGAATATTAATTGATCGCAGTTTAACACCGGGCGGGTTTCCTAATGTCCGTGGCCTAGCTGGGGTAGCTATCAGACTACCGAAATTTTTCCAGTAAACGTTAAATTCGTCCGTCCATTTTCTATCCGTACTTAGTGGTAGCTGGACAGTATATTTCCTCTTGAACTTTGCCAGTGTGACAAAATTGGCGATGTGACTGTTTACCTTTGGGCTCAGATCGTAAGTGTCGATTCTCAGACTCGCCTTATCGGCCAAATTCGATTTAAGGACACTCTCAATAACGGCAAAAGGCTGGAGTGTCTGTGGTGGGTAAAAATCATAGCCCTCTTCTTTGTCCGTAAAATCTAGGCCCGGACCGATGATGGCTACTCTTCTAATTTTACCGACAAGGCCTTTTTGTTTGATTTCAGCGATCGCCTTTTCGATGGCTAAATTTGGTTTTAGCGATGTGTCAGACGACAGTCCTCTGCGGCTAAAGAGTTTTGAGCGTACTACGAAAATGTCTTCGTCGTTTTTTCTTGCCTGCTCGATAATACTAGCAAAACCGCTTGATTCATTCAGTACTCTTTTCAAGGAACTAATTAGGTATTGCCTGATCGCTTCCTTTCCGTCTGCAGTTTCAATACGAATATTTAGCTTCTTTGTCAGATGCGATTTAGCAAACCTTAGTCTTTCGTTTGTCTGGGGCTTCGACAGTGCAAGCAAAAGGTCATTTAGCCGTTCTCTTAAAACAGTTTCGTACGCCCCGGGGGCATTTTGAGAGTTCTTGGTTGCCAAGAGGTTCATCTGGCTTTCAGTCATTCTTGGTTGATTGGTAAAGCTCGTGCCAAACAACAAGAGATTAACGATCGAATCCTCATCCCCTTGCTCGAGACGTCCACGGATTTCGCCATCGGTTCTCCTTACCCAGAGATCCCACGCTGCCTGAGGGTTTTTGCCCGGCAAAGCCGTCAATTCACTTGGCACCGCACCATCCATAGCCTTAATTACAGGTTCGGCCTCGGCATAGGCAAGGTATCGAATGGCCGGAGCAATCGTCTGACAAATTGCTGGCGAGCAACTGAGAATGATCAAAAAGATGGACTTAACAATTTTGTTCATAGCTAGGATAAATCTAAAAAGGGGGAAACCTGTAACGGTTTCCCCCTGAGTCAAATGTAACCGACTTGGCTTCGTTCTAGAACGTAAGCCTTGCCGAAACCTGAGCCGTACGTCTGCCATCCTTGAAGGCGTTGATAACGCCGTCGCCGAGGAAGACATATGCATTACCTGTGTCAAGAAATACGTTGGCGTGATTGAACACGTTAAACGCATCAAT
>DAIRVI010000147.1:0-4603 GCA_036802885.1 Pyrinomonadaceae bacterium
TTGACAGCGAGATGCATGTCCGAAACATGAACTTGCTTCAGGTTGAGACCGACCTTCGCCACGCTGTCGAACGGAACGAGTTTGAGGTACTTTACCAACCGATCGTGGACCTTGCCACGGGTCGCGTCAGCGAATTTGAAGCGTTGATTCGTTGGCGGCATCCGCGGCACGGCTTGGTCCTGCCCAACGAATTTGTAAATGTTGCCGAGGAAACGGGCCTCATAATCACAATCGGTTCTTGGATACTGGAAGAAACATGCCGTCAGATCGCTACATGGCAGCGCCGATATGGTCTCCACCTCGGCGTGAGCGTTAATCTATCCGCAAAACAGTTGATGCACCCGACGCTGACACCCCGTGTCCAGGAAATTTTGCTCGACACCGGTCTCGAAGCCAGCCAGCTTATGCTCGAAGTGACTGAAAGCACCGTAATGGAACACAGCGAAAGATCGCTCAAAGTGCTGAGCGAACTCGATCAGCTCGGCGTCACGCTTTCGACCGACGATTTTGGAACCGGATATTCCTCGCTGAGCTATTTGCAAAAGTTCCCGTTCGAGAGACTAAAGATCGACCGGTCGTTCATACACGAGATGGACAAGGACGAGAAGAGCGCCGCAATTGTTAAGACGATTCTGATGCTCGGTGAAAATCTCAATATTGAGGTCGTCGCAGAAGGGATCGAGACGGCCGGTCAGCTCGAAAAACTCCGGTCGCTAGGCTGCACCGCTGGGCAAGGATACCTTTTTTCACGGCCGATCGACCACGAAGCCGCCGACGCTTTTCTCGAAGGTGGAGCAAATGTTTTTGCCGCCAATCCGTCGCTCGAATTCCGTAATCCGCCCCACGTCATCGAAGTTACAGAAGTGCAGTAGAAGAGTTCTGCAGGCATTTCGAAGTGAAATCAGATTAGACTAATTTACATTTTATCGATCAGCTTCCCCGCGAGCGTCGGGATAAAGTCGCGCTCTGCGGCGTGATTTTCGGTAAAAATTACCAGCACGAATTTGAGACCGCCGACCATTTCGATGTATGCCGCGTCGTGTCTGGTTTTGCTCGTCCAACCGGCTTTCGCCCAAAGTTTGGCGTCTCGGATGTTGCGATCGATAAAAAGCTTGCCCGTAAAACCATTGTTCTGATCGTCGGCATCGGCGGCCTTGCCAAACGGGTCGCGTTTCAACAGATCCATCATTGCTTTTGTGCGTTTAGGTGTATTCATCCGCCCGGTGACGATCTCTGCAAGCAAGCGGGCCGTTGCATTCGTCGTGAGGGCATTGCGGTTCTCGCCCTTATAATTGCGCGACTGCTGCTCGATACCGTAAGCGTCCTCGCAAAACGTCTTTTGGTTGACGTTGATGTTGGTGTACCCCATTGACGAGTAAAATCGGTTGACGCGGTTTCGCTTATTTTGCCAGATATCGAATTCTTTCTTTGGCAATTCCGCGCCGCTCGACGTACCGGTGATGACATCAAAGACGTACTGCGTCGCCTCGTTTGACGAATCGACGATCATATCCCGCAAGCCGCGTTGCAGTTCGGGCGTCATCGTCACCTTGCCGTCCTCGAGCTGCCGTTCAAGCGCGGCCATGTAGAACATCTTCACCACGCTCGCCGGATAAATATGCTCGCCGCCCCGAACGTCAGCTATTTTAAAAATCTTTGGATCGCGCAGATCGATCACCGTCGCGGCAACCTCTGCAGGTTTAAAGCCTTTTGATGAATAGGACGCAAGAACTTCGCCGACCGCATTAGCCAAAATTGTTTGAAGTTCAGCGGAGCGCCTGATTGCGGGGGCTTTGTACGTTGTTGGAGCTATGACTTCAGCATTCCGGGCGGGCTTTTGCGCGTGTCCGATCTCTACAATAAGACAAACCAAAAGAAGTGCCAATACGTTTCGAAACATACAGATTCTCCTCAATTCTTTACCTGAAGTAGTTTAAAGAGTATAAACGAAAAGCGTCATGATATTCCAAAATCGCACCACGAACCGAATGAGCGAAGAAAAACTGATACGTGGCATCGGACGATGGGACTTTACGGCTCTGGTGATCAACGGAATAATCGGGGCCGGTATATTTGGACTGCCGGGAAAGGTCTTTGCTCAAATCGGCTCCTACAGCCTGCTGGCGTTCGTCGCGTGTGCGGTCATCATTGGCCTTGTCGTGCTTTGTTACGCCGAGGTTTCGAGTCGATTTTCCGCGACGGGCGGCTCGTATCTCTATGCAAGAGAGGCGTTTGGCTCCGCAATAGGATTTGAGGTCGGCTGGCTCTTTTGGATCGTTCGCGTTGCAACGTTTGCGGCAAATGCAAATTTATTCGCCACATATCTTGGCTTTTTCATTCCGGGTGCAAACGAAGGTGCGATGAGGATCGCAGTCGTCAGCGTTGCCGCATTAATTATCACGGTGGTTAATCTTTGGGGTGTTCGCGAATCGGCAATGATGACCAATATCCTGACGGTCGGCAAATTGCTGCCGCTATTGGTCTTCGTAGCTGTGGGAATGTTTTATGTCCAACGCTCCAATTTTACCTTTGACGTGGTGCCGCAGTATTCGGCGTTCTCGAGCGCGGTGCTGCTGTTGATTTACGCTTTTGTTGGATTCGAAGGGCCGGTCGTCATTGCCGGTGAGACCAAGGACCCGAAAAAGATGATCCCTTTTGGTTTGATCGCGGGCATTTTGATCGTGACCCTTGTTTACATTTCGATCCAGATCGTATCCATAGGCACACTGCCGGGCCTTGCGACATCTGAAAGGCCGCTCGCCGACGCAGCGGTAACGTTTCTCGGCCCGCTCGGAGCGGGATTTATCACCCTCGGCGTGCTGGTTTCGATCTTTGGGAATATTAATACGGGCCTTTTGACCGCAACACGAGTGCTGTTTGCGATGTCGGAACAACGCGACCTGCCACCTGTCTTTGATAAGACGCATCCGAGATTCAAAACGCCTCACATCGCGATCATTGTAACGGCCGTCGTAATGCTGATCCTCGCGATTCAATCGTCGTTCCTGACCGCGGTTGCGATTGCGACTATCGCACGGCTGCTGTTTTATGCGACAACATGCCTTGCGCTGCCTATCTTTCGAAATCGCGCCGACGCTCCTAAAGCTCAATTTACCGCTCCGCTTGGTTTCGCAGCCGCAATTTTGTCGATAGGATTGATCGTGTGGCTGCTTACGACCGTCGATTATGCAAAGGAAGGCTTAGCGGTAATAGTTGCCGCAGCGATCGGCTTGATAATTTTTGCAGGTTTCCGCTCGATCGGTAGTTCACCCGACAACAAAACGGAGGATACGCTATAGATATGAAATCGACACGGATATTTTCTGCCTTACTTCTTTCATCAATGATATTTTCTGTTGTTCCGGCGCAGTCGGAAATTGTCCCGATCATCGACCTGCGGCTCGGCGGTTTGATCGGCGGCTCGCGAGACGGTAAATGGATAGAGCCCGGTCTTGCCGCTGAATCGATTATGAACGGCGGATCTGACCTCTTGGTATACGGCTTTGGCGGCAAGGAAAAGAAGACTATCACCTCGGCAAAGCGGACGCCGATCGAGGATGTCTGCGAAGATTTTTTCCGCATACAGTTGGGTATTAAGGAGCGTCTCGGCGTTGGGTTGGGCGTTAATTTGAATTGGAATGCGATGCCCCGAATCCCTAAACGGCTTTCCGCACAAAGCCCGATCTACAAGGCAGCCGTCAGCGCATTTTTGAGAAACCAAGGTGTCCCACGGCCGGTCGCAAAGATCACGCAAGCCTTCCGGATCGACCTCGACAACGACGGCACAGACGAAGTTCTAGTTACCGCGACGCACTTGAATAACGACTTTGGCATCGGTTGGAAGGCGGGCGATTATTCATTTGTAATATTGCGAAAGGTGACCAAAGACGGCGTCAAAGACTATTTGGTGGACGGCAACATTTACAAACGCGGCCAAACCGACGACAGCCCGCCGAACCGTTATTTGATCTCGGGAATCGCGGACCTGAACGGCGACGGCAAAATGGAGGTTGTCGTCTACAGTGAGTATTACGAAGGCGCGGGCACGGGAGCATTTGAGATGAGCGGCGGCAAACTGGAGCTGATCAAAGAGGTGCAGGCGGGCTGCGGCGTTTAGCGGAAAACCCCTTCTCCAAGAAAATTCTCGCGAAGGTACGTGATCGTGTCCTGGAGCGTTTCCTGCGGGTCGCGCGGAGCAAAACCAAGTTCGCTCTCCGCCTTCGCCGAGTCAAAGTACCAAAAATATTCGGCTTGCTCGACCTCGTTCGGCATAACCGGCGACGGCTTTCCCCAATTCTTGTAAACCGAACTTATAAAGCTCGAACCGGCCATCGCCAGCTTTTTGGGTACTTTCAGCACTGGAGCCGAAACGCCCGACAACCGCTCTAAACGGCCAAAAAATTGTTCGAATGTCATATTCGCGGCACCGAGCAAATACTTTTCCTGATGTTTTCCTTCGTCGAGCGCCGAGATAAAAGCAGCCGCGGCGTCACGCACATCGACAAAATTCAGGCCGCCGCTCGGACTGTAAGGAATTTTACGGGCGAGGAAATCCAATACCGGCTTGGTAGAACTCATACGCTAGTCATCGGGGCCGAGCAGC
>DAIRVI010000148.1:0-4602 GCA_036802885.1 Pyrinomonadaceae bacterium
ATTCGCCGGCGTTTGCGATCCTCGAATTGGAAAGCGGCGATTTTGGCGACGAAGATTCGCCGGTCGTCGTCAAAGCCGATGGTCTCGCAGCGGGCAAAGGCGTTGTCGTCGCTAAGAACCGCGGCGACGCGATAACCGCGATCAACGGGATGGCCGGGCTTGTGGGGACGGCTGCAGCGGACAAGATCGTGCTTGAGGAATGTCTTGTCGGCAAAGAGGTTTCACTGCTGATGTTTGCCGACGGTAAGGATTTTGCTTTAATGCCGCCAGTACGAGACCACAAACGCATCGGCGACGGCGACACCGGCCCGAACACCGGTGGGATGGGCACATTTACCGACACATCGCTGCTCACCGCAGATGAGTTGCTGGAGATTACAGATAAGATCATTCGCCCGACGCTTCACGGATGCGTCCGCGAGGGATTTCGCTTTCGAGGGATATTATTTTTGGGACTGATGATGACAGCGGACGGGCCAAAGCTGCTAGAATACAACGTCCGCTTCGGCGACCCCGAGACCCAAGCAATACTCGTCCGTCTTAAAACTGATCTCGTCAATATTTGCGAAGCGATGCTTGATGGTACGCTGCGTAACTTAACGATCGATTGGCATCCGGGCAGCTCAGCCTGTGTCGTCCTTGCCTCGCGTGGCTACCCGTCCAGCCCCCAAACCGGCGATGTTATTCACGGACTCGACGAATCGAAAGCATTTCCGAATGTCGAAATATTTCACGCAGGAACGGGTAAGGGTGACGACGGATCACTTGTCACCGCCGGTGGGCGCGTACTCGGCGTGACAGCAACCGGTGACGATCTCGTCACGGCATTATCAACTGCTTACCAAGCCGTTGATAAGATCAGTTTTGACGGAATGCAATATCGCCGCGATATTGGTGGCTAAAGCTTCTTTATAGCAGCGGCTTTGCGGATGAATTCGTCGGCTTCTCTGATCAATCCATTTTTGCGGCAAAAGGCGGCAAGTTTGTCATAGCGGGCCGCTTGGTCGGCGTCTGAGAGCCAGCAGATCTTCGCCGTGCACTCCGGGCAGGCGTCGATCGGGCGGCTGTCGGTCTCGGCGAGGTGGTTTGTCCCGCTCATCAGGCACTCCCATTTTGTGCAGTGCCGTAGTGAGAACATATGCCCGGTCTCGTGAGCGGCGATCTTTAATGTGCGGAGAAGGAAGGTGTCGTAATCTGCGTTGTCGCCGAGACGTGCGAGCGACCAGACGCCCACGCGATTCTCCAAACTCGCTTGACCAAAAACGTAGTTCATCGATTCGTCCGGATATAGGTCGTCAACCGTGAAAGCGATCAGCGCCGCCGCGTTTGCCGGCAGTATCGGTTTTAGGACCTCGTCGAGGAGATAACCTGTACGTATTTGCTCCACCCTGGTGTGCGGATTGCGGCGCGAATCCTTGATACGCAGCGGCCGTTTAATAGCTTGTGCCGGCATGCGTTCGACGGGCAGGTCATAAAACGCTTCGAGATAACCAGCGGTTACTTCGATCAACTTTTGCTGTTTGGCGTTAAAGGTCCCGAGCGGAAGCACATAGATCTTTTGCCGCTCTTTCGTCGGCTTTGTCGGGTCGGCGTCGAGATATTCCTCGAAGGTCTGCCCCGGCTCGTTGTGCGAAGCCAGCCAATCGGAATTCCCCGGCTTGCCCATCGGCTTAAAAAAAGGCTCGATCTTTTTGATAGTATCGCGAAGCTCATTGATCTCTTTCTTAACCTCGCGGGCTGCGGACATATTAGACGCGGGTTGGTCGTCAGCTTTTGAGCAAGCAAAAGAGAGTATAGCGATAAGAAAGGCGAAAATGTAATCGCGCCTTCTATCTAGTAGTCGGTTTATAGGTTTTGGCCCAGTCCAGAAATGCACGTAATTTTGTTTCGTTGCCGTCAATCCATCTTTTGGCTTCATCGTTATTTCCGTTGTTAATAAAAATAACGATATTTCCAAACGCGTCGATATGCCCGCCCTTTTTGAGTTCTACCATAAAAGGAATATAGTTTTTACCAACAAAGGTGTCCTTAAGTTTTTTGTCTTCGCTCAGTAGTGATATTACGGTCCCGATCGATTCGATGAACAACTGATTGGCCGTCTTTTTCTGATCGTCTTTGTCTTTGATCGTTGTAAGCGTCGGGAGCATCATTTCATACATTCCAAATTCTCCCTCGTCTTTAGGGGCGAAGAAATCAAGGTTTATGGTTATGTTGCCAGACTTGGGATCTTTTGAGGCGGGTTTCAAGAGATCGACGATTACACCTGCAGAAGCAACGGTGCGTTGAGTATTATATTCGAGGGACACTAATCGGGCCGCAGCCAGCATTCCTGGTATTTTGTATTTAGTGCCATTAAAAACTATCGCTAACAGATAGTGGGGGCTGGGATATAGCGGATCATCTGCGACAGCAGATTTTAATGCCTGACGGGCATCAGTATATTTTTTTTGCCTAACAAATGTTACTGCGAGGTTGTAATTCAAACTGGAGCGATATTTACCAAACCGGGTTTCGGCCTGAAGTAATTTTAACCCGTCGCGATAGATGTTGATAGCATCATCCGGTTTGCCCGCATCATCAAGGGCGTTCGCAATAAGCACATAAAAAAGAGGAAGTTCAGTGGAAATATACTTTGTGCCTTTATACGCCAATTCAACGGCCTCGAGCTTGGCGCCTTTATTCTCTAGCGATAAGGCTAGTTCGTACATTGCGGCGACGCATTCTGGATTTTCAGCCAATATGGAACGATATTTGGCGATCGCTTCGGAGTATTTTTTAGCGTCGTGCAATCCGACGCCTTCATTTAGTGTTTTTTCCTGGGTGGCCGTTAGTGGGCTCGGAGTCAGCGTCGGTTTGCCCAGTTTTTGGCCAAAAGCGAAGGATGACAACGCTAGAATAATCAGGGAGATGCTAAGTGATCTTTTCATAATGTCCTCTAATTGTAGGCTTGAAATTGGTCTTTTATATTTGATGCCGAATTCAAAAAAAAGTTCCCGCAATGCTCAACATTTTTACTAATATCGAACGAGTGCGTCAAGATATGAGATGTAGTTTCGGTGCATTTCATCTAAGGAATCACCGCCGAATTTTTCACGCATTGAGTTTGCAAGAACTATCGCGAGCATCGCTTCGCCGATGACCCCTGCGGCGGGGACGGCGGTGATGTCGGAGCGTTCGAAGGCGGCGTCGCTGGCTTCCTTGGTGTCGATATCGACCGAATGGAGAGGTTTGCGAAGCGTCGAGATCGGTTTCATATAGCCGCGAGCCCGAAGTTCCTCGCCGTTTGTAATACCGCCTTCGAGACCGCCGGCTCGGTTCGTTCTTCGAACGAACTGATTGCGGATTGCGGAATGCGGAATGCGGATTTCCTCTTCTTTCTCTGTGTCTTTGCGACTCTGCGGTTCAAAATAGATTTCATCGTGAACTTCCGATCCGCGTTTGCCGGCATTTGCGACGCCAGTACCGATCTCAACCGCCTTGATCGCGTGAATCGACATCAAAGCCTGTGCAATGCGGCCATCCAGCTTTTCGTTCCACGACGTATGCGATCCTAGGCCGACGGGTACGCCGCGGGCGACGACCTCGAAAATGCCGCCAACCGTGTCGCCGAGGGTCTTCGTTTCGTCGATAAGCTTGATCATCTCGCGCTGACTCTCGGCGTCAACACAATTCAGCGGCGAATCCTCCGGTATCGAGGCGATCTCTTCCCAGGTTCGCCAAAGCGGCACGACCTGAACGTGACCCAGCTTGATTACGTGGCTTTTTATTTCGATTTCGAAAGCCGCGAGTAGCTGCTTGGCGATGGCTCCGCACGCTGTTCGGGCAGCAGTTTCGCGCGCTGAGGAGCGTTCGAGAATGTCGCGGAGATCGCGGGACTGATATTTCTGTCCGCCCGGCAGATCGGCGTGGCCCGGCCGTGGACGGGTGAGCGTGCGAGGATTATTCGGTTCCTCCGCGGGCATTTCAACGGACATCACGTCCTGCCAATGGACGAAGTCCTTGTTTTCGATTGTCAGAGCGATCGGCGAACCGAGCGTTTTGCCGTGACGGATACCCGACAATATCTCGACCTCGTCGGTCTCGATCTTCATCCGTCCGCCGCGTCCGTAACCTTGCTGACGCCGCCAGAGTTCGTGGTTGATCGCGGCTATGTCGATCGGCAAGCCCGACGGAAGGCCCTCGACAATAGCGACTAGTGTCTTGCCGTGCGATTCGCCCGCGGTTGTGAATTTAAAGAACATAAGAAATTTAACCACAGATGGACACAGATAAACACGGATTATTTATATTTCTTATCCGTGTTCACCTATGTCCATCTGTGGTTTCAGACTCTTTCGGCGAAATACTATCAGCCCGATGCCGGCGATGATCAGAAATCCGCCGAGACCTGTTTGCGGCGGGAGTATTTCACCCAGGAAGATCGCCCCGATAATGACCGCGAGCAGCGGCGTGACAAGCGAGATCATCATCGCCTTGGTCGACTCGATTCTATTTAATAGCCAATAGTAAAGCCAAAACGCCGCGATCGTACCCGCAATGGTCAGATAAAGTACACAGCCGACGGCCCGCCACGTCCAATGAAACGAGAGCGGATTGCCCTCG
>DAIRVI010000149.1:0-4553 GCA_036802885.1 Pyrinomonadaceae bacterium
GGGGACGTAAGGGGATCAGGGTGAATGCGATCGCGCCCGGATTCTTCCACTCTCGTTTGGCGGACGCGGTCATCGACATTTACGAGCGTTCGATCCAGGAAAATAACGTTATTCCGCGGGTTGGGAAAGAAGGTGAACTAAAAGGGATCACCGTTTTTCTAGCTTCTGACGCATCAAGTTATATTACCGGGCAAACTATTGCCGTTGACGGCGGAATGACCGTTTGATCTCGCTATCTACTTAACAAATTTGAATTCGCCGAATGCTTCCGGCACATGAAA
The DNA here is from genome assembly GCA_036802885.1 of Pyrinomonadaceae bacterium. Classification (GTDB taxonomy): domain Bacteria; phylum Acidobacteriota; class Blastocatellia; order Pyrinomonadales; family Pyrinomonadaceae; genus OLB17. The sequence continues at coordinate 282 of DAIRVI010000149.1, forward strand.
GGCGGGTTCCTTTGTTTTAGTCGGCTGCCAGGCGAGATGACCACGCGTCGGTCCCGCTCCGACGCAGCGAAACAGGCTACCTAGCCATACGTCGCCGACTTTGGGAATTTTGCCAAGCGATGCAAAAGGAATCTTGATCGCCATCACAACTTGATTTTTGTCGATGCGCGCTGCCGAAGTCATATTCGATTTGTAGTCCCAATCCGTAAGCCGCTCTTTCGGTGTCACCTCGATACCAAGATCGATCCACTCGCCCGTCGGAGCGATCTCAAACTCAAAGTACTTGTTTCGCTGTGATTTATCCGGCGCAATAAAAATCTCGCATACGTCACGCTCCCAGAGTTTCAATGTCTTTTGCGACAGATCGGGTTTGCCGCTGACAACCAACGGCTCGGATTGGTTTGCCTCAAATCTCACGTACAGGGCCGTCTCCGACCACAAAAGCTTTGCCGTAGACTGACGGTTCGCCGGCGCCGCTTTACCGGACCAGTATTTCCATATTAATGTCGGCGGAGCGCTTTTCCACGACGGATCATCGAGCCGGTCGATCGAAAAGTCTTTGGCGATGTGTTTGATTGTCAGCCGAGGCGAAGATGCCATTTTATTCTGGGACGCAGCGGTGCTGACGCCAAGCAATGCGGAAACAGCGATCGGTAATATGAGTCGTTTCACGATGAAACGATTTAACGCGAAATGCAGGAAAATGACAACTGGAACTGTATCTAACTTGTGTTCAGGACCGTTCGAAACGCCATTTTCGCGAGCTTCCACGTCCGATCCCAGTCGATCTTTCCGCCTTCGTCGCGGCCCATGATCTTATCGACGAAAATCTTGCGGAAATCGTTTCCCTCGCGGCGGAGCATAAATTCCTTCGCGTAAGGCTTTGCCGTTTCAAAGAAATTGAACTCCGGATCGGTGATAATGCCGATGCCCTCGAGCGTCATCAGCGCGCGCATTATGTACGTAAAATTCGACGGCAAACGGAACGGATAATCGTACATGACATCAGCGAGATCATAGGTCAGCTCCTTAAAGTTGACGTCCTTGAGCTTGAGATTAAAGTGAAACTCAAACATCTTCTCGACGACCGGTTTGACGATGCTCGGGCTGGTTCCCGGCTTAAGAAAATCAAGGGCGATCAGATCATCAGCGATGCCTGCCGGATCCTTACCGACCACATGGAAAAACGCGTCGATCATCTTCGCCTGCAATTGCGGCGTAATACGGCCAACCATTCCAAAGTCAAAAAACGCGAGCCGTCCGTCGTGCATCACGAGCAGATTGCCGGGATGCGGATCTGCGTGAAAAAATCCGTCTTCGAGCAGCTGCTTCAGATAGGTCTTGATGAGTAGCCGATTTACCTTTGCAGGCGAAATATTCCGCTCGGCCTGCTCCTCGAGATCAGTGACCTTTGTGCCGTGGATGTACTCCATCGTAAGCACTTTGGCGGTCGTCGCGTTCCAGTAAATTTTCGGAACATGGATATTCGACCAATTCTTAAAACTTTCGCGAAAACGCTCGGCATTGCGTCCCTCTGCAGAGTAGTCCATCTCTTCGTGGACCGTCACGTCAAATTCGCGCAGCATTCCGGCCCAATCCGCGTTTTCATTGAGTTGTGGAAACCGTTCGGCAAAATTCGCGACTTTCTTGAGAATGATAATGTCGCCTTTGATAGTGGCCTCGAGATTTGGCCGCTGCACCTTAACGGCGACCTCTTCGCCGGAATGCAGACGGGCCCGATAAACCTGGCCGAGCGAAGCGGCGGCGACCGGTTCGAGGTCGAATTCAGCATAAACCTCGGTGATCTTTTTGCCAAGCTCGTGTTCGATGATCGCGAAAGCAACGTCATTCGGGAACGGCGGAACCTGATCGACCAGTGTGCCCAACTCTTTTACGAACGGCAGCGGCAACAGGTCGGCCCGCGTGCCCATCGACTGGCCAATCTTGATGAAAGTCGGCCCGAGGCTGATCAGTTCTTCCTTTAGCCATAGGGCCTGTTTCTCTTGCGTCTTTTCGCGATTAATGTCCGACCCGAGAAACAGGCGCCGCACTATCAGCAAAAACCGCTGAAAGAACCAAAGCCTGACGGCATAAAGTTTTTCGCCATATACAGCAGCACGCGTGAGGCGTAATGACCTATTTAGGCGATCTTTCTTTTGCCTGTCCTGATGTTTAATATGTAGATCGAGCTGATCGAGGTAAAGATAAAGCGACAGCATCGAGATCACACGTGAGATCTGAAACAGCCGCAAATATCCGCGGATGCCGTGATATCGACTCTCGATCGATGATTCGACCTTTTGCAGCTCGCGTTCTTCTTTGATCAGTTGGTCGTTTGTGACCAATTTCGCGATAGCAAGCTCATTTGTAGGCACGACGGTAGGGACATTGCCATTCTCCAGAACCGTCAATTGCGAGTTAATTGTTGTTTGTTTATCCGCAGTTTCGATCATTTATCTTAGGCAGCTGTTTACAATATCGCCAGCATATTCTTTACGCCCTGATGGTGAAAATAGTTCCTCGCTCGATGCGTGTCTCGTTCAATCTGTGCCTTTAATTCGTCGACGCCGTTAAACTTCTTTTCGTCCCTTATTCGGTGCAGAAATCTCACCCTCAGCACATCGCCGTATAGGTCACCATCAAAGTCGAACACATATGATTCGATAGAGGGCTCGGCATCGGATTCAAAGGTTGGACGCACCCCGATGTTAGTTATGCTTTTTCGCCAAACTCCGTCGATCAGTGTCGCGGTAGCGTAGACGCCGAATCGCGGAATGACGCGATTGTGCGGTTTCAGATTAGCAGTGGGAAATCCTATTGTGTGGCCACGCCGATTGCCGCGAATAACGACGCCCTCGACGCCGTACGGGCGGCCGAGCATGCGGCGCGCGAGATTGACCCGGCCGGCATCGAGCAAACCGCGGATCTTCGACGAACTTATTCGTTGTCCCCGCAGCTGGACCTCATCGACCTCATCGGCGACAAAGCCAAGTCGGGCGCTCATCTTCCGAATCAGCTCAATATTTCCTCCGCGGTCTTTGCCAAATGCAAAGCCTCTGCCCAGATAGACCTCGTTTGCGTGCAGCCGGTCGTGGATGATATCAGATAAAAATTTTTCGGCGGGCTGTCCGGCAAATTCACGGGAAAATGGGATCACGATGGTCTGTTCGATACCGAGCACCTCGAGGTTAGCGAGTCGCTGATCGAGCGTCTGCAGCAAGGGCGGGGCCGATTCGGGATGCAAAACTGCCCGCGGGTGAGGGTCGAATGTGATAGCCGTAGCAACTGCATCGGCGACCTTAGCCCGGTCGATGACCGTTTGCATTATCCGCTGATGGCCGAGATGCAGGCCGTCAAAAACGCCGAGCGTCAGGACGGTCGGTCGCGAGATATTTGCGTTTTCGGTGCCGTGAAATATCTTCATCTTTCTCTGAAAATGGTATTTCAACGGAACTCTAATACGCAAACGGCGAATCAGTTTGTCATTTGAGGGTTTCGAAAAGCTTTTGTATTTCGGCTTTAGTCAAAATGCGGTATGCCGGCTGCGCTGCTTTTTCGTATTGCTCGCTGTGGTGGATTGCGGGATAATTCCTTGCCCTCATTTCGGTGTTTAGTTTGACCCAGGCTTTGCGGTCAAGCTTACCGATCGTTTTTCTCCTTAGTCGTCTGCCTAGCTCGAACCAGGCGTCCTTAAACGCTTTCGGCTCGGACCTGTATTCACGACTGCTCGCGAGAAAGGCATCGAGTAGATCCTCCGCCTTGCCACCTCTCGCCTTGAACGGGCGAAGATTTAACCTGCCGATCTCACCGCCGGGACAGAGCGGCTCCCAGAGAGCGTCATTTGCCATTGGAGCACCAAGCGACTGCCACTCACCGTCGAGCCACTTGCGCGCCGAATCAGTGTCGGGAACCGCATGCTCGCCGCCGCTGGTCGCCTGATATGTCCACTTGTACGCGTCCTCAATGCGAAAATGAGGTGCCGATTTCCAAAGCGGGGCGGCGTAATCAAGAAGTGCGGATGTGGAACATGTCAGAAAAAGGAATGACGCGAGTAAGTTCATAATTGAGTTTGGGTCGTCTATTTGTTGCGAACGGGGCGAAATTCCATCGCTGTGTCATCAACACGGCCATATCGAAGCATCGATAGATCTTTCACGTAATTTTGATGAAGCTTCCACGGCGCCTTTGAGCCCTGGCTCGGAAGTGTGTCCAGAGCCCGAAGAACGTAACCGGATGTAAAATCGAGCACCGGCTCAGGCCGGACGGTTGGGT
>DAIRVI010000150.1:0-4521 GCA_036802885.1 Pyrinomonadaceae bacterium
AGTATAGCCCGCGCAGTCCGAGCAGTTCGTTGTGCGTTCCGATCTCGCGCAACTCGCCGTGATGAAGCACGATGATGCGATCGCATTTTTGAATTGTCGACAATCTATGTGCGACTACGAGCGAGGTTCGGCCGTCCATAACTCGCATCACGGCTTGTTGAATCAATTGCTCGGTCTCGGTGTCGATCGAGCTGGTCGCTTCGTCAAGTATCAAAATCGTCGGGTCGAAAGCCAGTGCCCTAGCGAACGAGATCAGCTGTTTTTGGCCTACGGACAACCCGGCACCGCGTTCGCGCACCACGGATTCATAACCGCCATCGATCTTTTGGACAAACTCGTCGGCGTGCACTTCGCGGGCCGCCCACTCGACCCGCTTGCGGTCTATATCTTTCTTTCCAAGCCGAATGTTGTTCTCGATCGATCCGCTGAACAGGAAAACATCCTGCAAAACGACGGCAAAATTCGAGCGCAGATCATGTAAATTCCAATCCCGGACGTCGACACCGTCCAATAAGATCCGCCCTTTCTGCACGTCGTAAAACCGCATCAACAGATTCGTCACGGTTGTTTTGCCGGAACCTGTGTGACCAACCAGCGCAATGCTCTCGCCCAAACTCACCTTAAACGAAACATCTTTCAGAACCCAGTCTTCGCCTTTGTATGCGAACCAAACATTTTGGAATTCGATCTCGCCGGTCGCTCTGCCCGTCTTTTTCGGATTCTCGGGCGTGATTACCTCAACATCACGATCGAGCAGGATAAAAATTCGGTGCGATGCGACGATCGCCGCTTGCAGCACATTGAATTTATCCGAAAGGTCGCGGATCGGCTGAAAGAGCTGCAGCGAATATTGGATAAACGCCGCCAATATGCCGACCGACAGCCCGGCACCGGCCGCCGAGAAACCGCCGATGTATTCGTAACCGAATGCGAAGATGACCATAGCGATCCCGATGGCGCCGATAAAATCTACGAGCGGGTAAAAGATCGCGTAGTAATAGATGGTCTCTATATTTGCGTTGCGATAATCGTCGTTGATCTTGCTGAATCGGTTTTGAGCTTTCCCCTCGGCGTTAAATAGCTGAACTGTCTGCGCACCCGAGATGTATTCCTGCAGAAAAGCATTGAGCTTGGCATTACGCGTTCGAACCCGATCAAAGCCGTTGCGGGCGTGTTTGCGAAACCAATTCGTAGCCGTAAATAGAAGCGGCACGGTTATGAGCGAAACAAGAGCGAGCTTCCAATCCAGCCAGAACATTATCCCGATGATAGCAAAAATGATGACCAGATCGCCGAGCACGTCGATAACGCCAGACGTAAATAGCTCGTTCAGCGCGTCTACATCGCCGGTCAGCCGCGTCATCGTTCGGCCGACGGGATATTGATCGTAATATGCGACCTCTTGTCGTTGGAGTTTTGTAAAAAGCTCGGTTCGCAGGTCAAACATCACCCGCTGCCCGACATTATTAAGCAAAACTTCCTGCGTGTAGGAGAAAGCGAACCGAAACAGAAACACGCCAAAGAACGCGAGGGCGAACAGCCATATTCCGTCCGTCTGTTTCGGCGTGATGAAATCGTCAACCGCCATCTTAGTAAAATATGGCTGTGTGCTGATGAGGATGTTTGTGACCAATGTGAGCGAGAGGGCCGCGGCCGCGAGATGCCAATAAGGCTTGAGATATCGCAAAAGGCGACGAGCAACGCGCAAGTCGTACGTTTTCCCGATCTCGTCTTCTTCGTGATATTTGCGTACTTCTTCGGACATTGGCTAATACTTGATTTTAGTGACCCGAGGGTTCGAACCAAAACGGCAGAGTAAGATTCACTGGAATGAACAGGAGACTGTTACGCAATTATTAAATTTTTACCAAGGTAGCAACTTGGAGATTTGCGATTTCGTATGGAGTTTATGCAATATGTAAGTTGTTTCTAAAGGGGGGCGTTTATGTCTGACTTGATCGTACTAGGCGATGGAAGTGCAAATCCTTATCATACGACCGAGCACTATTTGCGGCGAGTGTTGGTCGGTGATCGCGAAAGTGTCCGGAACCGTCTGATCGCGGCGATGGAGCGGCTCGGTTACGACATTCTGGATGATGAGGAAAGTGTTGTTCGCGGACGCCGTCAAGCACGCGGCTGGGGAACGGCATATTCGTCGGCGGACGTCCTAGATTATCCGATGACGCTGATGGTAAAGCTTAAACCGCAGGGCGAACACGCGACGCGAGCGACGTTTGACTACGTGGTCAAGCATCCCTCGCTATCTAAGGGAGAAAAAGAAATACTCACCCGTGAGGCCGAGGCGATCTCTGCACTAGCTACCGTTCGTGCTATTGACAAGGTTTGCTCGGCCTGTGGCACTGAATCGACAGACGACTCTAAATTTTGCCGCCGCTGCGGTACCAAGATGACTGTCGAGTCGAGCGAACTCGAGATCCTCAGAATGTCCGCGGAGATCCGTGCCGGGTACACGTCGGTGGTGTCGACTTTCGTCTCATCGCTTGCGGGATTTGGTGCGACAGGTGCGGCATTGATCTGGATTCTGGCTACAGGTACCTTCGTAAAAGGTATAGGTACGCTCGTCGTGATCGGCCTCCTGCTAAATTTTCTGAGCTTGATATTCGTCGGCTTTGGTTGGAATCGGGTCAGCCGTTCGCTTAGCCGACCAAAAGCTCCGGACGAATTAGGTGCTGAGCCTGCACCATCGCTGCTTTTTCCGATCGGCTCACAACCGCCGACGCCGGTTGGATCTGTAACGGAACGAACGACGAATCTATTGAGCGTTGACCACGATCCCGGCAAGACCGGCGAATTTCCAAATTAGATCACTGAGAAAATGTGAACCGATTTCTCGATCAGCGCAAAGACAACTGGCAGCGGCTCGAAGATCTGCTTTCGATGCTGAGCGGAACGTCGCTCCGCGGGCTTTCACGATCAGAGGTGCGCGAGTTTGGCGAACTTTATCGCCGGGCGGCATCCGATCTCGCTATCGCCAGGGCCGAGACGCGCGACCCGAAGCTGATAAATTATCTCAACAGCCTCGTCATCCGTGCCCACGGCAAGATCTATAGGGCCGAGAGCCAGGGGGCGAACCTGATCTGGAGATTTTTCGCCCAAGATTTTCCACAAACATTTCGCCGCAACTGGCGGTATATGGCCATCGCGTTTGGCGTCTTTGCGGGGTTTGTCTTGTTTGGTTTTATTGCGACGTGGATCGATACCGATTTCACCCATTTTGTAATGCTGTCCGGCATCACCGAACAGATCAATTCGAACAATCAATGGTGGAGCGACCTGAATCAGGCAAATCAGGTCGGAGCGAGCAAAATCCTTTCAAATAATATCCTCGTAACATTTCGTGTTTTTGCGATGGGAGCTCTTTTTGGAATTGGTGCTTTCTATGATCTGGCGTTTGAGGGCGCCCGATTGGGCAGCGTCTTTGCTGCTTGTTACAGGCTAAATCCGCCATTCGGCAATGCGCTGGCGAGTTTCGTTATCGGTCACGGCGTAATCGAGTTATCGTGTATTTTCTTTTGTGGCGGTGCGGGAATGATGATCGGATATGCCTTGATAAACCCCGGCGATCTGACCCATGCCCAAGCTCTTAAAAAGAAAGGTATGGAAGCCGCCCGGATCGTCATCGGCTGTGCCTGTTTCCTGGTCGTGGCCGGAACTATTGAAGGATTTCTCTCGCCGTCCGATCTGCCTGCCGGCGTCAAGATCGCGACCGGCGTCGGCACCGGAATAGCGATGTATTCGTACTTGTTCTTCGCCGGACGCGGCGATTCAGAACCGGACGTTTAAAACTTTGTTGATATTTACGCCAAATGCCTTATCGGCAGCCAACGTCATCTGATGAGAATCACCCGAGGTTAGAAATTCACTCTTTCCGTCGCAAGCCAATGGCCATTCGGCAACTCTACGACAAAGTTCGCCCGCCGGATCGATGAATACAGTGCCGGGCGAAACAAATTCCTGTAAGACCGGGGTGATCGCCGGATAATGCGTACAGGCGAGCAGGATGTGCGAACAGTTTTTCAGAGGTTTTAGTATGCGTTTAGACTCGCTGCGCAACTTTGCCGAGGAAACGTCGCCGCTCTCGATCAGGCCCGAAAGCGGCTGTGCGATCCGTTGCCTTACCTTAATTCCGTGCCGTGCAAACGACTTGCGGTAAACTCCCGAAAGCACCGTTCGCCGCCCGCCGATCAGGCCGAGGCGAGTTGGCCCTAACTTGGTCGCGGCCGCTACCGCACTTTCGATTACGCCTTCGATCTTTATGCCGTGATCTTTCAAAAACGGAATTGCCGTGCTCGCAGCGTTGCAGCCGATGACGAGATGTGTGATGCCGTGTATTTTGAGAAATTCGATAACGGCGTTGAGCCGCGCTACTAGTTCAGGGCGCGTCATCTTGCCATAAGGCGTGACGCCCGTGTCGGAGAAATATGTGATCGGCACCTCGCCAAGCTTCTCCTTGATAAGCTCGTAAATGCTAACGCCGCCGATGCCCCAATCGATTATGCC
>DAIRVI010000151.1:0-4518 GCA_036802885.1 Pyrinomonadaceae bacterium
AATGGCGGCTCGAATGGATTTGCCGACCGAAACGGCTTCATATTCGAGGATCCTGACGATGATGTAAGACTCGAGATCGAAGATTTCAGAGGACCATTTAGGAAGTATTGATTTGAATTTACATGGCTGAAAACAGCAAAGCGACTTAAATACGGAGCAATCTGACATGAGCATTCTAAAAGCATTGCAAAAAAAGAGTACCGAGAATCCGAACGGCGATGAAAGGTCGCAGTCAGAGAATATCGTCCAGTTCGACCGCAGTTCACGGCAGAAAAATTTGCCGCCTGACCTGCTCTTGTCGTCGGACCTTAAGATCGGTAACCCAGGTTCGGCGTTCATAGGGCAGCCGGATTCCTTGATCGGGACGGCACTCCCTGATTTGGAAACGGAAATAACTGCCGGGGCAAAATTGAACGCCGAAAGCCCGACGCGCGCCGCGATTCGACATCTGCCTGACTTTGTCAGCTGGACTGTCGACGCGACGCGCGTCGAGCCTCGACTCGTTGCGATCACGCATCCGCATTCTACATATTGCGAAGAGTATCGCAGTCTGCGAACGCACGTCTTGCATAAGAGTCAGAAGCAAAAACTACAATCCATCGTGGTCGCAAGCGTTAACCCAAGCGAGGGCAAATCCGTGACGGCACTGAACCTTTCCTGGCTTTTGGCACAGACCGACGGCGTGAAAGCTCTAATAATCGACAGCGATCTGCGAATGCCGAGCCTCGCTGATTATTTAGGTATCGAAACTGACAGAGGGCTCTCGGACATTCTCGCCGGTACCGCTACGCTCACTGAGTCGATCATAAGGCTCGAGCCTGCCGGCCTTTACATTTTGCCGGGCGGAGACGCTCGCAGCGACGTTGCCGAGTTGATCTCGGGGCCAAAATTCAGAGAGATCTTGCGTGAGGCACGCGAAATGTTCGATTACGTTATTATCGACGCGCCGCCGCTCGGGATCTTCACAGACGCGACCGTTCTGATCAATCACGCCGACGGAGCACTGCTTGTCGTCCGGGCAAATCGAACGCGATACGGTTTGATCGACCGAGTCCTCGATCCGCTTCCAAAGGACCGCTTTTTGGGCGTCGTGCTCAATCAAAGTGAGGATGTGCTGGAAGAGACGCATTACAACTACGGCTATTACAACTACAAACGTGTGAACGAATCACTGAGTCCGTGAACGAAGGCAAGAAATGCGAACATCGCGGTTTAGCCCGAGGATATTTTGGTTGATATTGGCAGACGCCGCCATACTTTACGGCGGCGTGATGCTGGCGATGTATCTGCGTCTCGGATTCTCCGGTTCCGAATTTGAATTGAACAACAAGAACGGCTGGATGAAGATCGCACTGGCATCAGCCGTTGGCCTCCTGATCCTATATTTTTACGATCTTTACGATTACATAGTGATGACCAACCGCCGTGAGCTGATGCTGCGGCTCGTTCAGGCCTTGGGCATTGCATGGGCTCTGCTCGCGGTTCTCTTTTATTTTGTTCCACAGCTGCTGCTCGGACGCGGGGTTTCGGTGATTTCTGTACCTCTGGTTTTAGGGCTTTTGCTAGGCTGGCGTGTATTTATCCATTCGCTGACGGGACATCCCGAGATCGGCGAAAAGATCCTTGTGGTCGGAACCGGAAAAGCGGCGCTCGATACGGCCGAGGCGGTGTGGGAAAGGCGCGACGCTGGTTATCGAATCGTCGGTTTTGTTTCGGAGAACGGAGCGACGCCCCGCGAAAAGCTGGGTAGATCTGAGATCTTAGGAAGGGCCATCGATCTCGAGGCTGTGATCCGAAATGAAAAAGTCGACCGGGTTGTGATAGCGGTTCGCGAGCGGCGCGGTGCTTTTCCGACCGAGGCTCTGTTGAAAATGAGTCTCGCAGGTGACATTTCGATCGAGGAATGCACATCGTTTTTTGAGCGGATCACAGGCAAGGTGCATGTAGATATGCTGCGGCCGTCGTGGCTAATTTTTGCGGGACGCAGACGCGATTCGCGAATAAAGGTCGTGTTTCGCGAATTGATGCATCGCACGTTAGCGCTTATCGGGTTAGTTCTTTCTTTGCCACTTGCGATACTAACCGCGATCCTTATCAAGTTGGAATCGCGCGGGCCGGTATTTTACAGACAGGAACGGGTCGGCAAAAACGGGCGCGTCTTTGACCTGATCAAGTTCCGATCGATGAAAACCGATGCCGAGGCCGACGGAACTCCGATCTGGGCCGCGACCAACGATGAGCGCGCAACGCGCATCGGCAAGATCATAAGGGTACTCAGGATCGATGAGATCCCGCAATTTTGGAACATAATCAAAGGCGAAATGAATTTTGTCGGTCCGCGACCCGAACGTCCCCATTTTGTGAAACAGCTGGCCGAAGAAATTCCGTTTTATGAGCACCGTCACCTGGTTGCTCCGGGTCTGACGGGTTGGGCGCAGATCAAGTATGCATACGGCGCGTCGGTTAGCGATGCAATTCAAAAACTGCAATACGATCTCTATTACATCAAGAATCAAAGTCTAACGTTCGATATGGTGATCGTATTCGACACGGTCAAAACGGTGCTTTTTGGACGAGGTGGGCGATAATTTTCGATCGCTGCCGTTGCTGACGGTCGCGTTGAAAATCTGGATAAGGTTTGTTAATAGACGTTTCATAAACGGACGAGGAAAAAGTAATGAAAGCAATGGTATTTCTGAGAAATCTATCAGTGATCGCGGTGAGCGTTTTTATGACGTCCGCGGCGATCATCGGCCAAACTTCGGCTCCAAAGCTAAAAGACGGCAAGACAGTTATAGCTAAGGACCCCAATGCGGTCCGGGCGATTCCGTTGCCGGCGCCAACCTCGACATCGAATGACGCCGCAACGAACGATACGCCGGAAGCGGATGAGATCCTGCCGTATTACAACAACTATTTGAAGGAGTACCGTCTCGGCCCGAGCGATATGATCTCGGTGGAGGTTTTCGGCCAATGCCCTGATTACTGCAAAACAGGCATCACGGTTCCGCCAAATGCACGGATCTCGTACCCGCTGATCCGCGAAGGCGTAATGGTCGCGGGAAAGACCGTCGAGCAGGTTGCTGCCGAGATCACCAAAAAGCTTGATGAATTCATTATCGACCCAAAGGTCACGGTCACGCTCGACAAAGCGATGGCGACCCGATACAGCGTGATGGGTAATGTCGCCGTGCCCGGCGTTAGAGTAATGGACCGGAAGGTCAGCGTTTACGAAGCCATTCTTGAATCCGGCGGCGTTACAAAAAACGGGAACCGGAACAAGGTCGCGGTGGTCAGCTATGGCAAAGACGGCCGTCTGACCAGGCGGATGTTGAGCCTCGCTCAGATGGAAAGCGGCAAGGCGGAGATGGTTTATCTAAATCCCGGCGATCAGGTTTTTGTAGCCGGCAAGGGTTTTAGCATCGACAAGGCTTTCGACATTTTAGGTAAAGCCAGCGTGGTGCGGTTTCTATTTGGAAGCCCGTTCTAAAGCAGTTGTCCGAGGTCAATTGACGGTTGTCTGTTAAAGAAGCAGAGCTTGGCCGCCAAATATTTGTTATGCGCATCATCAGATCGGCTTCGATCCTGTTCATTCTGCTTTTTTGCTTTCACACAGCAAATGCCGAATGGGTGAAGCAAAACACAAACAGCTTTGCGTGGTTCAAAGATATATTTTTCGTGAACCAGCAAAAGGGATGGATCGCGGGGACCGACGGCGTGCTGCTTGCCACTGACGATGGCGGATTTACCTGGGTGCAGCAAAAAAAATTTACGACCGACGCCCTGATCCAGGTATATTTTTCCAGCGAGACAACGGGCTGGCTGCTCTGCGAACGCAATATCTTCGCACGCGGTAATAACGCGACATCATATTTGAGAAAGACGACGGACGGCGGCCGAAGCTGGGAGACGGTCGAATTTCAGGACGGCGGCCGTGAGCGCGTTACCAAATTGCTATTTAACAATGACGGGGTTGGCACTGCATTTGGCGAAGGCGGTATCTTTTACAAGCTGCAGGAAGACGGCACGTCGTGGAGAAAGAGCCAGACGGCCATACATTATCTCTTGCTCGACGGCGGATTTTCCGATACTGCAATAGGAGCGATCGTCGGTACCGGCGGCACCATTCTATTCACCGAGGATTCTGGTTTCACTTGGGAAAAAGCGACGCTTTTGGGTGACACAGACACAAGATTTAACGCCGTATATTTCGCGGGGCAAAAGGGAGCGTGGGCGGTCGGGTCCAAGGGGCGAATATTTCGCTCAAATGGCGGCGGCCGTCTCTGGCGGCAGCAAAATTCGACTGTAACGGCGAATCTCAACGACGTATGTTTCACGAGCGTGACGAATGGCTGGGCGGTTGGCGATAACGGTATCATCGTTCGCACACGCAACGGCGGCAGCACCTGGACGGACGTGAATTCACGCACTACCCACAGGCTGGAAAAGGTCGTCTTCGCAGGCAACCGCGGCTGGGCGATCGGCTTTGGCGGAACGGTTCTCACCTACGACGAAGGC
>DAIRVI010000152.1:0-2366 GCA_036802885.1 Pyrinomonadaceae bacterium
TTTTTTGAGAGGTTTTACCGGCTTTAGCTCGACCGCGACCCATTTCTCGTCAAGCGGATCGGGAAACTCTGACTTTGAAACCGTTGCAATGCCGACAACCTCTTTGCCAGTTACCGAATGATAAAAAAGTACCTCGTCACCTTTATTCATCGCTTTGAGGTTGTTACGCGCCTGAAAATTACGCACGCCGGTCCAATCGGTCGCACCGTCTCTTACAAAATCGTCCCAGGAATAGGCATCCGGCTCCTGTTTTACCATCCAATAGTTCATATATCGTAAATAGTTAATCGTAAATCGTAAATAGAACTAAAGTTAACTTCGTAATTTATTACGGATAAGCGTACATAGGCCGGTAATCATACGGCCAATTTCATCCATTTTTAACATCAAACATTGAAATGGTTCATCAGCAATATATCCTAAACGGAAAGCTATCAATAATTCAGTTTCGACCTCGCTTGCTGACCCTTGTGACATCGAAAGAAAGTTCAGAAATTCTTTATCGGACCTTCGTCCCGCTCCCTCCGCAATGTTTGCAGCTATCGAAACCGAGGCCCGTCGAATTTGGCTGATCAATCCAAATCGCTCGTCTTTAGGAAAACTCTCAGTAATCTTACAAACCTCAACCGTAAAATCAATAGACTTCTTCCAAACATCAAGTTGCTCATGCGGTCTCATAAACTATTTGTCTCTTCTAAATCTATTTACGATTGACTATTGACGATTTACTATTTCTGAGCTGCCGCGGCTTTTTTATTCAGCCATTTTGCCCAGCGTTCGAGGTACGGGCGGAACGGTTTGAATAGTTTTGCGCGCCAGCTTCCCTCAGCTTGTTTCTCGCTCCAGCTCTTTAGATTTTTCTCAGCGTACTGGCGAATCTGCGGTTCGAGGCTGGTGCGCTTCACCGAATGCTTTTGAGTAAGGTAATAATGCTGCCCGACGAGTGAAAAGATTAGACCGGCGAGATTTCCCTTGAACGAGCTCTTAGCCATGAATTTCTTAACAAAACCCTCGGTCGGCTGCAGCAAGGCGCCCATTGACATCTCCATCCAAGGTGCTTGATTACCAGCTCGCGGATGATAAAGCCCGGGCAGGTCGCCTTTGAGCGGCACGTCCATATTCTTAAGACGCGGATCGTTAATAAAATCTACGAGCTTTATCCGTTCTAATCCGCGATACTGCTCTATCGGCAGAAAATCCAGAACCTTGTTGATGCTTCCCTCTGTATCTTTCGGCAGCGTGATTGTGGATGCATTCTCGATGCGTATCTTTGTAACTTTCGCGGCCTTTTGGCCGGCGGTTTCTATTGCCATGATTAGGGTTAATTGTAATTCGAGATTCGATAATAGTAAATTCCGCCACAGCAATGTGGTGATAAAGCAACAGATAAGCACATTTGCCGTGCATCTAACGGATGAAAACCCACATAAATCAGGAGTTTGGGCCTCAGTGATCGTGGCACGGATATTGTCTTAGAAATTGGAGACTTACGAACTTTTCAACTCGTGACTAATGAAACAGACCACATTAAAGAAATCGATCAGCGCTAGCGGCGTTGGACTGCATACGGGCGTCGAGGTAAATATTACGCTGCGGCCCGCACCGGAAAATACCGGCTATATCTTCGTGCGCACCGACCTCGATAATTTTGAGATTCCGGCGTCCGTCGAGTATATCTCGCATTGTAGCTACGCAACGACGCTTATGCGGCGGGGCGTCGTTCTCTCGACGTGCGAACATTTGCTCTCAGCTCTGCGCGGCAGTGGCGTGGACAATTGTTTTATCGACCTCGACAACATCGAGGTACCCATAATGGACGGTTCGAGTGAGAATTTTATCGACCTGATCGAACAAGCAGGTATAGTCGAACAAAATTCCCCCAGACACGTCTTCCGTATTCTCGAACGGGTCGTATTCGAACAGGGCGACCGAAAGATGTCGATCGAACCGGCAAAGAATTTCGAGATTGAATGCGTGATCGATTTTCCACACCCTTTCATTGAGCGGCAGCAATTGAATTTTATTTTCGAGAACGGATCATTCGGTAAGGAAATAGCGTCGGCTCGAACCTTCGGGTTTACACACGAGATCGAAATGCTGAGAAAGGCAAATCTCGCGCTCGGCGGCTCTCTTGACAACGCTATCGTGCTCACGCCTGACGGTATGCTCAACGAAACACCACTCAGATTCGACGATGAATTTGTCCGGCACAAGATCCTCGATATAATCGGCGATTTCGCCCTTCTGGGAATGCCTGTCGAAGGTAAAATTATCGCGACAAAGTCGGGCCATAGCGTGCACGCCTCGCTAATGAGCAAGCTCCTCAAAGCCGAACACGCCTGGGAGATCGTCGAGCAGGCCGGATA
>DAIRVI010000152.1:2466-4448 GCA_036802885.1 Pyrinomonadaceae bacterium
ACCATTCCAAGCAATAGCGAACCGGTCAGGGCGCTGAGGACTATCTTCCGCGCACCAAAGAACTTGTGATTCGGATCTCGCGGCGGACGGGACATTATACCTTTCTCCTCTCGCTCGGCTTCGAACGCGATCGAGCATACGGGATCGATGATCAATTCGAGAAAAACAATGTGGAGCGGCATGAGCATCACCGGGAGCGATGAAAAAAGAGCGGGCAGCAACGCCAGGCCGACGATCGGGACGTGAATGGCGATAATGTATGACATTGCTTTTTGGAGGTTGTCGAAAATCCGGCGCCCCAGACGTATCGCCGCAACGATCGATGCAAAATCGTCGTCCAGGAGAACCAGCGACGAAGCCTCGCGTGCAACATCCGTGCCCTTGTTCCCCATCGCGATGCCGATGTCCGCGGCCTTGAGCGCCGGAGCGTCGTTGACGCCGTCACCGGTCATTGCCACGATCTCTCTATTCGCTTTCAGGGCCTGGACGATGCGTAGCTTTTGGTCCGGAACGACGCGTGCAAAGATATTTACCTTTTCGATCTTTTCCGCAAGCTCGGCATCGCTAAGGCCCTGCAATTCGCTGCCTAGCATCATCTCGCAATCATCGGAAAGGCCTATCTGGTGCCCGATGCTGCGAGCGGTAGCGGGAAAATCGCCGGTGATCATCATTACCTTGATGCCCGCTTCGTAGCATTCCCTGATAGCTTGCGGGACCTCGGGCCTGATCGGATCCTCGAATCCAATAAGCCCGAGAAAGGCAAACTCAAATTCATGCTGGGTTTCGGGCATCCCCTGCACTGGTGCCGCCGAGCCCGCAACGCCTAAAACCCGATAGCCCTGTTCAGCCATCGTATGCACCGCCGCCAGGTGTTTTGCGGCATCGTTCGAGCTGAGCTTGCACAATGTAAAGATCGCTTCGGGTGACCCTTTTGCGGAGACCGTGACTGACTTATCGAGTTCGCTTTCGAGCACGCGCGTCATTGCAGTGAAATCAGAACTTAGCGGAAATTCCTTGATCAGACGCGAATCAGACACATTTTGCAGTTCGAGTGTGTCGTGGGTCTTGCCGATGGCGGTTTCCATCGGATCGCGTGAGTCGTTTTGGGTCGCGCGTCGGGCGGCCGCGACTAGATCCGCGAGCTTCGCTTGCTTTTGTATGAACTCCTCCCTTTGAAAAATCTCGAACCCGTCATAGAGCGAAACGATCTCCATCTTATTCTGCGTAATCGTCCCGGTCTTGTCGCTGCAAAGCACGGTCGCCGAACCGAGTGTTTCGATGGCCGACGGTTTTCGAGTCAGGACGTTGGTTTTTGCCAGCCGCCAGGCGCCTAAAGCAAGGAATATGGTCATTACCACAGGCATCTCCTCCGGCAAAAGGGACATAGCGCTCGCAAGACCGTTCAGCACCGATTGCAGTATGTCGCCCCGCGTCAGATAAAAGGCCGCGGCCACGCCGATGCTGACGATCACTGCAATCACGAAGAGGCTCCTTATTAGTACTCTCGTTTCCTTCTGCAGCCTGGTTTGGTCCTGCTCAATGCTTTGCAGCGAGGTTCCGATCTTGCCGAACTCCGTATGGATTCCGGTTGCGGTGACCCTTCCGACGCCCTTTCCCCGTACGATAAGCGTTCCGCTAAACACACGCCCGACGTTGTCAACAGAGTCGGGAAGTCCGGCCTTTGCCACGGGTACCGACTCGCCTGTGAGCATGGCCTCGTCCACTGTAAGGTTCACTGCCTCGACCAGATCCGCGTCGGCGGCAATCCGGTCGCCTTCATGCAAAACGATAATGTCGTCCGGCACGACTTCCCGGCCGCTGATCCTGGTCTCGACCCCGTTTCGAATGACAAGGGCTCTCGGTGACGACAGTTGCTTCAACGCGTCCAAAGCTGATTCCGTCTTTTGATACTGATAAAAAGTTATAGCGATGATGAGGAGGATCGAGGACATCAGAATGATACCCTCCCTATAATCGCCCAA
>DAIRVI010000153.1:0-2393 GCA_036802885.1 Pyrinomonadaceae bacterium
GCAGAATTATTCGTAGTGTAAAGATCGGACCGTCTCCGAAATGGCTTGTCGATCGACTCGAAGCTATCG
Organism: Pyrinomonadaceae bacterium; assembly: GCA_036802885.1. Classification (GTDB taxonomy): domain Bacteria; phylum Acidobacteriota; class Blastocatellia; order Pyrinomonadales; family Pyrinomonadaceae; genus OLB17. The sequence continues at coordinate 70 of DAIRVI010000153.1, forward strand.
GTGAACGCGGGATTAGTAATGTCGCGGATATTACGAATTATGTAATGCACGAATTGGGACAGCCAATGCATGCCTTTGATCTCGATAAACTTGCTGAAAATCGCATCGTCGTCCGAAGGGCGAAAAACGGCGAGACGATAAAGACTCTCGATGAGATTGACCGCAAGCTGGATAACACAATGCTCGCGATCTGCGACGCAGAAAAGCCTGTCGCCATCGCCGGTGTTATGGGCGGACTCCACTCCAGCATCAGCGACGACACAGTTAATGTGTTACTTGAGGTTGCATACTTTAATCGTGCAAATATTAGGACTTCGTCACGAACCCTCGGACTTACTACGGAAGCAAGTTACCGCTTCGAGCGGGGTGTCGATATCGAGAATTTGCATGCAGCGTCAAATCGAGCTGCTGATCTGATACAGGACATTGCAGGAGGCCAACTGGGCGAGTTTATCGACCTTTACCCAACAAAACGAGAGTTAAACCGCATCGAGTCGCCAGATATCTCGGCGGCTGTTTCGCGGCTAACCGGTCTTGGTGTGGCCGAAAGTGAATGCATCCGAATTTTAGGCCTACTGGGAATATCCTCGGAGGAAACTGGTGTATTCACTTCACCGTCGTGGCGACACGATATTGCGATCGAGGAAGATTTGGTCGAGGAGATCGCTCGTCATACGGGTTACGAAAACATAGCCGACGAACTGCCGCCTGCGTACGGGGCCGGCGAATATCAGGCGTCGGAAGCGAGGGTGAAGCATCTGCGGCAAACACTTGTCGATCTAGGCTTTGACGAGGCTATATCATACAGCTTTATCGATACAAAATTCGACGATACCTACGAGCTGATTCCCGGCGTTGTAAACGAAAATGCTGATGATACGTTTGTAACGCTCCGGGATTCTGTGATCGAAGGCGCAGTTCGTATGAGGCCGACATTATTACCGGGTTTGCTCGATTCGGTCCGGCTAAACCTTAACAACCAACGCCGCGATCTAAAACTTTTCGAACTCGGAAAAGTCTTCGCAGCAACACACGGAGAGACCGGCCTGCCGAATGAGCAGGAAAGCTTTGCATTGGTAATAACAGGCGGCGAAGTGTTGGAGGATCGGGCGATGCCATTAAGGGACGTGGACTTTTACGATGCAAAGGGGTCAGTTGAGGCCGCGCTACGAGCGGCTGGCTTGAAAAGAATCGAGTTTGTACAGGCGGACATTAAACACTTGCGTAAAGGTCAGGCGGCCTCGGTTTGGGTAAATGGGAGAGCGATCGGAAATGTTGGACGATTGAGCGATGATATTGCCGCTGGACATAAATTCAGGCAACCGGTTTACGTGGCCGAGATCAATCTTCAAATGGTTCTGGGCGTTCAGGTGGAACCGGTGGTGTATCGTCCCTTACCGAAATATCCCGGAATTGTTCGCGACGTTTCTTTGATCGGAAAACGGGATGTTACGTTCGAATCGATCCGTACAACCGTCTTCGATCAAAATGTGAAGCTCTGCCGAAACGTAATGTTCGTTGATGTTTACGAAGGAAAAGGTATGGCCCAAGGTGAACGTTCGATAACGATCCGATTGGAATATCGAAGCGAAGAACGAACGCTGATCGAGGACGAAGTTGAAGTTTTGCACAGGCAAGTGCTTTCGAATATCGAGCAGAAACTCGGCCTCGGGATACGTTCATAAAAAAACTTCATACTTTACTTGAAGTTTTGCGAAAAACTAAAGATAATCAACTTCACAGTTCTTACAATATCAGTCTGGAGACCGTTGAATGAACGCCTTAACGGGAATGGAAAAGTTCTCGCACCTCGAGGACAAGATCTACCTTACGATCGAGTTCGCAAAGAAAATGCGTGACGAAAAAGAGAAATTGGAGCGAGCGGCGGATGCTCTAAAGCAGGACGCGGCCAACGCGATCGCTGAAAAGAAAGCGATCGAGGAAAAACTGGATGCTTTGCTTTCGGAACGCGACTCGATTCAACTCAAGGTTGAGGCAATGCTCGACGCAATAACAATGATCGATTCCGATGTCGCGGAGGCAATGGGAAAATAGTCTATGTCGGAGCAAACAATTCGGGTCGAGATCTATAATCAAACCTACAGCATACGTTCAGACGGCGACAATGAATACATTCAGGACCTCGCCGAATATGTCGATTCAAAGATGAGAGAGATCTCATCGGGCACTATGACGGTTGATTCGCTCAAGGTTGCGATACTCGCCGCTCTGCACATCGCCGACGAGTTTTATCAATTGAAACATGCTCAGGCTGAAAGCGATTCTCAATTGGCGACTCGGAGCTCGGAATGCTCGGAAATGCT
>DAIRVI010000153.1:2493-4399 GCA_036802885.1 Pyrinomonadaceae bacterium
TTGGCGAACGAAATTGACTGCGTTCCTCGTTACCGGACGCAAATACAATTGAGCCAACATATGAATGCCGGGAGGCTAATGTCGATTTTCGGTGCTTTTCTTTACGGAGGCGAGCCATAGAGATCGACTTTGATGCCCTTAAATGAGCAGAAAGCCACCCACCTGTAACTAACAGGTTCAATTCATACGTTCGAACGGTTCCGCGGTTCTCATTCGCCGTTATCATTTTAATGAAAGGCACGACTTTGCCGTTCGTGCCTTTTTTATTTTTGTCTTGGTCTAGAGCGATTGATCTAGTTCTTCTTGTTCGAGTTCGAGCCTGATCTCCTCTGCCATTTTCGCCGATTCAAGTGCTAGCGGCAGTTGTGCGGTACGAGCTGATAGTTTTTTGAGGGCAAGTTCCGAATCAGCGATGTTCCCGCCCCGGCTTGCAGCCGCCTCGATCATCTGGAGCCGTGATTCCGCCTCGGCAAGCATAAGTTTGGCTTCCTCATTGATCTTGCCTATTTTGACAAGATCCTTTGCGATCTCTGTTTGAAACTCTTCGGCCCTGCAACTTTTCAATTGCTTTACCGAGTTTTGGCGTTTCTTGGCGAATAAAAGCTCTCGTTTAGACGATTTGACTATGCGCGAGGCCGTCAAACGAGAGGCAAGCGTCTCACGATATGCATCGGCAAGCAGCAGATCACGGGCCTCAACAGCTTTTAGCGCCCGCTTCTCGTTCGATTTGAGCTCGTTCTTAAACCACCCGATCTCTTCAGCTCTTATTCCGTCTGCAGCTATCCGTTCTCTCAATTCCCTCGTCCATACCGAACGCTTTTGCAAAAGAATAGCCGCGATCACCGAACCCGTTACAAAGCCCAAGACCGTCGCAATGATCCCTACAAACAGGATGACCGCGGCGACCGGTGGTCCGCTTGCGGCCAAAAGAAGCAAGATCAACGTGATAACTGCCGGAAGCAGCGTTAGCAGGATAGGCGCGGCAATGGTTCCGAATAGTAATTTTCTACCACGTGCGAGATCGGCTGGAGTTATTTCGTGCATAGCAGTCAATTATCTTAAGTCTAGCGCAATTGACAAAATATCGCGGAAACCGCCCGCCGACTTATTGCATCACAAAGTTTAGCGTTTGGGCCGTAATGTACTAATATTCATAGGATCGGGGGTGCATTTATGATGAAGCGGTTACTTTTGCTGGTGGGTCTTCTGATTGCCGTTGTTCCTTCTTCGACATTTGCCCAGGCGACCGGGGAAAAGCAGCGCGTCCGCACGGTCACGATCCCGATCTCGATCTTCACGAAAAAGGAACTTAAGGAAAATCAAGTCGAAGAATTCGTTCAGGCAGAGAGGCTTATCGTCAAAGAAGACAAAGACGAGCAACAGATACTCTCCATTCGCAGTGTAGCCAATTCGCCGCTTTCCATTGCCCTGCTTATTCAAGAAGACCTTGCGTCGAACTTTAACCTTCAAATCAAAGATATACAAGAATTTATCAGGAACTTGCCAAAAGGAACTCGTGTAATGGTCGCCTATACTCGCAGCGGAAGTGCACAGATTCGTCAGCGATTTACCGACGATCTTGACAAGGCGGCAGGCTCGCTACGAATCGTAGCAGGAAGCTCCAGCTTAGCGCCGCGCAGCCCTTTTGACGGCATTGATGATATTTTGGGGCGTTTTGATGCTCTTCCGGGCGGGCGTCGTGCGATATTATTGTTCTCTGACGGACTCGACACTTCTCAGGGCCTCAACCTTGCATCGATCTCGCAAAGCTTCGATCTCGACAGGGCGATTCTTAAGGCCCAGCGAAAAAGTGTCGCGGTCTACTCTTTTTACTCGCCCACGACTCTGACTGAGAACGGCAATTCGCTCTACATATTGGCGGCTCAGGGAGCGCTCGCGAAATTAT
>DAIRVI010000154.1:0-4181 GCA_036802885.1 Pyrinomonadaceae bacterium
GGTGAAGCCGAATGCGACATTTCTGCGTTCGACAATCTGTTTACTCATCCGCAATGGACCGACCACTGGAACGACGCTCTGATTCCGGCTGATTGGGGAACCACACCCGAAACGACGCTTCAGCAAAATGAGTTTTACACGACGCTCGAAACTTGCATGTCAAAGCTGCCAAAGCGCGTTGCCGGCGTGTTTTTGCTTCGCGAGATGGAGGGCTATGATACAGACGAGCTTTGTCAGCTTCTCGATTTAAGCGCTAACAATTTATGGACAATGATGTATCGAGCACGGCTGTCGCTGCGCAAGTGTCTCGAAATAAATTGGTTTAAAAAGCCCGTAATTTATTAATGAAAGTACTGTTCGAAAGTCCACATAACCTTTTCAACCGGTTGATCTGGCGTCTGCTGCCCGATTGCAAAAAGATTGTTGCGCTCGCTTCGCAGTCGTTGGATCGCGATCTTAGCTGGCGTGAGCGAATTACGATGAAACTTCACATGGTCACGTGCGCGGGGTGTTTGAGATTTTTTGAGCAGTCAAAATTTTTACGTCGGGCGATGAGTGAGTATCACGACCGCTGTTCGGTTGCCGAAAACGACGTAACCATTAGCGACGAGGCCCGCGAACGTCTCAAAAGCGTAGTGGATAAAGCAAAATCGGGCGTAACGAATGAACGAAGCTAAGATAACAACTGGCGCGAACGATGTTGCCATTTCGCCGCAGCCAACGGTCAACATTGACCCCGCTGTATGGGTTGATGAGCACGGCGATGCGTTGTTTCGCTTTGCGTTTATGCGGCTGCGCGACGAGACGCTCGCTGAGGACGTGGTGCAGGACACTTTGCTGTCAGCCATTCAGTCTCTGCGATCTTATCGCGGAAAATCAGCCGAGCGAACGTGGCTGACGGGCATCTTGAAACACAAGATCGTCGACCAATACCGCAGGAACAGCAGGCAGGTGCAGATCACCGACGAGGACACCGATCTCTCGGATGTCGATTATTTTTTTGATCGGCCGGACGCTTGGGATGGTCATTGGGCAATTCCGCTTCGGCCGGTCGATCCCGAGCAATCGCCCGAGCAGGTCCTGGAGCGGAGCGAATTTTGGGGCGTTTTGAACGAGTGTTTATCGGCCCTGCCGGCGCGCGTCGCAAATGTTTTCACACTGCGCGAGATGGACGGCATGTCGAGCGACGAGATCTGCGGCGTGCTAAGTCTATCGACCAGCAATTTTTGGGTTATCATGCACCGGGCTCGTATGCATCTAAGGCGATGCGTCGAGGTTAAATGGTTCAGAGCAGTTTAGATAAGGAATGAAGGAAGCTCGCGTAAAACATACGAAATTTAATCTCTTGATATGGCGCAATCTGCCTCAATGCAAAGAGATAGTCAAAATTATCACGGCATCGATGGACGAAAAACTATCGTGGCGTGAATGGATCGTCATGAAGATACACCTGCTCTCGTGCGACCCGTGCATCAATTTTATTAAACAACTCCGCTTGATTAGATCTGCTCTTCGCCACAGCGACGAAAAGATCGGCCAACAAGACACGGGTATTCATCTGAGCGACGACGCCCGCAGCCGAATGAAAAAAGCTCTCGAATCTCCAAACGAAGCGGGTTGAACACAAACAGCAGCAATCGGTTTTCCATGGAATACTCTGAGCTAATGGCGTGATTTACCGGGTCGGGAGCATATGTGCGCCTGTGACCTGCTATGCCAAAAGCCAGACTCATTGAATCACACGATCACACTCACGCGCAGAATCGCTTCGCGGTCATCCCGACGGCAAAAAAGCTGAATGCCGACACGACGCTCACCGGTCGCAATGTGACGGTTGCGTTTCTCGATTCTGGGTTTTATCCGCATCCGGATTTTGCAAACCGTGTCGTCGCGTTTTACGACGTGACGGGTGATGAGCGTTCGCTTAGCGACATACGCGAACCACGCGGTCATCACTGGCACGGAACGCAGACTGTCGTCTCATGTGCGGGCGATGGAAGCCTGTCGGACGGCGCCTATCGCGGCCTCGCATCGGATGCCAAGCTCGTTCTGGTAAAAGTATCTAAGAACGGGCGCATCGCTGACGAATCGATCGAACGCGGACTGCGTTGGGTGATCGAGAATTGCAAAAAATACGACATACGTGTACTCAACATGTCGCTCGGTGGCGACGTTGATCTTCCCACGCCAGAGAGCTGCGTCAACCGGCTGACAGAGGAGTTGATCGCACTAGGCGTCGTTGTGACCGTTGCCGCCGGAAACTCGGCTGAAACACGCTCGATACCGCCGGCCAACGCTCCGTCGGTGATAACGGTCGGCGGTTACAGCGACGAAAATCAGTTCTCTGCTGAGAATTTTGACCTTTACCATTCAAGTTTTGGCGTAACCGCCGACGGTTTGATAAAACCTGAGATAATTGCTCCGGCGATGTATGTCGCCGCGCCGATACTGCCCGAGACCATCGATTATAAAGTTGCGGAAACACTGTCGATGCTCGCCGCCGCGCCGAACTATCAGTTCATGCCTTTGCTTGCCGAGTTCTGGAAGGCAGCTGATCTCGCCGCCGATGTCATCGACCAAGGTGCCGAAGCTGCACGTCGTATCGTTGAGACTGAACTTGTCCGTCGAAAGATCGTCGCGACGCACTACCAACACGTTGACGGCACTTCGTTCGCCGCACCGATCACTGCGTCGGTCGTCGCGCAGATGCTCGAAGCAAACCCCGATCTTACGCCCGCGACCGTCAAAAACATACTTGTCTCGACGGCGACAAAACTCGCCGGTCATCCGCACGTGAGACAGGGCTTCGGCATTCTCATTGCAGGTCTCGCCACGCAAAAAGCTCGCGACGAGGTACACTTTCTCAACCGCGACACTCACTTCCCGCCCCGGGTCGAGGGCCGGCACATACTGTTTTCGTACCACGACGACGACGCCCAGAGCGTAGCCTTGTGCGGTGATTTCAACGCCTGGCGCAAGGACGAAATAATGTTCGAGCGCACCGAACACGGTCTGTGGCGAGCTGCGATTCCATACCAGCCGGCCGGACAATACCGATACAAGTTCCTTGTCGACGGCAGCCGTTGGACCGAAGATCCGAGCCACGGATTTAAGAAGGAAGACGGTTTTGGCGGATTTGATTCGATCTTTTTGATCCGGTAACGGACTCTCGCACAGCGATTCCGATACAAAACTTACGGGAATAAAACACGTGAGCTAAACGATTTTCACTTGCGAGAGGGTTATGTTAGACGCGTTAAAAAATCACTGGCCGGAATACATAATCGAGGCGTGGTGCCTAGGTACATTTATGGTTTCGGCCTGCGTGTTTAGCGTGGCGCTCTTTCACCCGGCTTCGCCGGTGATCGGGATCGATTCCGAGATTCGAACGGTGATAATGGGCGTTGCGATGGGAGCAACAGCGGTCGCAATAATCTGTTCACCGTGGGGCAAACGCTCGGGAGCGCATTTTAATCCGGCGGTTACGCTGGCCTTTTTGAGATTGGGAAAGATCGAACTTATCGACGCAGTGTTTTATACAGGCTCGCAATTTGTCGGCGGCGTAATGTGCGTTTTGCTGTCGTGGTTGTTTTTGGGCGATCTGCTCGCCGACAGCGCGGTTAAGTTTGCAGTGACGGTGCCGGGTGAATACGGCCCTTGGGCAGCGTTCGCAGCCGAGTTCGTCATTTCATTTTTTATGATGACGATGATCTTGTTCACCAGCAACTCGGCGCGATGGTCGCGTCTGACACCCTATTGTGCTGGCATTTTCGTGGCGTTTTACATCGCGGTTGAATCGCCGGTTTCGGGTATGAGCATGAATCCCGCCCGGACATTCGCTTCTGCATCGGTCGCCGGCCATTGGAATTCAATCTGGATCTACTTCGTGGCGCCGGGGCTTGCGATGCTCGCCGCGGCCGAGGTTTTCATTATGCTGCGAGGCCTGAAGTCGGTCTACTGCGCCAAGCTGCATCACCACAATAACGAACGATGCATTTTTAACTGTGACTGGGAAAAGATTCACCACAGAGACACAGAGAGCACAGAGTTTTCTAAAAAAGATTTTTCTTATCAGAGCGACGCAATTGTGAATAAAAGCTGAAATAGTTTTCCTCAGTGACCTCTGTGTCTCTGTGGTGAATATTCTTGGAGATTTATATGAACAACGGACATTACGACGT
>DAIRVI010000155.1:0-4142 GCA_036802885.1 Pyrinomonadaceae bacterium
GCGACGATCATCTCGGCCGTATTTGCATCAACAAGCTGGCCATGAAAATTGGCGTGCTCGTAATCGTTGACGTACCAGGTCATCGGCCAGTAGTCGGGCGAGACGATTTCGATAGTTGCCTCGTTACCCTGGCCGCTTTTTTCCGCGTAATGCTCGATTTCGCGCATCAGGTCGAGGAATCCGCGTTTGGTGTGAGCATAAACATACGGCATTTCTTCGTCGTCATAGCGGACAAAGTTTAGATCATAAGTTTGATATGCAAGCAATGCCGAGCCGCTGATCGCCATAGCTATCGCGGCCGCCTTTAGCTTGATGTCTTTTGCGGAAAGCAGTTCGTTGATACCGTATCCCGCGATTATACACATCGGCAACAGAAAGCTGAGGGCGAGCCACGGCGTCTTGTACGGAATAATCGAGTAAGCTGCGAATAGGCCAAAGGCCCAAAACGCAGTAAACATCGCCATCCGGTGCTTACCCTTGAGCAGAGAAATGAGAGCGCCGAGTGCCGAGAGTATAAGCAACGGCGCCTCAAGCTTCAATCCCCATTTAAGATAGGCAAGAATGCCATTCTGCGTATGATCCTTGCTGCCTGTCTTAGTCCAGATAGAATAAGCCTCAAAAGCCTTTTTCACTCCATCCGCGTAGGTGAAAAACGACGAGAAAAATAGCACGCCGATGTATATGAAAGCGGTCAATATCGCCGCGATCATCAGGATCAGATCGATACGCTCACCGAGGCCTCGGCGAAAATTTGTCCATGTGATCTCAACCGGTTCGATGAGACCAGATTCGTTTAATCGCCTGAGGTCGATCAGGAAGATGATCCACGCAGTCACGGCCCCAACGGCTAGAAAGATGATCGAGAAAAAAACAAATGTCTCCTGCGTTGTTCCTTTACCGAGAACGTTGTCGTAAAGCCATTTCCCGCCGTCAATCACCTCCTTGCGGAAATAAAGACCGACGACGGCAAGAGCAACGTGGGCCGCAGCCAAAATGCGAAACCAGTTTTTATCGAACAACTCGCCATGTCGCACTGCACGCCAGACCCAAACGCTTGCGGATGCGATCAGCATAGTTCCGAGCGTGATAAAGGCGGTTTCCTTTGTCGCAAACATCATAGCCGTCGACGCAGAGGCAAGCAAAAGGTAGATCGGACGCCCATTGTCCCAAGAGAGAAGCATCCGAATAACGAGATAGACAAGCGCCGCCTCGACAATGAAGAACGCGATCCGAAACGCCCATAGCGCGCCTGAGTTTTCGCCGCCCAGAAATGCCGCCAAATTCAACGCCGACGGCAGAAAACAAACGAGCAACAGCAAAACCATCCACGCGATGGCAAAATAACCGGCCGAGCGCTTTTCAATAAAAAAGAGTATGGCGACAACTATTGCAAGGCTGAGAAATACGAAGAATATTTCGTGGATGAAATATCGTGAGATAAAAACCATGCCCGGCGAGAGCGCGAGAAACAGAGCACCGGCCAAACTGCCTATCTTTCCAACATACCTCCGAAGAAACAACACCAATACGACAGTCAACACGCCGAAGATCGCGACGCTCATTCGCACCGGGATCGTTTCGAGTCCGAACAGCTTGGCAAATGGCAAGCTGATGTAATAGAGTGTCGGGCCGTGGTAATTGGCCGGATCATATTTGTAAACGCCTTCATTAAAAAGCGTTTTGAGAAAAAATCCGTTAACACCTTCGTCGTGATGCAATGGTTTTAGCTCGAGCCAGAAGAACCGTAAAAAGGCCGCAAGAGCCGTGACAAGCGCTCCGCACGTCAGCCAAAGATAGTCTCGTTGGGCCTCGGTGTCTTGCGGGGCCGTTTCTGCTCGCGTTTCGTAATTCTCTGGGTTCATCACTGGCTTATTTGATCTGATAAACTCGATACTGTCCGGCCTCGGCTAACACGGGATATTTATCAAAAAAATCCTCGTTCGCTTTTAGAGCATTTCGCTCCTCAGGCGAAACCAACACATATTCGACATTATATTTTCTAAGTAAAATATCCGCTACGCCGCCGCCTTCGTAGATCCTCTTTACGTCGCTCTCACGCGGGCCGTAGTCGATCCCGTGCGATGCGAGGTGCCCGCTGTAGCGCATCACGGAGCGTCGGCCGGAAAGCACAACAGCCGAATTATAGGTCGGCGCATTTAGAAACAAAGCGTTCGGGGCGGTCTTTTGCATTATCTGTTCTGCGATCTTTACAGCATCCGAGTCAAAAACCTTAGTCTTTACCTGCCCCGACGCGGTCCGCCAAACATCGAGAGCACCGGCAAATACAAGGGCCGTGAAACAAACTGCCGCACCGACTTTCCAAATCCTATCCCGCTGCCAAGCCCACGCAAGTGCTAATGCAATCAGCGGAATTGAGCCGGCAAACCAATAGATCAGGATCTTGATATTGTCCCATTCCCACGGTGCAAGTTTTGCTGAGTTTGAGACAACGAATAGAAATATAAAAGGCAGATAGAAAGAGAAGAGAATCTTCGTATCTGGCTGGGGATTTTCGCTTTTCGCATCCGTTTTGTCTCTCTGGAAGTGCGTTAGAGCTATCCACACACCGGCGATCAGAATCGGAATTACTATGCCCGTGTTCTTTATCCAAAACCAAAGAACATTGTCTTCGCGCTTGTCCCAGCCGAAGTGCCAGTCAAAGAATTTCGCAGTCTCGGTTGCACTTCCGGACATTGACCATACGAGTTCCGGTACAGCTACAATGGCGACCCCAACTCCGAATGCTATCCACCGACGCCATTCGACCGGCCGAAGTGCGAGCAAAAAAGCCGTAACGACAAACAACACAGCGAGACTGTGTAAATGAATAAGCGGCAAGGTTCCGGCAAGCAGACCGATCAGGAAAGGTGAAAAGTCAAAATGTGAAAATCGGGAAAAACGCCCATTGGCGTTTTCAACGTCAGCTTTTTCACTTTTACCCTTTTCCACTTTTTCACTCTGAAAAACCTTCCACAAATAACCGAGAACCAAAACGGTCAAAGGCATTCCGAGCAACAAACTTCGCTGTGTCATAAACAAAACAACAAGGGAATTACCCCAGCGAAATTGCTCACTGATCGTATAATCGCGGGGCAGATGCCAGAGAAAATCGAATACGCCTTTACCCGACTCCCAAAAGTCTTTTGCAAACCAGAGAAACCCAAGGCCGCCGCTGAGAAACAGGAGCGCCGGGCCGATACGACCAGCGAGTTTGTTGTTCGTGACCTTTCCAACAAACCTTTCAAAGATCACGAGCAGCGAGAATGCCCACCACAGATTCTGGATGAACATCGCGTTTTTGACATCAGCCCCCAGTTTCGCGAAACAAGCTGTCAGAAAATCTGCAATGAAAGGGTATGAAAATCTTGCACCTGCCCAAGAGGGATTTTGCGGCGGGAGATTATTGCCGTCGGTAAAGCTGAATATTACGCCCAAATGAAATGGCAGATCGCCGAGATTCTGCGAGCCGCCGGTGTATATTCCGTCCTTCAGTTCGAACATCGCTTGCCCGAAAAAGAACCAAAAGAGAACAAAAAAGATTGAATAGTAAGCAAACCGGCGAAACTTTTTCAGATTTCCGCCTTGAAGCTTTCCATTTGCTTTCGCCCAGTCGTGTAAAAATTCTTTACGAATGTTTCGCCGCCGCAAGAATAAGAGCGGCAGCATCGTCAGGCCCAAGGACGCCACAATAGTTATCGGCGTAAACCCGATCGTACAAGACACGACAAACGCCAATAGCCCAAAAACCGCCGAGCCGATAACACTGCCTGCCGACAGGCGCCACATAAACGGCTCCTCCTCGACGACGAGGTAGGTGAGAGCCATCCCGGCCGATGCAATGAGGCTGAATAAAAGAAGCGAGATAAGCATTGGCGAAATTGAACTAAGCTCGATACATCACGTTGGACGTTGCAGCTAAAGTATTTACGATATTTTCCCGATTTCTCAAAACCTGCATTCAATTGTAAAATAAGAACTTTTGAATCACGACCCGTAAATGCTCTTATGTTACAAGCAGGAATTGTTGGCTTGCCCAATGTCGGAAAATCTACCCTTTTTAACGCGCTGACGGCGCAGGAAGCGGCGCTCGCAGCAAATTATCCGTTCGCGACGATCGAGCCGAATGTCGGTGTCGTCGCCGT
>DAIRVI010000156.1:0-3978 GCA_036802885.1 Pyrinomonadaceae bacterium
GATACTCCTGTTTTTGTGTTTTATTTGCAGAATTGGCCCGCCGGGCATGGCCGTAACATTATTCCGAGATATAAAGATAAAGAGCGAACCGCACAATAAAGTTCCCTTGGAGTATATAAGATAACAGGGATTCGTAGGTGAACTTAGACAACGATATGCTAGAACCCTCTGACTGTCAACCAAAAACTTCTTCCTCACGAAAAAAAAGGCTCCGCTCGTTGCCGAGCGACGCCTCTTATATCTGCAAGGGAACAGCGTCAGTGAACAGTGGACAGTGGAAAACGAGATCGATAAAAGCCCTTCGCCCGAGGACACTTTCCCATGCCGCCGGGCAATGTTTTATTACCTTAAATCCGGGTGACATTCAAAACCAGCGGTCGGGCAGCTCTGGCAACGCCCCGCGTTCCGCTCTATCGCATAAACTTCCGCCGGATCGCGAGGCACGAAACGGCCCGCTGACAATCGCAGATTCCAAAATCCACACGCCGAATAGAACGCCTTTACTGACAAGCTAGAGTCTGCAATCGCAACGCCGCGATGTTATTCTCAATTCAACAGGGACGACGACGACAGTCAGAGATGCGAGTTTATGAAGAGTCTTACACCGCCACGGCGGGTTGTGATAACGGGAATGGGATGCGTGACGCCGATCGGCACGGGGCGCGAAGAGTTTTGGCAGGGGTTGCGGTCGGGCACGAGCGGCGTGCGACGGATAGAGAGCTTTGACGTTGCCAAATCTACGGTAAAGATCGCGGCGTATGCGAAAGACTTTGACTGGGAAGCTCAACTAAATATTAAGGACCGCAAACACGTCGCACGGACCGTTCCACTGGCACTAGCGGCGGCCCGCGAGGCTCTCGCTGACGCGGATATCCAGCCCGAGGACCTTACTCTGGATGAGCGGCGAACGTTTGGCGTCGAGATCGGTACCGGCGGCGGCGGGCTCGCGTTTACCGAGAAGCAATATTCATACTGGTACATCGGGCCCGAGACGCAGGCAAGCGTTTACGTGATTCCATCGTCAACTCACGGCGGGCTCTCGAGCGAGCTTTCGATGGCGTTTGGCCTTCGCGGCCTATCGCACGTAGTATCCACGGGCTGCACGAGTTCGACGGACGCGATATTCTACGCCGCACAGCATATTGCCACGGGAAAACAGAATATGATGATCGCCGGTGGTGTCGATGCACCGCTCGCACCGGGAATCCTGGCCGGGTTTAACGTAATGACCGTCCTGACAAACCAATGGAACGACGAGCCGCACCGTGCGTCGCGGCCGTTTTCACGAGATCGCTCTGGAATGGTCGTCGGCGAAGGTTCGTGGATGTACATTCTCGAAGATTTGGAAAGCGCCCGTAGCCGTGGTGCGAAGATTTACGCCGAGATAACAGGTTATGCCTCGACCTGCGACGCATATCATCGCGTGCGGTTAGAGGATTCGGGGACCGAGCCGGCCCGAGCGATGTCGCTTGCCCTCGCGGACGCCGGACGCCAGTCCGAAGATGTCGATTACATTAATTTGCACGGGACCTCGACCGTTTTGAATGACAAGATCGAAACGAACGCCGTCAAGCTGGCGCTTGGACCGCACGCTTACAAGATTCCGATGTCGGCGACGAAATCACAGGTTGGACATCCACAAGGGGCAAGCGGCGCGGCCGGCATCGGCGCCGCACTGTTTGCCTTGAATACCGGAACGATCGCCCCGACGATCAATCTCGACGAGCCCGATCCCGAATGCGATCTCGATTACGTCCCTAACGCTGCGAGAGACGCCAAAGTTAATGTTGCCTTGTGCAACTGTATCGGATTTGGTTCGAAAAACAGCGCGATGGTGCTGGAAAAAGTGAGTGCTTGAGATGTTTCAGAACTTCGCACACCGCAGTTATCGGCTCGAGCGTCTGGATACGGGCGATTATACGCCGGCCGAATACGCCAAATGGCAGATCGAGATGCGCGCCATCAACCGCCTGCTGGGCGATTCGCGTGCATTGAGGCTTTCGCTCGCTGAGGATTTGCGAGATTCGGCAAGTCCGGGCGTGTCGATCCTGGACATCGGCGCGGGTTCCGGTGAACTGCTAAAAACAGCTAAGGAATCGATAGGCAACGAACATACTTTCCTCGTCGGCGTTGAATTAAATGCGAGTGCCGCAAAGTCAATAAACGATAGATACGACGAGCTCGGCGTATTTGCCGTGCAGTGCGACGCTATGAAACTTCCATTTGCAGACAACAGCTTCGATTACGTTGTCAGTTCCCTGTTTCTGCACCATTTCGATGACGATCAGGCGGCGAATCTTATCGACGAAATGAGCCGCGTGGCACGAAAAAGGTTCTTTGTGATCGATCTCCATCGTAGTGCTGCCGCGTTTTATCTCTACCGCACGCTTGGGAGTATATTTTTGCAGCGTTTCACAGTCGAGGACGGCTCGCTGTCGATCTTACGGAGTTTCCGTCCGGCCGAATTGCGGGCACTTGCCGAGAAAGCAGGCGTACGCGACGCCGTTGTAAAGAGACGCGCGGCCTTTAGGCTGGTTTTATCTGGTACCAAGGCCGCGCAACGAACATGACGCTTAAGCAGAAGCATGATTACGACGTAGTCATCGTCGGCGCCGGGCCGGCGGGTTCGAGCGCCGCGATACGTCTCGCACGATCGGGCTTGCGGGTTTTGCTGGTCGAACAAAAGAAATTTCCCCGTGCCAAATTGTGCGGTGAATTCATTTCGCCCGAATGTCTTGCTCATTTCAAAGAGCTGAATGTTCTCGACGAAATGACGCTTGCCGGCGGCGTCCCGCTTGAGCGTACAGTTTTCTATGCTCGCAACGCCCGTTATGTCGAGGTGCCGAGCGAATGGTTCGGTTCCGGCGCGCGGGCCCTCGGGCTCAGTCGCAGTGAAATGGACGCCCGGCTTCTGGATCGCGCCCGAAAGGCGGGTGTCGATGTTTTGGAGCAAACTCAAGCTGCGGGGCTGATATTCGAGAACGGCAAGGTCTGCGGTGTTACGCTTAAGCTTCCTGATCGCACAACGATTGACGTTAAGGCCGCTTTGATGATCGACGCGACCGGCCGTTCGCGGGTTTTGACGCGGGAGATCGAGAAAGCGGGTTCACGCGGACCGCGAACAGCCGCCAAATTCGTCGCATTCAAAACTCATCTCGAGGGCGCCTCCATTCCCGCGGGTGACTGTGAGATCTACGCATATCGAGGCGGTTACGGCGGACTTAACCGAGTCGAAGATGATTGGTACAACCTGTGCTTTATCGTTTCGGCTGACCTTACCAAAAAATACCGCGGCGATGCGGCCGAGATCATGCGAAAGGTCGTTTTCACAAATAAACGCGCCGCTCGCTCGCTCCGCGATGCACGAGTTGTCGAAGACTGGCTCGCCGTGCCGATCGAAAGGTACGGCCGCGCCGAACTCGCCCCGGCCGATGGTCTGCTCACGATCGGTGACGCAGCCGCCTTTATAGATCCGTTTACGGGCAGCGGCATTCTGCTCGCTCTCGAGAGTGCCAAAATTGCTGCCAACGTCATTGCAGGCGAATTCACAAATGACGCTTCGTTTACCTCCCTCGCCCGCGAATACACGCGACAATACAGCGTGGCGTTCGACCGGCGATTGCGCGTCTGTTCGCTCCTTAGGCACGCGGCTTTTGTTCCGCTGTTATCTGAAGCCGTAATCAATGTGCTTGCGATGAGCGATCGTCTAACCCGTCGTCTGGTAAGAGCGACGCGCCCGGCGACGGGAACTGCGTGACAATCCGGGTCGCTCACCCAATCGCGTTAAAGCCGCTCTTATGCTAATCTTTTCCGCGTAAATCAAATCCAATTAAGGAATAAGTTCTAGCATATGCTTGCATCGATATTTTTGCCGATTCTGTTTCTCTTCCAGGCTCCTGTGGTCGCTGCCCAACCTCCGGCTCCGCGTCCGACCGAAACGCCGCGACCCACGGCGACGGCCGATAAAGAAGAGCCGCC
>DAIRVI010000157.1:0-3949 GCA_036802885.1 Pyrinomonadaceae bacterium
TCCACGCCAGCAGCTCACCAAAGCTCGCGTATGCATATGTATAAGCTGAGCCGGCGATCGGTATTTTCGAAGCAAATTCTGCGTAACAAAGTGCGGCAAATCCGCATGCTACTGCTGCAAAAACGAACAGAATCACGACGCCCGGGCCGCCGCGGTTCGCCGCATTTCCGACCATCGCAAATATACCGGCACCAATGATCGCTGCGACTCCGAGCATTGTCAGGTCAAACGTCCCAAGGCTGCGTCTGAGCCCGGTGCCGTCCCGTTCCGCATCGGCGAATCCGGCCGCTGCATCAGACTGTATCTGAGCTATCGATTTCTTGCGAAACAGTGAATTTGCCATAGTCGTTCGTTTCGATCCAATTTAAGTTCAATTACCAAGATGCGGCGGTCCTAAAGGAGAAGCTCGAAATCTATTGATTTTTAGCGAATTCTGAACCAATTTCTCGAAAGATGCAAGCGGAAAGATATTTAACAGGGTTACGGAGTTGCAGAATTGCGGAGTTTGGATTTTCAGATCGGTCAGAAGTTTAAGAACTCGGAAACTCTGCAACTCCGAAACTCTGCAACTCTGCGAACTTTCTGTAAACTGTCCCTATGGATTGGAAAATATTTGGAACTGCATTTCTGACGCTATTCTTGGCGGAACTTGGCGACAAAACTCAGCTCGCGGTCATCACGATGACGGCGAGTACCGAGTCTAAGATCTCGGTGTTTTTAGGCGCAGGCCTTGCCTTACTGTCGGTTACGCTGCTTGGTGTGCTGTTTGGCGGTGTTCTGAGCCAATATGTGCCTGCCGAATGGCTTCATCGGATTGCGGCAGTAGCATTTATCACTATCGGACTGTTGATGCTGATCGGAAAGCTGTGAAGAAGCGCGCAAAAAAGGAGCGGCTGAATCATCAACCGCTCCTGAGCCTGAGAGACTCTATATCTCCGAAGTTATAACTCGTCGGCGATAAAGTTAAAGTCCGTAAGGTTATCTTGCAGCGAGACAACGCGATCAGGTTCGCTGAACGTGTAGCGTTTTGCCACAACACTCACGACCACCGTCTGCCCGGCCCGCAGGTCGGTGAAACGGTAATATCCGAAAGTGCCCGTAATAGCGTAATGTTGGGTACCGTCTTGTTCTATCAGCGTGACGCGAACATTGCGGATGCCGTTACCCGCCTGCAGCATTACGCGTCCCTGCAGAGAGACGTTCGCCGCCGTCGGGACCGCTCTAAAACCGACGTCAAACGTATGATTATTCGATCCCGGGCCGCCGGTCGTCAGAGTGATGACGGGGAATGTCCCAGCCGGTGAGCCCGGTGGGTTGACAACGTTCACAGCGTCAGAATCCGACGAGTCGTCGTCACCGAGCTGCGAGGTTTGATTGACCGTCGTTGCAACGAGGCCAAATAGCGGCCCACCGGATAAGCGGTCTGTCGGATTATCGAACCTTACTTCATAGTCCATATTCGGCAGAAGATTGGTGAAATAATATTCGCCCCTGACATCAGTTTTTACACAATTGCCGACAAAGGATATCTGGACATTGTCAACGAAAAAGAAATTATTATTACCATTAGCGGCCGCGTTCATGAATCTTACAAATCTTGCGGTAACAGGTAGTGAGATCGAACCCGAGGATTGATATGCCGCGTCCGTAGCCGCACCGTATGTCCCGAGATTGATCCATGACGTACCATCAGTCGAGTACTCAACAGTTGCACCTTGACTAGATTGCCTTCGATAGTTGAATGATATCGTTGCGGTGGTTGCACATGTGAGATCGACAGCCCTGGAGGCGCCGTTGCTGCCCCGATTCAATCGGAGTGCGTTACTAAAAGCTCCATCCAAAACGACCTGAACATCGCCTGTCGTGACCACCGTGTCATCGCTGATCTCGGCCCATGGCGTGCTGCTCCAATCAGTCGAACCGGTTGAGCCGTTATAGTCGATAGCGGTAAAGTTGTCGGCATAAGGCGTGGACGGAAAGTTGACCGGTGCGCCGGCCTTGTACAGTCGAGTTGTAACGCCCGCAATGCCGGCTTCATTCGGATCCTGGACTCCGTTGTTATTTGTATCGCGCCAGACCCGATTTCCGATCTCGATCGGCGCCGGACTACAAAAGGCCGCTAGATCGCCCATTCCATTTGACTTGCCAAAATCGGGTTGCGGAGCTCCTCCGCTTCCGTTAAATAGTCTGTAGGCCCGGTCGGTACCGCCGGTTGTGTTATTGAAGAGGCGAATGCCGCCATCGAAAGTTGCACCGTTGTCTATGACACGGCTGATCGGGTCGAGCAGTGTCGTAATAACGTTCTGGCGGCCCGGAAGCTGAAGAATCGAGCCCCACGACAACTCGTCGTGGAAGTTGCCATTGTTTGGCGCCGTACAAAAATCATCCTGATAATAAAACTCGTCATTACCGATTCCTTGTCCGGTATTTTGTGGTGCTGCACCGGTCCCGCCGCAACGGCCGTTGCTTTCGGTCGTCCACGCGCCAAAGCTGCCGCATGCCCGTATCGTGTCGCCTGCCGTGCGTTTTGTGAGATCAAGTGCAGAATCTCCCGTTCGGTCTCGAAGGGAAAGTATCAGATTGCCGTTATCAAACTCAATATCCGTCAACCACGGCTGCGGATATGCAAAACCGGCTTGCACCGTCGATTTCCAAGGCTGCCACTCGGCTGGCCAGGTAGGATCGGCAACCCCGCGTGTATAGTTGAGCGCCACGGAATAGACCGGCGTCGCGGTGATCGCAAGCGTCGTCGGATTTACCGCAAAAACATAGGCGAACATGTTGTTGACATTTGACGTCGATTCCGCGGTGCAAACCACGCCGATGTAAACACTGCCGCGGTAATATTTAACAGCAAACGGCCGTCTGTCGTTCCCGGTTGCGCAAGACGTAGCAGTGCCTCCGGGCGTGTTCATGGTTAACCCGTCAGGATTGGCACTGTTTCCAAGGCTCGCGCCAGTTGTCGGATCTAGTGCGTAAAGAGTTCGATTCTCTAAATTCATTACAAAGAGGCGGCTGTTGTCATCGGCCAAGGCCATTCCGCCGAGGCTGGTTTTGCCCGTACCGTTCCAACCCGTGTCGCCGTTGTCACCGCTGTAGTCAGCTGTATTATGTGCATTTGTTGTTGCGCTTGGGACGGTAAAGCGGGCTGTGACGGCACTCGTTGACGGATTGATGACATAAATTGCACCCGGATCATCCGCGTTGTTTAATATTGTGTCGAACCCCGGGCCAAAGCCGGCGTGGCGTTTGAAGTACGCGGCTGCGTAGAGTCTATTTGTAGCACGATTGTAGGCAAGCGAATTAACCGTTCCGAGCGCGCTTACAGCGGTTGTGAGCGAATGAGTCGTGGGGACATCATAGTTTGCTACGGTCGTATCCGTGTAGGTTGTACCGGCACCATATGGAAAATCATAGAGTACCGGGTTGGCCCCATAGGTGCCATTTGAGGCGCCTTGTGCATACCGCGATACGACAAGTGTCGGGTTGTCCTGGCAATATTCCTCTCCTCGGGTCAGTGCGAGATTGACGTTAGAGGTATTAACGTTATCGACAAACTGCACGGTCGAACCGGCGTTCGTTGCCGTTCCGCCGAGCACAGAATCAGTACTTCGAGCCGAAGGCGTATAGCCCGCAGGTAATGTCGTAAATTCGAGACGGTAAGGGCCCGTGCCGGTTGCCGCAAGCGAATAGGTTCCGTTTGCCAACGTGGTCGTAGTGCCGCGGGCAGCTCCGGCGGGGTCGAATGCACTTACTGTTACGCCTCCGACGCCAATGTCGATCGAATTGACGCCAGTCGCCGTATCATAGAGACCATTGCTATTAAAGTCCTGAAACACGCGGCCCGTCATCGTGCCCGCCTCAGGGGCGAATTCGTAAGAAGCATCTTGCTTTTGGGCGCTCGAACGAAATGTATTCGAAACGGCGGCGAAAAATACAAATGCGAATG
>DAIRVI010000158.1:0-3915 GCA_036802885.1 Pyrinomonadaceae bacterium
TCACGATGTTTCTTTATATGACGGCCTGCCTTGGCCTTTTTGGCAAAACGATGGGCATGCGGCTCTTCTCGCTGGAATTGGTCGACGCGGTCGAGAACGAATATCCGACGCTCCATCAGGCGGCTGTCAGCTCGTCTGTATATATCCTCTCGCTGTTATTTGCCGGAGCGGGCTTTCTGACGCTGTTTTTTAACGAGGAAAAACGCGCGCTCCACGACCTCTTGTCCGGCACGATCCTGGTCAGGGACTTTTAACGACATAAACTTAAAATCTAAGCCCAGAGCGCCGAACATGTGTCTTTGGGCTTTTTAGCGCTTGCTCTACACTTGAGGGTATGACTGTCGATCAACGTGACAAAACCGGTGAAGGGGGTGAAGCTGATGAGCAACGCGAGTTGTTAGCCGCCGCCGCGCGTCGAAAATACCTCAGGATCATCACAAAGAATCGAAAACTGATAGAAAATCTGCGCGGCGATCTCGAAAGGCATGGCGATGCCGATCGTTGGAAGCGATACGGTGATCTGATCCTCGCGAATGTAGGTAATGCCACGCGACGTGGGGACTTTGTTATGGTTACGGACTATTTCGATCCATCCGCGCCGACCATCGAGATCGAGGGCGAAGCAAATAAACCACTTAGCGAGATAGCCGAGAGCTATTTCCGGCGGTACGTAAAGGCACGAAACGCCGGCCGCGTTATTTCCAGCCGAATAGCGGAAACAGAGGCTGCGATAAAGGCCGCCGAAAAGCAGTTGCGTGAGATCGATGCGGCAATTGAGGCGGGCGACATCGATTTTCTGACGTCGCTCAATGCGCCAAAGCAAAAACCGGTCCCGATCGGACGCAAGAAGAAAGCCGAGGCAGCTTTCAAGGGTGCTAGGCGATTTGTTTCAACGGATGGTTTTGAAATTCTCGTCGGCAAGAAAGCAAAGGACAACGACTACCTGACCTTTCGCATAGCAAAGTCAATGGATCTATGGCTGCACGCGGCCGATTATCCGGGTTCGCACGTCGTTGTGCGCAATTCAAACCGCAAAGTCATTCCAAATCAAACGTTAATCGAGGCCGGACAGCTTGCCGCTTTTTACAGCGATGCCCGCGAGCAGCCAAAGGCCGCTGTCAATTACACGCAAAAAAAGTTTGTAAATAAACCGAGACGTGGGGCGCCGGGTCTCGTCAGTCTGGCAAGTTTCAAGACAATATTGGTCGAGCCAAAGGTTCCAAGTTTCTAAGATCCAGGTTCGCTTCGAGATCGAGTCTATTCGCTCATCGTCTTTTCGAGCGTTTCCTTGATCGAATTGATTATCCGTGGGTCGCCGCCGACGAAGACGCCTCGGAGATGACCTTCGCGATCGACAAGAATGGTTTGCGGTACAACCTGCTGCTTGGTGATCGAATAAAACTGGGTCGTCGACGCCGTTGAGCTGCGCGCCAAGGTGTAATTCAGTTTCATCTTTTCAGCAAAGCTATTAATAAGCTCGATTGGTTCGGGCGTGCCGCTGCCGTCGCCTATGTTTAGCCCGATCACCTCAAAGCCGCGACTTCTGTATACGTCCTGTAGCGCAACCAGATACGGCATCTCAGCTCTGCACGGGCCGCACCAAGTACCCCAAATGTTAATCAACAAGACTTTCCCCTTACGGTCAGAGATCTTAAATGTGCTGCCGTCCAATAGTTCAAATTCGGCGTCGGCGAGACCAGATGCGAGCGGCGGATAAGCAGATGGCTTTTTATCAGTCGTCTCCGAACCTGCATTGCCCGGCGATGTCGCGGCGTTGCCGTTAGTCGCGCCGGTCTCAGTTCCGGTGCAAGCTGTCAGGCCCGAAAATATCACTGTAAGTCCAACGAATAAAACCAAGCTAGAAATAATCTCTTTCATTAAAACCTCGTCGTTTCACGTCCGGCCCGAAGCATTCCGCGAACCGCAAAAACAATCATACAAAACTCTGAGAACATAAGCATCAAACCTACAACAATTAAACCGATGTTACCCGCTGTTTCAGGGTAATCAAAAGCGTCTGAGTGTAATTTGTGTAAATCGGATCGAAAGCCGGGCGGCTTATGGTTTCGTGGAATAGTGGTAATTTTGTGTTGATAAACAGTCCGGTCGAAACGACTATGATCAGGTTTTTTTATTCAATTACTAAGATGCTTTCGAAACATAGAAAATATTTATCGTTTTTTTCGATTTCATTTGGGTAAATGATTGACCTTTGCGAAATTATCTGCTAAGTTTTCGTCTATAATTCTGTTCTAATAATTTCGTTTTGATATTTTGTGCACGAGTGCCGTTTTTCGGGATCGGAGTTAGAGATTCATTGTAGTGTCAAGGATTTGACCGTTGCAGGTTGAGTCGCGACTTCGATTATTCAGAAGATCGTTTATCGCCCACTTCCGTGTGGACGGATTAACGGTTGGGTTTTTGTTTGAGAAATTAAGGCTTACAGGAGGGCTTAAAATGAAGAAACGTATTAACGAAGGAGCTCGTTGGAGTATCCTTCTAACTTTATTTGTATTGGGATTGGTGACGGTGATCGCAATTTTGCCGTACCAGTTTCGGACGGAGGCGGGCGGCAAGAAGGGCCTTTTCACAAGGACCGAGAGTCATGATCCGGGTTTGCCAAACTATGACATCCGCTCGGCCAAGGGCAACGATCTGGCTGACTATTTTGAATCGGCACGCAACTCGATTGGCAAGAATGCCGTTGCGGTTGCGGACATTCGCGACAGCTTTGTCCGTGGCGAAGACGAGCTCAGAACCAGAATTCCGACCATAAAAATTGAGTATAATTCTGACATTCGCACTCCTGAGGTCATTACACCTGATGTTTGGAAAGCAACGATCGAGTGGCTGACTCCGGCGTCGTCGGCAAAGCGCTCGGAAATTCTCCGCAGCTTTGTAAAGGAAAATAATAATTTGATCGGCGTGACGGATGAACAGGCAGACGCTCTGAGAGTCCTGACCGATTACACAAACCCGGACGGCAATCTTTCGTTTGCACATCTTGAGCAAAGACCAAATGGCATTCCGGTCTTTCGCAGCGAGGTAAAAGCGGGCTTTACAAAAGACGGACGCATTATCCGCGTAATTAACAATTTGGCGCCGGGCCTCGATTACGAGGCGCTCTCGACCGATTTCCGTGATCCGCTCGATGCTGTTAAGGCTGCTGCCAGACACATCAATCATGAACTTAAAACAACCGACGTTACTCGCAACGACAAAACTTCGACCGATCTGAAGACAATTTTCGGAACCGGCGACTGGGCAACGACGGCAGAGAAAATGTATTTTCCGACCGAGCCGGGCGTTGCTGTTCCGTCGTGGCGAGTACTGATCTGGGAACCAAAGAACGCTTACTATGTCATGGTCGATGCCAATACCGGCAGGATGCTGTGGCGCAAGAACATTACCGAGGACCAGACACAAACTGCGACTTATAATGTTTACAATAATGCGAATGCCTTTATGAATGCGGCCGATAGTCCGGCCCCGTTATCACCGGGACCGCTTGACCCGAATTTGGGTACGCAGGGCCCGATTGGAACCAGGACCAATGTAACTTTGATCGGTAATGAAGCACCGAATACATTCAACAACAACGGCTGGATCACCGATGGTGCCAATATCACGGACGGTAATGCACTTGAAGCCGGTATTGACCGCGACGGAATTAACGGTGTTGACGCCCCGCAAACGGGCGCTCCGAGCCGAACCTTTACGACGACTGGTCCGGCTTGGAACCCGCCGCCGGGAAGCCCGGCTCCGGGCGACGATCCACTGACGCCTCAGGCCCAAAGAGGCGCGGTTATTCAGATGTTTTATGTAATGAATCGTTACCACGATTCGATGTATCAACGCGGATTCACGGAAGCGGCATTTAACTTCCAGAACACCAACTTTACCGGTATGGGCCTT
>DAIRVI010000159.1:0-3838 GCA_036802885.1 Pyrinomonadaceae bacterium
CGGTCCGCCAAAGCCCATCGGGATCCCGAAAGATTGTCCTTCGCCGACAACGATATCGGCTCCGCAAGCTCCCGGCGGTTTAAGCATTCCCAGCGAGATCGCCTCCGTCACCACGACCACAAATAGTGCTCCGACCGCATGTGCGGCGCCGGCCAGTCTCTCGAGATTTTCGACACAGCCAAAGAAATTGGGCGATTGCACGACGAGGGCAGCTGTCTTGTCGTCAAGGGCCGATAGATCCGAAACTCGTCCCGAGTTATTATCAAACCCGATCTGAACGATTTCGGTGTCACCGTGCTGTGCATAGGTTTTTGCGACCTCGCGGTATTCCGGGTGCACGCTCTCGGCCACGACTATCTTATCCCGTCGTGTCACTCGCTGAGCCATTAAATAGGCCTCTGCCATCGCAGTCGAGCCGTCATACATCGACGCGTTGGCGACCTCCATTCCGGTCAACTGACAAATTAATGTCTGAAATTCAAATATGTATTGCAGTGTGCCCTGTGCGATTTCCGGTTGATATGGCGTGTATGACGTGAAGAACTCCGATCTCTGTATAAGATGATCGACGATAGTAGGCGACAAATGCGAGTAAACGCCGCCGCCCAGAAAAGAGGGCTTGTTCGCCGCCGTATTCTTAGCCGCCATTGCTTCCATAGCGGCAATAACCTCTGATTCCGCGAGTGGATCAGTGATATTCAGCGGTCGATTGAGCTGGATGTTTTCCGGGATCGATCGAAAGAGGTCCTTTGAGGTAGCCAGTCCAACGGTGGCTAGCATCTCATCACGTTCTTCGGGTGAATTTGGTATGTATCTCATCTAATTATGCCTTGCGAAAACGCTAAAACTAAAATAGTGCAAGAAACTCTAATACTATCAAAATCGCAATTCGAATTCGAAAATGCTTTGCCGGAAATCACATTTCAAAGAAAAAAATGACGGAAGCCGTAAGCACATCGGTTTCCGCCAAACACATTAATGTTAAAAGTAATAGCTACTTTGCTGCCGATAAAACGGCCGCAGCCTCGAGTGCCAAAACGGCCTCGGCCGCACGGACAACATTCCCTGCGGTCTTGCTGGATGCTTTGTTCTGCAGGACGCTGACTCCGCCGGCCAATTTGACAAGTTTGAAGTCAACCTGAGCTTCGTAATTAAGCGACGCGGAGCTGTCGGTGTTAGTGACCTTGCCAAACAATCCGCCTATTTTACTCGACGTTGATTGCTTTAGTTTTGAGAAATCACTTGTAAGGATATAGTCGCAGTCTGCAGCCCGAGCATCCGCTTCGCTTCCGACGGCGATGCCTTCAACATTGCCAAAGCTTAATTTTTCGACTAGATAGGATTGCAAATTTGTGATCGAAACACTTTCACCGGAACGATTTGTCGGTGCGAGGACGCCGATTCGTTTTACGCCGGGCCTTTTAACCGCGGGTGTGGGCGGCGTATAGGTTTTCGTGGGAGCCGATTTCCGGTTGTATTCGTCGGCGTTCTGATTTCCGCCCATCATTGCGGAGAAATCGGGGCGGCCGTATAGATCCTGTGAGGAATTGGCAAGTGTGTAGTTCGCGGGAACCTCGAACAAAGCGTCATCAAGCGTCGCCTTAGAAAATTCAATCGTCTCGATAGTTTGCGTGAAACTCGAGTCACCCTCACCGGAGTCCATCGTTTGGGTTAGCTGCAAGGGAAAGCCGAGCCTTCCACCGCCGGATTGCTTTGCAACCATGCGATCCTGACAACCGGAACGCGGTTGTTGGGTTTGGGGAATTGGATTACGCGAAACGTTGACGGGACAAGAAAATTGCGGCAGATCAACATACCAACCGTCGGTCTCAATGCGGGTATTTTGTTTTGAACACGCATCAGGCGATGATTCAACGGTCATCACGGTCTTGATACGACGGGCAGTAAGACCAAACATCTGTTTCCGCTCGCCGGTGTCGACGATTGAGCTTGTCATCGTAACGACTCCGCCTTTTGTCACCTTGCCCGTAGTGACAGGCGTCCGCGTTGCAGGCGTAACAACCTCGCTCACCTCACCGCCCGCAAATGGCTCGATAAAATAAAGCTTTTTCTTGTCGTTGACTTTAACATTGCGTTTTAAATCGCATTGCTCGATATCCGCAATATCGCCGCCAAACCCCATCATGCCGCTGTTCTCGGTGCGCTTTCGCGAGCCTTTGACATACACGGTCGACTCAAACGTCTGCCCGCTCAACGACGTGCTCTGTTTAATTTTGTAGTTCTGCGCAAATGAACCCGCCGCTGAGCAAGTGATAATGACAACTAATACTAAGAATGTATAAATGGCTCTCATATTTCTTTTAACCATCCTTTTTCAAGCCAGAAGCAGCGCGCAAAATTATTCGCTTGCCGCCAGGTATTCTTCATATTCAACGGCCGAAAACATCGCGTCGGCTTCAAGCGGATTCGCCATTTTCATTTTTATCATCCAGCCTGTGCCGTACGGATCGTTATTGACTGATTCCGGTGCGTCATTAACGCCGTCATTGACCTCGACAACCTCGCCCGCGACCGGAGTAAAGATCTCGGACACGGCCTTGACGGATTCGACCGAGCCAAAAGCCTCGTGCGTTCCAAAAGCATCGCCGACGCGGGGCATATCAATGTAAACGACATCGCCAAGCGAATGCTGGGCGTAATCTGTAATGCCGATCGTCGCGATGTCACCATCGACTCCGATCCATTCGTGGTCTTTGCTGTAACGTAAATTCTCAGGAATATTTGACATAAAATTATAGGAAAACTTGAGTGTATCTTAAACTAAATGCTATTTCTGCCGTTTATAAAACGGCGTTGGAACGATCACGGCGCTTAAATGCTTGCCTCTGACATCAATTTTAATTTCTTGTCCGGCTTTTGCAAAGTCGGGCGGCAAAAATGCGAGCCCGATGTTCTTTTTTAGGAATGGAGCCGGACTGCCACTGGTAACGACGCCGACTTTCTCTTCGCCGACATATACGTCAAAACCGTCGCGTGCGATGCCTGGCTCGGTCATCTCAAAACCCGCTAGTTTCCGCTCTAATCCTGTCTCTTTCTGCCTTGCAAGTGCTGCCGATCCGATAAAGTCGCCTTTTTGGAGTTTGGTAATCCAACCTAGATTGGCCTCGAGCGGTGTGATGTCGTCGCCGAGTTCGTGGCCATAGAGCGACATCGCGGCTTCGAGCCTGAGCGTATTTCGAGCGGCGAGGCCGCACGGAAGTATGCCATTCGCGCTGCCGTAACCACCTGTCTCGAGCAATTTTTTCCAGAGTTGCTCGGCGTGTTCGGGCGAGGCGTAGATCTCAAAACCGTCTTCGCCGGTGTAACCAGTCCGCGAGATGATCGAGTCAACGCCGTCAACCATGCCGGTCGTAAAGTGGTAGTAATTTATCGCGCCAAGATCGGTTTCCGTTAGCTTTTGTAAAATTTCAATCGCATCCGGCCCTTGGACGGCGATCTGGCAATACTCCGACGACGCGTTTCGCAAGCCAAGGTCGTCGTGTTCAGAATGGTGAGACTTGATCCAGTGCCAATCCTTTTCGGTCGTGCCTGCGTTTACCACAAGCAGCAGCCGGTCGTGGCTAAAACGATAGACTAGCAGATCGTCGACCACACCGCCGTTGGCGTTGGTGAGGGCAGAGTAATGTGCCTGGCCGTCGATGAGATTTGTCACATCATTAGTCGTGAGCCGATTTACAAAATCGATCGCGTCTGGCCCTTCGACCCAAATCTCGCCCATATGCGACACGTCGAAAAGCCCGGCCGCCGTGCGGCAGCGCATGTGCTCCTCAATAACGCCCGCCGTGTATTGTACCGGCATATCCCAGCCGCCAAAATC
>DAIRVI010000160.1:0-3814 GCA_036802885.1 Pyrinomonadaceae bacterium
GACGTGGTGAGTTATTGCAACTTGCGGCCACGTAAAATAAACCGCTAAACAGCAAAGAGTCGAACGAATCTTACGAAACTCTGTGCTTGTTTGGCACAGGGTTTTTCAGTTATATGCCAGAATTTCTCGATCTATTAAAAGAAAAAATAATCGTCTTTGACGGTGCAATGGGGACGTATTTGCAGTCGCTGAGCCTGCCGATCGAGGATTGGGGCGGTGCGAATTTTGAAAACTGCTCCGAGAATCTTCTTTACACGCGGCCCGACGCTATCGAGACGGTGCATTCGGCTTTTCTTGACGTCGGCTGTGATGTGATCGAGACGAACAGCTTCGGCGGCAGCGAGGTTGTACTGGTTGAGTTTGGGATCGCTGACAAGACCTACGAGGTTAATTTTAAGGCGGCGGAACTCGCAAAGCGTGTGGCGAATGGTTATTCGACATACGACAAGCCTCGTTTTGTCGCGGGTTCTATCGGGCCCGGAACGAAATTGCCGACGCTCGGTCATATTACTTACAACAATCTTAAGGACGCGTATCGCGAACAGGTTCGCGGACTTGTCGACGGCGGTTCGGATCTATTGATGGTCGAGACCTGTCAGGACTTGCTTCAGACGAAAGCGGCTCTGGCGGCGATCTTCGAGCATTTTGAGAAGAACAAGATCAAGCTGCCGGTGATCGCTTCGGTGACGATAGAGATCTTTGGGACAATGCTAAATGGAACCGAGATCGGAGCGGCGCTCACTGCGCTCGAGCCGTTTCCGATCGATGTAATCGGCATGAATTGTGGCACCGGGCCGAAGCACATGACTGACAGCTTCCGCTATCTGTGCGAAAATTCGCCGATCGCGGTTTCCGTTCTTCCAAATGCCGGCCTTCCCGAGGTCAAGGATGGCAAGCAGCATTACGATGAGACGCCGGAGAGTTTCTCGGCACAGGTCGAGCATTTTGCTAGGGATTTTGGGGCGAATATAGTCGGCGGGTGCTGC
Organism: Pyrinomonadaceae bacterium; assembly: GCA_036802885.1. GTDB lineage: Bacteria > Acidobacteriota > Blastocatellia > Pyrinomonadales > Pyrinomonadaceae > OLB17. The sequence goes on from DAIRVI010000160.1 coordinate 987, forward strand.
GGGACATCGCCGGAGCATTTGCGGCAGGTTGTCGAACGTCTGAGCGGCGTTTCGCCTAAAGAGCGTGGTGCCAAGCTCGTGCCGTCAGCTTCGTCGATATATTTTCAGCAGCCTTACACGCAGGACGCTTCCTTTTTGATCGTCGGTGAACGGGTAAACGCATCGGGCTCGAAGAAGATGCGTGATCTGCTCGATGCCGAGGACTGGGACGGGCTCGTCTCGCTTGCGAAATCGCAGGAGAAAGAAGGCGCGCACATTCTCGATGTCAACGTTGATTTCGTCGGACGAAATGGCGTCGCGGACATGCACGAACTTGCGTCGAGGCTCGCAACGGCCGTCAAGATACCGCTGATGTTCGATTCGACGGAGTGGGAAAAGATGGAAGCCGGGCTCGAACATGCGGGCGGCAAAAGTCTCTTGAATTCAACAAATTACGAAGACGGGGAGGAACGTTTTCTGAAGGTCCTCGATCTTGCCAAGCGCTTTGGCGCCGGTGTCGTCATCGGTTTGATAGACGAAGACGGCATGGCACGTTCATACGATGACAAGGTTCGAATTGCGCGCCGGGCTTACAAGCAAGGCGTCGAATTCGGCATTGAGTCGCACGATATTTTCTTCGATCCGCTAGCTCTGCCGATCTCGACCGGCATTGAGGAAGACCGCAAAAATGCCGTCGAAACGATCAATGCGATCAAGCAAATCCACGAGGAAATGCCCGATGCGAATATTATCCTGGGCGTTTCGAATATCTCATTCGGGCTAAATCCAGCGGCGCGAGTAGTGCTCAATTCCGTGTTTCTGCACGACTGCGTAGATGCGGGAATGAACTCGGCGATCGTAAATGCGTCAAAGATCTTGCCGCTAATGCGCTTTTCGGAACTTGAGATCGACACGGCTCGTGATCTGATCTACGACCGGCGAAAATTTGACGGTGATATCTGCACATACGATCCGCTCGGCGATTTTTCGAATATGTTCCAAGGCAAATCGGCACAGTCGATCAAGCCTGACATCTCGAATCTGCCGATCGAGGAGAAGCTCAAACATCACATAATCGATGGCGAACGCATTGGGCTGGAGGATTCGCTCAAGGCCGCTCTCGAAAAATATCCGCCGCTCGAGATCATTAATGACATCCTGCTCGACGGCATGAAAACGGTTGGTGATCTATTTGGCTCGGGACAGATGCAGCTGCCGTTTGTGCTGCAATCGGCTGAGTCGATGAAGGCGGCGGTGAAATTTCTTGAGCCGTTTATGGAAAAAGTCGAGGGCTCGAACAAAGGCGTGCTCGTGCTGGCGACGGTCAAGGGCGATGTACACGATATCGGCAAAAATCTGGTCGATATTATCCTCACAAACAACGGGTACAAGGTAATAAATCTTGGAATCAAACAGCCGATCGACGATATCCTGCGTGCTGCCGAAGAATCGAATTGCGACGCGATTGGAATGAGCGGTTTGCTCGTAAAATCGACGCTCATAATGCGTGACAATCTCGAATTGATGAACGAACGCGGGATCAAGGTTCCGGTCATTCTCGGTGGAGCGGCGCTCAACCGGCGTTATGTCGATGCCGATCTGATTCCACTGTTTAACGGCAAGTTGTTTTACGCTCGTGATGCGTTTGACGGATTGCACGCGATGGACGAACTGACGAGTGGAGAGTCGAGTGTCGCGAGTGGAGAGCCGGAACAGGTCAAGTCGGCGGCGGCGAACGGGTCAGAACTGCCTGCGTCAGCGGGAGGCGTGGACACGGATGTTGTGACCGTCGGTGACGAGGAAGACCTCGTTGGCGAAGATGCGAAGCTCGGGACGGCCGCGGCTCGGGTTTCGACGCGTTCGGCTGGCGACACGACGCATACGACGCGGTCGGATGTCGCTCTGCTCGATCAACTGCCGAAAGCTCCGTTCTACGGCTCAAAGGTTGTTGAGATCACCGATCTGACGAAAGTTTTTGATTTTATTAACGAGACCGCTTTGTTCAAAGGCCAGTGGCAGTACAAACAGGGCAAAAAGTCGAAAGAAGAGTACGACGCAATACTCGCGGAGACGGTTTATCCTAAATTTGCAGAGGTCAAGACGCAAGCGATCCGCGAAAAATTGATTGAGGCGAAACTCGTTTACGGCTATTTTCCGTGTCAGTCATCAGGCAACGACCTGATCATCTATCAGGACGACGAGACCACCGAGCGTATTAGATTTACGTTTCCTCGTCAGCCCCTTGAACAAAATGGCGGCAAAAACCTGTGCCTGGCGGACTACTTCGCTTCCGTTGATTCAGGCAAAATTGACGTCGTTGCATTCGATCTGGTGACGATGGGACGTAAGGCAAGCGAACATTCGGCGAAGCTCTTTAAGTCGGATAACTATCAGGACTATTTGCTGTTCCACGGACTCTCCGTCGAATCGGCTGAGGCTCTCGCCGAGATGTGGCACAAGCGAATTCGTGAGGAACTTGGCATCGCGGGGGCGGACGCACCGGAAATGACAAAGCTCTTTCACCAAGGCTACCAGGGCTCGCGGTACAGTTTCGGCTATCCGGCGTGTCCGAACATCGAGGACCAGACGAAGCTGTTCGAACTGCTCGAACCCGAACGCATCGGTGTCGAATTGACCGAGGAATATATGCTTGATCCAGAGCAGTCAACCTCGGCCATCATTGTGCACCACTCGCAGGCAAAGTATTTCAACTGAGAAAAAGGTGGTTCAATTGTCTCCGCGGTTATAAACAAGAGCGTAATGCCTCGTCCGTTGCGACGCCAAAGCTTGGTATCGCCAAGCGAGGCGTCGACCTCGCTTGATAAAAAAGTCGGCCCGTCGAAATGAAT
>DAIRVI010000161.1:0-3747 GCA_036802885.1 Pyrinomonadaceae bacterium
GCCGTCTTAGCTCAGTGGTAGAGCACTCGCTTCACACGCGATAGGTCACAAGTTCGAATCTTGTAGACGGCACCATCCTCAATAATTAGGCGTCCAAGCGGGCGCCTTTTTTCATGCTTTACTGCGGGAATTTACGCGCGCACCCAAAATTACACAGATCGAAATCACGTTTTGTCTTGCTGAGAATCCAAGCCGACAGTAAGTCCATTAATTGCAATGCTTGGCATATTGCTCAATTGGTCACGGCGTTGGCACGCAACTCGCATTAAACCTGTAGGGGACTAAGCCATGAATCCGCACCGGCCGTTTCAGAAACCTGATCGGGGTGCGTCAGTTTGTTTATTTCTGGGTCTTTTCCAGTCGGCCCGAAACACTGTGGATTAGACATCGATTTTCCGGAGGATTCTGCGGATGACAAATGTCACACGAAGTACGCAAAAAGTCCTATATAACTCAGACGGTGGTTTTCTGCATAATGACGTATAACGATTTTGGGAGCGGTATCATGAATAATATAAAACGCGTCGCAATACTTTTTTTATGCTCGCTAATTCTAACAATTACCGGAGCATTTCTTTTAAGAGATCGTGGCGAAGTCGTAACCAAGACGACGGATCAAATTCCATCATCCTTTGGAGCAAATCTGGCGCCGGGGCCCGATACGACGGCGCTCCCGGACAAAAATAGCATTGCTGAGAGCTACGGTAAATTGCCTATAGATTTTGAGCCGAACGTTGGTCAGACGGACGACTCGGTTCGATTTGTTGCGCGAGGGCGCGGATACTCGCTGTTTTTAACGGGGAGTGAGGCAATACTGGACCTGCGCAACAATCGAGGTAAAAACAGTTCGCTACGAATGAAATTCGCCGGTGCGAATGAGTCGGCGGAAACACGCGGCCTCGACGAGACCGGGAGCCGGACAAATTATCTTGTCGGCAACGATCCTGACAAATGGCGATCTGATATACCGAATTACAATAAGGTGAAATACGACGAGATCTATCCCGGCATAGATCTGGTCTATTACGGCAACGGGCAGAAGCTCGAATATGACATCATTGTTTCGCCGCAAGCGGATACTCGAAAGATCGCCGTGTCATTCAGCGGAGCCTCCGCCGCAAAGATCGACCGGGCATCAGGTGACCTGCTTTTGACAACGGCTGTCGGGACTCTGAGGCAGCAAAAACCCATCGCATATCAGGAAATTGAAGGTTCCAGAAGCGAGATCGCCAGTGCTTATCGAATGCGGCGGGAGCCCGACGGCACAACGCGGATCGCGATCGACCTTGGGGAATATGACCATTCGAAAGAGTTGATCATCGATCCGATCCTAGCGTACGGCAGTTATCTCGGCGGGAGCGGTTTCGATGATGGGCGCGGGATTGCCGTCGATTCGGTTGGTAATGCATACGTCGTTGGGATGACCGCTTCGCTCAATTTCCCGACGACGCCCGGGACGATCAAAACTACAAATCCGCCGTCGACAAATAACGTTCAGTGGAATGATGCATTTGTAACGAAGATCAATCCGGCAGGAACGGCCAGAGTATTTTCGACCTATTATGGCGGACGTAACGGCAGCGAGATCGGCACCGGTGTTGCCGTCGCCCCGACCGGCGAAGTGCTCATCAGCGGCACCACGACGGCGAACGACCTGCCAACGGTAAACGCCTATCAGGCAACGTTTGGCGGAACAGACGACGCTTTTGCGGCGAAACTAAACACGACTGGTTCGGCGATCGTCTATTCGACCTATCTCGGCGGCAACAATACCGATCTGGGCGGCCGCATCGCCCTTAATAGCTCAACCGGTACTGCTGTGTTTGGCGGATTTTCGAGCTCGCCAAATTTTCCAACAACGCCGGGCGCCTACAAGGAAAAACTTTGTAATACCGCGCAAGGCTGTAGCGGGATCTTTTATTCGGGAAGTTACGTCGTTAAACTGACGGCTGCCGGAAGCGCTGTATTTTCGACTTTGTTTGATGCTGGCGTGAGCGATGTCACGCGGGACGCAGCAGACAACGCCGTGATCGGCGGCTCCATAAGCGGCACAAATCTCCCGACCACGCCGGGTGCGTTTCAAACTGCATCCTCAGGCGGTATTGACGGTTTTATCGCCAAGCTCAACCCTGCCGGTACCGCGCTCGTTTACGGAACCTACCTCGGCGGCGGTTTGCAGTCCGACCGTATAAACGGAATCACTATCGATGCGACCGGCAATATGTACGCGACGGGGCAAACGCAAAACACAGGGTTTCCGGTGACGCCGGGGGCGTTTGACGAAACGTACAACGGTGGTGAAGACGTTTTCGTTACCAAACTTAATCCGTCGGGGTCAGCGCTCGTGTATTCGACGTTTTTGGGCGGGCAGGGCAAGGATCAGCCCTTTGCGATCGGTCTCGGATCTGACAACAGCGCGATCATCGCGGGTGAAACTCTAAGCGCAGCGACATTTCCGCTTCGGAATTCGCTTATTGGCACGATGGGTCAGATTTTTGTAACGAGGTTCGATACCAACGCGACAGCCCTAGTGTTTTCGACACTTGTCGGGCAAGGAGGAGCGTATGGACTCGTGGTCGATGGTGCGAGCAACGCGTATATAACCGGACAGACGACGAACATAATCGCGACTCCCGATTCGTTTCAACCCGGTCACGGTGCAACCGACGTTTCAAGTTCTTCGAGTTCTGCAAAAGATGCATTTGTGGTAAAGCTCGCGACCGGCGACGAGAATGCGGTGTCATACGCTATCAGCGGCACGGTTACGGATGACAATTTTGGCTACAACAATGATTATTCATCGATGGTCGTCACGATAACGGGCACCGTTAACCGCTCATATTCGCCTTCGAATGGAGGTTCCGGCGTCGTCGCATATTACTTCGGAAATCTGCCACCGGGAGGCAATTACACCATCACAGCCCGAAAGATCGGTTACGAGACGGATCCACAAAGCGTTGTTTTCAACAACCTCGGAGCGAATCAATCTGCCGATTTTCACATTTTGCGAAATCGCGCACCCGAGGGTGTGATCACGTCACCTGTACACGGTACGACATTTAATGCACCGGCGACGATCACAATTCAGGCAACGGCTACGGATCCGGACGGGGACGCGATACAAAAAGTTGATTTTGTGGCCTACAGCAGCGCAACCGGAAATATTCCACTAGGTACCGACACCACGGCACCTTACCAATTCACATGGTCGAATGTTCCGGTTGGCACATGGGCCCTCTACGCGTTTCCGACCGATAGTCACGGCCTTCGCGGCGTTTCAACCGAGACAGTGCATGTTTTCGTGGTAGACCCGTCGGCGGTCAGCGTTGCATTTATTGACCCTACCGAGGGCCAGACCTTCGTCGAAGGCGACTACGTACCGATCAGGATGGCGGTATCGCCGTCTGTGGTCCTGGTCCAGGTCAGAGATCAAAACAATAACCTCGTCGCGTGGCTTCCGCGAAGTCCCTGGTCAAACACATGGCGTGCGATGGATGTAGGGTCATATACGTTGACCGCGACCGCGCAAAATTCCCAGGGCCAAACCGCAACGGCCCAGGTTCACGTTACCATAGCGCGTATCAATCATCGGATCACCGGAACCATTAGGGACAGCATTACCAACACTCCTGTTAGCGGCGTAACGCTCAATCTGGTTTGTCCGACCACGCCGACCATAACCGCTCAAACGACAACTGACGCGAGCGGAAATTACCTGTTTACAAATCTCGGCACCACCCCGAATGA
>DAIRVI010000162.1:0-3647 GCA_036802885.1 Pyrinomonadaceae bacterium
AACTTTGCGGTTCCCGGCGGACGTTTATCTTGAGGGCGGCGACCAGTTTCGCGGTTGGTTTAATTCGAGTCTTATGTGCGGCCTGGCGGCCCATGACACCGCACCGTACAAACGAGTCATTACGCACGGATGGGTCGTCGATGGCGACGGCAAAAAACAGTCGAAGTCGATCGGCAATGTCACCGCTCCGCACGAGATCATAGACAAATCGGGCGCTGAGATCCTGCGTCTGTGGGCGGCGGCGGTCGACTACACCGAGGACGTAAGGTGCTCTGACGAGATACTTCTACGTGTTGTCGATGCCTATCGCAAGATGCGCAATACGCTCCGGTACGCGCTCGGGAATCTTGCCGAATTCGACCCCGCGAGTGATTGCGTCGAAGCCGATCAAATGCTTGACATCGATCTCTGGGCTCTTGCGGGCCTTAATGAAGTGACTGAGAAAGTGCTTGCGGCATACGAAGTTTACGATTTTCAGGCTGCATATAACGTGCTTTACAATTTCTGCACCATAACCCTGTCGGCCAGGTATTTTGACATCATCAAGGATCGGCTCTACATATTTGCTCCGAGATCGGTTGAAAGGCGTTCTGCTCAGACGGCACTTTACAGGATCGCCGACAGTCTCTGCCGTTTACTTTCGCCCATACTTGTATTTACGTCGGACGAAGCTTGGGAAAATCTGCCCGGCCAACGCGAGCCGTCAGTTCATATTGCCGAGTTTCCTGTAGCCGAAAAGACAGATAACAACGAGCTCGCCGCAAATTGGGAACGAATTTTCTCGATGCGCGACGAGGTGATGAAATCGCTCGAGGATGCCCGCAACGCCAAACTCATTGGTTCGCCGCTTGAGGCAAAGCTAGTGATCACAGCGGATGCGGCGACCACGCGATTTCTGCTCGGTTATTACCCACAGCTGCGATATATATTTATCGTCTCGCAGGTGGAGGTTCACGAGGGCGATGAGTTTGGCGTTACGATCCAAAAAGCTGACGGCCAAAAATGTGAACGCTGCTGGAATTACTCGACCCGTGTCGGGGAATTTACACAGTATCCGACCGTTTGCGAGCGCTGCGCCGACGCAATTGCTGAAATTCTTTAGGTAACCGTTATGCCAAGAAGGTTTTTACTGACATTAGGTTTTGTAATCGCACTTTTCTGCGTAGCGGAAGGCCAATCGGTTTATACACCGGAGAAGGGCTCAGAGGCCAGAAAAGCGATACTCAGTGCATTGCGAGTACCGGTTGAGAAAGAACTAAAGCAAAAGATCGTCTTTGCGGCTAAAAATCTCAATGTCATGGGTAACTGGGCGTTTATTGGCGGTGATCCCCAAAGGCCCGGCGGCGGACCGCCGGATTATCGCGGCACACCGTATCAGCAAGCAAAGGAAGCCGAAATGTTCGATAATAATTTCTTTGCACTCTTGAAAAAGAAAAGCGGTAAATGGACGGTCGTCCACTATGCAATCGGCTGTACCGACGTCTGCTACGCGGATTGGTGGCGTCGTTATAAGGCACCGAAAGCGATTTTTCCGTATACTGAATAATTCGTGACTAAGAAAGACTTTATTTGGAAACTGGCATACCTCGCGATCGCTGGCGGCGTATTTATGGTCGATCAGGCCACTAAGGCGTGGGCGACCCGGGTTTTGCGCGTCGAAGGTGAAAAGCCAGTGATCTCGGGCTTTCTGAATTTTGCATACGCGCAAAATACGGGTGTCGCATTCTCGATGCTCGACGATCACGGCGAAACAGGCCGTTGGGGATTGTCAGTCGTGGCGATCATTGCGGCGACGCTTGTGCTTTACTTTTTTTGGCGAACGCCTCGTGCGGATGATCGAATGATGGGCTCGCTGGCCCTACTTTTGGCGGGTATTGTCGGAAATGTGACCGACCGTTTGCGGCTCGGGTTCGTGGTCGATTTTATTGACGTGCAATTTGGCAACTGGCACTATCCGACATTCAACGTCGCGGACGCCGCGATTTGCGTAGGAGCCGGTCTATTGATTCTCGATATGTTTTTAACTAAACGGGAGACCGCAGACCCTGTTAAAAATCCGCAATCTTCGGTCCACGATCCAAAATCGGCAGATGTATCCTGAACTTTTTCGAATCGGCAACTTTCCGATAACGACCTACGGCATATTCCTGGCGGTGGGAATGCTGCTCGCGCTTTTCGCTGCGTCGCGACTCGGGGCGCGAGACGGCCTGCCGCGCGATCGCATTTACGATCTTGGATTGTGGGTTTTGGTTGGCGGCCTCGTCGGTTCGAAATTGCTGATGTTTTGGGTCGAGCCCGACGTCCAGATATTCACTCTGGATTTCTTGCGTTCTGGCGGTGTATTTTATGGCGGGCTGATCGGCGGTTTTTTGGCGGTCGCTATATTGGTTCCGTTCTATAAACTGCCTTTTTGGAAGGTCGCAGATGCGTTTGCTCCGGGCGTCGCCCTTGGGCAGGCGTTTGGCCGGCAAGGATGTTTTTCGGCGGGATGCTGTTGGGGAAAGCACACCGACCTGCCGTGGGGTGTCCATTTTACCGAGCTCGGACACGAATATACTGGCGTCCCCGTTTTTGGACCGGACGGCAGCGATCTCTATCTGCATCCGACACAGCTTTACGAATCGTTCATAATGCTGGCGGTTTTCGGCTTTCTGGTTTTTCTACATCGGCGAAAGAAATTTGACGGCCAGATACTGATCGCATACGGCATCATCTACTCGCTCGTACGATTTTCCATCGAATTTATCCGCGACGATCCGCGCGGCGATCTGCTTGGGTTCACAACCCTTACCGGCCTCTCGACCTCGCAGGGGATCAGCCTCATCGTTGCGGTAAGCTCGATAATTTTTATGATCGTTCGGCTTCGCCGAAGGCCCGACCTCGCAGCCGAAACCACAAGTGAGTGAAGAAACCTCAACCGTCATTTTCAATGCCGCGGCTATCGACAAGGCCAAGCGTCTCGACGCATTTCTAGCAGAAAATATCGACGGATGGTCGCGCTCCCGTTTGCAGCGGCTGATCGAGAACGAAGATGTTCTTGTCAACGAAAAGGCGGTAAAACCTTCGTATAAAATTCGCGAGGGCGATGAGATTGAGGTCGATCTAGTCGAGATTCCGGTTGCCCAGTTCGAGCCGGAAAACATACCGCTCGACATAGTTTACGAGGATGAATACCTTGCCGTCATAAACAAACCGGCCGGCATGGTTGTGCATCCCGGCGCAGGCGTGCAGAGCGGAACGCTGGCAAATGCCGTGGCTTATCACTTTTCACTTATCACTCATCACTCATCGCTCACCACTCGGCTTGGCATCGTTCATCGCCTCGACAAAGACACTTCCGGCCTGATCGTCGTCGCCAAGACGGACGAGATACACGAGGCTCTGTCCGAGCAGTTTCGCGAGCGGCTGGTTTATAAATCTTATGTCGCCTTGGTGCATGGATCGCCGGACAAGAACACCGGCAAGATCGAGGCGTCGATCGGCCGCAACAAACACAACCGCCTGCGGATGAAAGTCGCGACCACCGGGCGAAGCGCTCTCAGCTTATGGAAGGTCCGCAAGCGATACGAAAAATTCACTCTGCTCGATGTCGAGATCAAAACCGGCCGCACGCACCAGATACGCGTCCACATGGGCTATATCAATCA
>DAIRVI010000163.1:0-3622 GCA_036802885.1 Pyrinomonadaceae bacterium
TCGCTCTACGCGCTTCGGAATTTTTATCGTCTCGGCATTCGCTACATGACGCTGACGCACAACGTAACGCACGACTGGGCAGACTCGCATCGCACCGAGCCAAAGAATAATGGCCTGTCGGATTTTGGCAAAGAGGTTGTGCGCGAAATGAACCGTCTAGGAATATTTATCGATATCTCGCACGTGTCGGTTAAAACGATGAACGACGTGCTCGATGTCTCGACCGCGCCGATCATCGCGTCTCATTCTTGTGCCCGGGCATTGAACGATCACACGCGAAATGTTCCCGATGACGTTTTGAAACGGGTCGCGAAAAACGGCGGCGTAATCATGATCAACTTCTATCCATCGTTCCTCGATGCACGAACCAATAAAGAAGAAAACGAGCGCGCCGCGAGGCTAAAGCCGCAATTCGATGCACTAAAAGAGCAATTCAAGGACGACACACAGGCATACAACGAAGCCGAGCGACGGCTGTTTGCGGACAACCCGATCTACGTCGCGCCTTACACTCGTATCGTCGACCACATCGATCACATTAGAAACGTCGCGGGTATCGATTACGTCGGCCTCGGCTCCGACTTCGACGGTGTCCCATTCCTGCCCGCCGGTATGAACGGCGCCGAGGACCTCGTCCTTGTCACCTACGAAATGCTCCGCCGTGGATACTCCGAAACGGAAATCAAAAAGGTTTTAGGCGAGAACCTCCTGCGGGCGATGTCACAGATGGAACGGGTCGCTGGCAATCGTCAGATCAGCGGGCAGGGAAGTCTGAAGAAGATTAAATAACCGTCGCAAAAAGGCTAAATGATAAGGGCGGCACACTGCCGCCTTCCCCACTTGACTCGACCCTTCAATCAGGATATAACTAATCGCACAATCCCAAGTGTTTGAGTAAGTTACATATCGAACGAGCAGATGTTTTCTGATGCGGCAGCTGCCCCGAAGTCTAGTATACGAGCATCTATTTCTTTGAGAAGGAGACCAAAATTATGAAACGAATATTTTTTACTTTGATGACGCTCTCGGTTGCGTCATTTTTCATGGCGTGTGGGGGACCTGCCGCCAATAACACTACAGCAAACAAACCGGCGAATGCCGCGAACACCGCTGCTGCACCGGCAGCTGACAAAGCCGCTGTTGAAACAGAATTGAAGAAAACGATTAGCGATTTTGAAGCGGCCTTGAACAAAAGTGATGTTGCGGCGCTCGATAAAATGTATTCGGACGACTACGTGTTGATCGACCAAAATGGCGGGATGAATACCAAAGCAGCCCGTCTCGAAGCGATCAAATCCGGCAAGATCAAGATGGAAGGCATGAAGTTTGAGGACCTCAAGATCAAGACCAATCCGGCGGGTGACGGCGCTGTAATAACGGCGCACGTATCCGGCAAAAACATTGTCGATGGCAAGTCTGAGGACAGAAACTCGATGGTCACTTGGGTTCTCGGCAAGATGAAGGACAAGGGATGGCAGTTCGTTAACGCGCAAGTCACCGACATCAAAAGTGGAGCAATGAAGGCCGATGACAAAAAGGCCGACGACGAAAAGAAGGAAGGCGAACACACCGCTAACGCGAATAAATAACGCCAAATCCAAAGGCAAAAGTAAAAAGGCAAGATCGGACGTTCGTTCCGGTCTTGCCTTTTGTTATTCGACGGGCGGGAATTCTGAGAGCCGTGCCATCCTTCGCGATGAGCGCTGCCTAACTAAGCTCCTGCTCCATGACACTTCTTAAATTTCTTGCCTGAGCCGCAGTAGCACGGCTCGTTTGGTTTGACCTTTGGCGTGTCGCGGACGAATGGCGTGTGTCGAGCGGCTTCGGCTCCGGCGACTTCGGCGCCTGCCATTGCTCCGGTAAACGCCATTCCAGCGGCCTGTCGGCGGGCTCGCTGCATCTCAAGGCGTTCGAGGCGTTCGCGCTCCTCTTGCTCGTCGCGATCGACGATCTGGAGGTTAAAGAGGGCCTTTGTCGTATTTGTGTCGATGCGGTCGAGCATATCTTGAAACATATCGAACGACTGTTTTTTGTACTCGACGAGCGGGTCTTTTTGGCCGTAACCGACAAGTCCGATGCCCTGTTTGACGTGATCGATCGAGAGCAGATGGTCCTTCCACTGCGAGTCGATAATGTTGAGCATAATGTAACGTTCATAGGCACGCAGCGATTCGGCACCAGCTTGTTTTTCTTTCGCTTCGTAGTTAGCGATGGCCTTTTTCCAGATCGCTTCTTCTATCTCGTCCGGGTTCATTACCTTGAAATTAACATCGGCATCTCTCGCCGGATCAATGGCGTAAATGCTCTCGATCTCCGCTGCGTAGGTATTGACATCCCACGTTGCCGGCCCGGCCTCGAGGCTGAGCATGCTTGCCGTAAGATCCTGAAGCAGATCTTTTGCAACGCCATTAGCGCCAAGCAGATATTCACGATGCTCTGGCTCGAACATCAGCTGACGACGCAAACCATAGATCGTTTCGCGCTGTTTGTTCATCACGTCATCGTATTTGAGGACGTGTTTACGAGTCTCAAAGTTGCGTGCCTCGACGGCCTTTTGTGCGCGTTCGATCTGGCGGGAAACGGTTTTGGACTCTATGGCGACGCCCTTTTCCATACCGAGCCACTCCATCATTGAGCGAACTTTGTCGCCCGCGAAGATACGCATCAGGTCGTCTTCGAGCGACAATACAAATCGCGAGCTTCCGGGATCGCCCTGACGACCGGCACGTCCGCGAAGCTGGTTGTCGATACGGCGCGATTCGTGACGCTCGGTGCCCAGGATGTGCAGACCGCCGACGGCGACGACCTCTTTGTGTTCCTCGGCGACGACGGCTTTTGCCTTTCTCAATTCCGTTTCAAACTGCTCCGGCGCGGCCTCGTCGGGGTTGATCTCCTGCCGCTTTAGATAATCCCGAGCCAAAGAATCGGGGTTTCCGCCGAGCAGAATGTCGGTTCCACGGCCGGCCATGTTGGTGGCAATGGTAACGGCACCTTTACGTCCCGCCTGGGCGATGATCTCAGCCTCGCGTTCGTGATACTTGGCGTTGAGCACGTTATGAGGCACGCCAATGGACTTGAGCCTTTCAGCTACAAGCTCGGAATTTTCGACCGAAACGGTACCAACCAACACAGGCTGGCCTTTGGCGTGAAGCTCCTTGATCTCATCGACCACGGCATCCCATTTCTCCGGCAGCGTGCGATAGATCATATCCGAGGAATCGACTCGGACCATCGGCTGATTTGTCGGGATCATCACGACATCGAGTGAGTAAACCGTGCCAAATTCCTCGGCCTCGGTCTCGGCGGTACCGGTCATACCCGAGAGTTTTTCGTACATGCGGAAGTAATTTTGCAGCGTGATCGTCGCGAGCGTCTGATTTTCGCGTTCGATCTTAACGCCCTCTTTTGCCTCGACCGCCTGGTGGAGTCCATCCGACCAGCGTCGCCCCTGCATCAAGCGTCCCGTAAAGTCGTCAACGATAATCACCTCGCCGTCCTGCACGACGTAATGATGATCGGCTTTGTAAAGCGTGTGAGCCTTGAGAGCCTGTTCGACGCAATGGAGCAGATCCATATTGCCCGGATCATAGAGGTTGGAGACGCCGAGCAGTTTCTCGGCCTT
>DAIRVI010000164.1:0-3592 GCA_036802885.1 Pyrinomonadaceae bacterium
AGCGCCTACGGCAACATCGTCTATCGCAAAGCCCCTTCGTTCCTCCGCCAAGCCGAGTTCTACCTAGGCGCAGACAAATTCCAAACCGCCGTCCGCGCGTTTTTGAAGAAACACGAGTTTGCAAACGCCGGTTGGGAAGATCTGGTGAAGGAGTTTGAGACGGCGAGTGAACAGGATTTGAACGAATGGGCTAAAGGATGGGTGAAGAATCCGGGAGTACCATTCGCAACGTCAACATTTTGTGCCTTAAAGCCGAAAAAACTCAGCCCTCCTCTCATTACATCATTGAACGTCCAAGAAGTGTTTGCTCAACAACCTTTTTCGTTGCTCCGACCAAATATGGATAAGCCGTGGGGAATGAAGTTCAATATGTTGGTCGCTTATTCGGACGGGACACGCGAGACACTTCCCTTCGAGTTTTCTACAGGAACCGCTAGTGGATATGACCGGTACGTGAATGACCGGAAGCCGATTCTTTTTATCTTCCCCAACTACCAAGACTACGGCTACGGCATCTTTCTGCTTGACGACAAAAGCCGCGATTACGTCCTGAAAAATATCCAGAACGAAAAAGACGATTTTCTCCGCACAATGATGTGGGGCAGCCTCTGGGACAGCGTCCGCGAAGCCGAGCTTGATCCGGAGGATTATGTTGAATTGGCGATTAAGAATTTGCCGAGGGAAAACGACGAAACGATCGTGTCATCGCTTTTGGGACGAGTGTCAACGGCAATTAATTATTACGTAAGCGATGAAGGCGGAAACCCGCGCGGTAGCAAGGGTGCGCTACATGGGACCTCTACAACGTCGCGCACACTCCCTACCGGTCGTGTTTCCGCCTCAACCGCCACGTTGCGGACACGCCTCGAAGACGTCCTGCTCGACCGTCTGCAGCACGCGGCCACGCCGGGACAGCGGATCACGTTTTACCGGTCATTCGTCACCAACGCCTCTACCGAGCGTTCGCGAACAGTCCTGAAACAGATGTTGGCTCAGGCGGGGCAGCTTGCTGCGCAACCTACGCGGGCTGGTAGCCCGCGTTCCGACGTGGCGTTTACGCTCCGCACCAAAGACAAATTCGACATCGTTACGCGGCTCATTATCCTCGGCGATCCAGAGGCTCCAAAGCTGCTCGCGAACCTCGAAAAGACCGAAAAGAGCGACGACGCAAAGCGTTACGCATACGCCGCCAGAGCGGGTTTCGCGACGACAGAGAACAAGGCAAAGTATTGGAAAGACTTCACTGCGAACAAAGACATCTCAGAAAGCTGGATCGAGGCGGCATTTGGCCCGTTCAATTCCGTCCGTCATAGCGATCTGACACTGCCGTATCTGGAGCGGGCGTTACAGGAGCTGCCAAACCACAAACGCAACCGCAAGATATTTTTCGTCAATGGATGGCTCGGCGCATTCATCGGCGGCCAGCGCAGCGAGGCGGCGCTTGCGATCGTCAACAAATTCCTTGCCGACAACCCAAAACTCGATAACGACCTGCGGTTGAAAATCCTCGAAAACGTCGATCTGATCGAACGTGCCGTAAAGATCCGTGCACGATTCCCCAAATAAAAGCGGGTTATGGATTAATGATTCGTTCGGTTGCACCGATATTCTTCAAGATCTGCTCAGATTCGGCTTCGGTTGCCGGGCGCGGCGTGCTGAAGTTTTCGATCACGACGGGGATCAATTCGATGTGTTCGATTCGTGTAAAGGATGCGGAACTCGCATGCAGCGAAGATTTTCGGCTGTGCAGCGTGATCTTTAGCGTCAGGCCCTCCTTTGTATCACGGCTCCATTCCTGGTCAAAAATAAAATTGCCCAGCGAATAGAAAATATATCGCCCTTTGTACTGCTCAAAAACCTGCACCCAATGCGGATGCGCGCCGATCACAATGTCCGCGCCAAAATCAATTGCGGCACGAGCAAAATCAACCTGCGTGTCGTTTGGACGTCGCGTGTACTCGGTTCCGCCGTGCATCGTCGCGACGATAAAATCCGCGCCCTCGGCTCGCAGCTGTTCGATCGATCTTCTGAGTCTTTCTTTGTCTTCCATTCGCGCGACATATTCGTTACGAGTCACGCCGTTATCGTTGATCGAGGCATAAGAAGCACCGACAAAACCGATCTTGACCCCTTTGACGTCAATGGTTTTGGGTTGCCACGCCTGATCCAGATCGTCGCCGACACCCAGGAAGGTAAGATCGTTAGCGGCTAGGACGGTTCGCGTCTGTTGCAGGCCCTTTAGGCCCTGATCCATCGCGTGATTATTGGCCAGATTGAGAACCTTGAAATTAAATGCCTTTAGACCCGCAACGTCACGCTCGTGCATATTAAAGACCAAGCCCTTGCCCAATATATTATTGTTGCCGGAAATCGGACTTTCGAGATTGCCGAAATTGAAGTCGGTGAATCGAAAAACACTCTCCATCTTCTCAAAAGGCGTGAGCGGATTGTCGGTTCGCACGATTGCCCGTGCGACACCGCGAGAGAGCATTATGTCGCCAACCGCAAGAAAGCTTATGCGTTTTTCGGTAAACGTCTCAACATTTTCCCGCTGGGCAGGCTTGGGGCCCGTTCGCCAAAGTAGTCCGATGACGATAAGCAGGCCCAGAACGAGCACATAGATGACATAGCGGATTGGGACCTGTTTCATAGCACAAACCGGACTTACGGAAATAGAAAGTGCGAGAGGTCAGCGAATACCAGAATTACGCAACAAATTCCCATAGTTATTCGACGCCCTTGATGCCGCGATCAGGCGGCATATTCAAACAAAATCGTAACGGACACGTTGGATTATAGACTTGTTTGCGGCGACGTGCGAGAAAATCTTTTTGTAATCTTGATAATAAAGTAATGTTTTGCTAGTCTCTAATTATTGACTGAAAGATGTCTATTTATGAGAGTGGCTAGATGAAGATATCAGCTCAAGAAGAATACGGACTCAGATGCCTGGTGCAGCTCGCGAATTTGGGCGAAGGCGAGAGCCTCACGCTGCCGCAGATAGCGACGCGCGAAGGCATTTCGACGGCCAATGCGGGCAAACTGATGTGGCTATTGAACAAGGCGGGCTTTGTGCTCTCGACACGCGGGACAAAGGGCGGCTATGTTTTGGCTCGACCGGCCGACGAAATACATCTTAGCGAGATCATTCGGGTTTTAGATCAGGACGTTTTGAATAAGCACTGCGACAGCTACACCGGCGTGCTGGATTCGTGCGTGCACCACGGTGATTGCGGCATACGGCCCGTGATCGTCGGGCTGCATGAGATCGTCGCAAACGCGCTGTCGCGGATCACACTCGCGCAGCTCGTTGGTACCGAAAAATCGGTAGATGCGATGTTTCACAAGATACAGGGAATTCACAGAACGCTCGACTCGGTAGGCGTTAGCCGAAAAATGATATGAGTACAGCAGCAGAATTACTAACAAATCGCGAATATAAATATGGCTTTGTCACCGATATCGAGACAGAAACGATTGCCCGCGGATTGAGCGAGGACACAGTTCGGCTGATCTCTTCGAAAAAGAACGAGCCCGAATGGATGCTCGAATTCAGGCTCAAAGCGTACCGTCAATGGCTGACGATGAAGCA
>DAIRVI010000165.1:0-3546 GCA_036802885.1 Pyrinomonadaceae bacterium
TCGTTCAACAATTTTACATCTTTTGGATCACACAATGCAAGAGTTTTTGAGAGTTGGGCTGCGTATAGAGTGCCGTAACCTACGGCTTCGCCGTGCGTCAATTGGCGATATTTGGTTACTTTTTCGAGAGCATGGGCCAAAGTGTGCCCAAAATTAAGTATTTTTCGCGAGCGGGCGTTGTTGCTTGTTGACGATTCGCGCTCGTCGCCGGCCGCAATTCTCGCCTTAAAAGCGATTTGAGATGCTACCAGACTAGAAATCTTAACCTGAAAGTCTTTGTCATCGCAGGCCTTGCTGATTTCGCTCGGCGGAAATTCCGCGAGAAAATCCCCGGTCTGCTTGAACAATTTTTTCCCCTCGAGCGCGCCTTGCTTTACGGCCTCATAAAACCCCGAAGAAATTTCTCGCTCAGCAAGACTCTTGAGTGTTGCAATGTCGACAAGTACTCCTCTTGGCTGGTGAAAAGCGCCCGTTAGATTCTTACCGGCCGGAGAATTCACGCCAGTTTTTCCCCCGATTGACGAATCGATCATCGAAAGCAGCGTGGTAGGTATCTGCAAATACGAAATTCCACGGAGGTAGATCGCTGAGGCAAATCCGGCAAGGTCGCCGACAACACCTCCGCCAAGGGCAACTACCGCGTCGGTTCGGGTCAGACCGGACGCTGCAAACAATCTCAGGGCCGATTCAGCCGTTCGCAGGTTTTTGTGCCGCTCACCATCTTTCATCAGGAAATGCGATACCGTAAATCCTGCGTCTCGAAGGCTCTCTTCCGCTTGTTTTCCGTAAAGTTTAAACACCTTTGGGTTTGAAACAATCGCGATTTTGGCAACCCCCTTACCAAGCCATTTCCGCGCCCACTTACCCGATTCTTTTATCAGATCATTTCCGATCACGATTTTGTACTCGGACGATCCACGGGAAGAACCAATTGTGAGGCTATGTTGCTTCATCCAAGTGCTTTTTCGATCACTGTGATCAAGCGCCGGGCTTGTGATTCGATTGCGGGTTGATCTTTACCCTCTATCATAACCCGGGCCAGGTTTTCGGTGCCTGAATAGCGAAGGAGAAGGCGGCCTTCGCCGTGAAGTTCGCACTCGACCGCTTTTGCGGCTTCTGCGATCTCGGGGATATTGTCGAAGGGCTGCTTTTCCCGGACTTTTACATTCAACAAGACCTGAGGAAAGCGGACAAATCCGTCTGCCGCCTGCGAGAGCGATACTTGTCGTTCCACGATCGCTCGCAAAACGAGAATCGCGGTCATTATACCGTCGCCGACGAGGCTCATTTCCGGGAAAATGATGTGACCGGACTGTTCACCTCCGATCTCCGAACCGGTATCGATCAGTTTTTCAAGCACATATTTGTCACCAACGTCGGTCCGTAAAAGCTTGATTCCAATCGATCCAAGCGCATTTTCCAAACCTATATTGCTCATTACCGTGGCAACGACGGTCGAATTTGCGAGCTTGCCGTGGTCCTTTAAATATCGCGCCATTATCCACAGCGTGGCATCGCCATCGACGATGTTTCCGTTTTCATCAACAAACAGTGAGCGATCCGCGTCGCCGTCAAACGCGACTCCGAGATCTGCATTTTCCGCCAGAACCCTGGTTCGCAGATGTTCGAGGTGGAGCGAACCGCAATCCTTATTGATGTTACGGCCGTCGGGCACGTTGTTGATCGCAATGACGGTTGCACCTAGACCGACGAATAATTCCTCGGCAAAAGCCGACGAGGCGCCATTTGCACAATCAACGACGATCTTAAAACCGGTGGCCGAAAAGCCATTGCCAGTCTGCCTTAAATGTTGGACATAGGCGGCGTGATAATCTGTGGATTGCTCCGGTATTGCGTTGACAACATCGGTCGATGAGCCGTAACTTTGCTTTGATAAAATGTCGCTCTCTATAGCGGCCTCTGTAACCTCGTCGATCTTCTTACCGCTTGGCAAAAATATTTTGATCCCGTTGTCGTAGTACGGATTGTGCGACGCACTGATCACGATCCCGGCGTCAAACCCGAACGCTTTTGTTAGATATGCAACTCCCGGCGTCGTGATCACCGCTGCCGATTCGCAAACGGCATTCTCTGACTGTGCACCAGTTTGAAAGGCTCGCTCGATCGCCGCTCCGGATTCGCGCGTATCGCGACCAGAGATGAATCGCGGCTCGCGGCCCATACGCTCGCGAAACCTCCGCGCCAGCGATGCTCCGATAACTTGCACGGTCGATTCATCAAGGGGAAATTTACCCGCAAGCCCACGAATTCCGTCTGTTCCGAAAAGTTTTTTCATAAAACAACGCCACCCGGACGGCGGGAAAAACTTAGTTATACATTATGGCCGATTGCGAAACAAATCTAGAATATCCATAAGCATTCTTTATGTATGTAATAAAATATTCGAAAATGGTTGACAACTGAACACGCGATGAGCGAATCTTATACGTGCTGGCCTTCGCAAGCCACAATGCAGAACTTTTCATAAGCGGCTCTCCAACCAACTTAAATATGGGAAAAAGAATTTGCATCGGGATTTTTGTCTTGGTAACTTTCGTAGTTTCTTCGTTTGCACAGGCTGATAGGCCTTTGCCGGTAACCAATCCAAACAAAGTCGTCGTTACAAATACTCTCCCGCCGGTCCAGGCGCCGACGCCTATACAGCGGCCAACGCAGCCCGTGATCGTTGTGGGCCAGCAACAAACGTCGCAGGCCGCTAACCTTAGTTATAAGGGACTTAGTTTCTCGCAGATCAAAGCCAAGATCGCCGAAGCTAAGCGCTCAATGCAAACGCGCCCTTTGACGACGGCGATGACCGAACCTATTTCGTTCACAAGCATTGTACGGGTAGCTTATTACGATCTGCGCGATAAAAAGATAGATTATATCGTCGTCACGAAGGATGATTTTTTAACGGCGGACTCGCCAACTTCCACAGTCTCGTCGAGCGGCCGGTTAATGACCATCCAGACAATCCGTGCGAATGGCGTCAATACGCCATTAGTCATCAGAGACGATCGCGGTCAGCAGCATTTACCACTTTTAGTCCAATATCCCGTTGAGAAAGGCGGCCGGTTCATTGAGACGGCCTATTATGTTTCGACCCATCCGGGCTTGGTTACGCCGGAAGTTGTGAGTGCCGGCCGCTATTATGTCCATAATGTTATCGAGATCGCGAGGGGTCAGCTTCGCTCAAAAGGTTATTCTATCCAGCCAAAGGTTGCTGACATCGCCGAACGTCTTGCAACGGTGGAACACGTCGATCACTTTCGTTTCCGCACTGAGTTTCAACCGAATATATACAACGATATTTTTACGCTCTATGCGTTGAACGAAGGCCAGACGTATCGCTATTCGGTCAGTTCCGCCGGTGCGGGTGGTATGGTGCAGATGATCCCGTCGACATATCGAATGGTTCGCAACCAGTATCCAAATGCCGCGCTGATGCCCGATTTTGTTGAGGGAATGCGAAACCATGTCAATGCGGCCCAGGCAATGCTCTTGTATATGCAGATGACTTGGAACGACTTGATGGCACGCCCAACA
>DAIRVI010000166.1:0-1698 GCA_036802885.1 Pyrinomonadaceae bacterium
AAATCATCTAACTTGAGCCTGCGACGAGTATAATACTTGAGTGTGTTGTTGTCAACTTTAAACGGAGATACTATCGGCCGGTTTTTCCTTACACCTCTCGAGACCTGAGGACGCGTCACTGGGAGGTTCTTAAAATGTCCACTTGACCGAGCTCTTTATTTGTCAGAACGACCGCGTTCATCCTCGCGCATCAATTTGGCGACGTGAAAAATGTAGTGAACACCGGAGAAGACGGCGAATGCGGCGACGGTTGTATAAACGGTGGGCAGGTAAAAGCCGCGGAGTTCGGGATAGACCGCGGCGACGAGGATTAGAATTACAGCAACGACTTGGACGAATGTGCTCGCTTTGCCCAGCCAAGACGGTTTGAAGCCGCGAAAGCCCGTCATTACATTGATGGCACCCGCGACGGCGATTATCGCTATGTCGCGGCCGATGACCGCCGCCGTAACCCAAAACGGCACGGGCAAATGTCGCGGCGTGCCCATTACGGTTTCAAGCGTCAGCATCACAAACGCCGTCGTCATCAGCAGTTTGTCGGCGATCGGGTCAAGGATCGTGCCAAGTTCGGACTCTTGCTTGAAGCGGCGTGCAATAAATCCGTCAACACCGTCCGAGACGCCTGCAACCGTGAACACAACCAGCGCCCAGTCCGTTCGGTGATAAACAAGCAATATCGCAAACAGCGGGATCAACGCCATTCGAAGAAATGTAAGTAAATTTGGAAGCGTGAGGATTTTTGTAGATACAGTTGATTCGGTCATAGCGAGAGAACCACCCCGTCGGCGAAGCGCCGCCACCCCTCCTCTGTAAGGAGAGGAGCTTTTGTTGATATCACTCGACGCACTTTAGCTCCAGCAAACTTATCTCCGGCGGACATTGGTAGCGCATCGGCACAACGACGGTTCCGATGCCGCGTGTGATGTAAACCTGTGCATTGCGTCGTTTGTGCAGACCGGCTTTGAGCCGACGTTGCGGCAGGATGCGCTTCTCTTTATCACGGAGCTTTATTTGACCGCCATGAGTGTGGCCGCTCAGCGTGAGATCGACGCCGGAACGTGCCGCTTCGCGAAAAATGATCGGGTTGTGCGCGAGGAGAATCTTCATTTCATCCGGAAACGATCCGCGAAGCGCCGCCGGAACATCCGTTTTCCCAACCATATAATCATCTACGCCGGCTAGCCAGAACGACGAGCCGCGAGCTTCGAACCGCAGCCCTTCGTTAACCAAAACATTGATTCCTTCGCCGCGAAACAGGTGAGTTACGAGGTCGGCGTCGGTCCAGTGATCGTGATTGCCAAGACAAGCGTACACGCCATATTTTGCTTTTAGTTTGCCAAGCTCGGCCGCGACCGGCGCGATGTATTCACGCTCATGCGAGACATAATCACCGGTGAGCAGAAAAACATCAGGCTTTAATCGATTTGCAATTTTTACGGTGCGAATGATGTGTTCAAGACTCGTAAACGGGCTGTGATGAGTGTCCGAGAGGTGGATGATCTTTAGGCCGTCAAGCTTTTGCGGCAGACGTTTCAAACGTATCTCAACCCGCTCCAGCGAGAGGCTGTTTGCCTCATCCAGAGCTATCTGGGCGGTTTTTGACCAGTTGCCGGCGAGCTGCCTGATCGGCCGCTCCGACGATACGTAAGAGTTGATTCGTTCGGACAATTTGATCCGTTTGGTCGCTGTTTCTCTCAT
>DAIRVI010000166.1:1798-3491 GCA_036802885.1 Pyrinomonadaceae bacterium
TCGTTTGGCTCTTCTTCGATGCCGATGTAATTACCGAGCGATTTCGACATTTTTTCGACGCCGTCGAGGCCCTCGAGCAGCGGTGTCGTGATGATGACCTGCGGTTCCTGTGCATATTCGCGTTGCAGGTTGCGGCCCATCAGGAGGTTGAACTTCTGATCCGTGCCGCCAAGCTCGACATCGGCGTTGAGCGCAACGCTGTCGTAGCCCTGGACAAGCGGATAAAGCAGTTCGTGAAGTGAGATCGGCTTTTCGTCACGCATTCGTTTTTCAAAGTCGTCGCGCTCGAGGATCTGTTTGACAGTCGTTTTCGCGCACAGCTTGATGAAATCGGCAGCTGTGAATTTATCCATCCACTCGCCGTTAAATCGCAGCTCGGTTTTATCGGGGTCGAGCAGCTTGAACATCTGCCGCTTGTACGTCTCGGCGTTTACATTGATCTCTTCTCGCGAAAGCGGCGGCCGCGTGACATTTTTGCCCGACGGGTCGCCGATCATACCCGTAAAATCGCCGATAAGAAAAATGACGGTGTGACCGAGGTCCTGAAATGCCTTTAATTTACGAATAACAACCGTGTGGCCGAGATGGATATCCGGCGCGGTCGGGTCGAGCCCGAGCTTCACACGCAGCGGCTTGCCGGTCTTTGCCGAGCGCTCGAGTTTCTTTCGCAAGTCCTCCTCGCGGATAAGGTCAACCGTGCCTTTTTTAAGGAATTCGAGTTGTTCGGCGATGGTCATAAGTGGTTAAATCGTGTTTTCTATTACGATATTCTGCCCTAACGGGTATTTTTTAACAAACGAGTGATTTATGGCGAACGAACTTAAAGATCTGCATCTTGCTTTTATCGGCTGCGGCGTGATGGGCGAATCGATGGTCGCGGGGCTGTTGAGAGAGAACATTGTCGATCCGAATAATATCGCGGCGAGTCATCCGCGAGAATCAAGACGGGCTGAGTTAGCTGACAAGCATGGAATTGCAGTGTTCGAGAGCAACTCAGACGCGGCAAGGACTGTGGTCGGGCACGAAAATTCGGCCGTTTTGATCTGCGTAAAGCCGCAGCGATTGGCGCGCGTGTTGAGCGATCTCGCGGGTATTTTGCATCTCGACCAACTCGTCCTTTCAATTGTTGCGGGAGCCACGATCGAGCATCTCGCCGACGAACTCGGTACCGCCAAGATCGTGCGTGCGATGCCAAACACTCCTTCGCAAATCGGTGCGGGTATCACCGCGTGGACCTGCACCGAAGCCGTCATCGAAACGGAACGCGGCCACGTCCGCGAAATTCTAGCCGCGCTTGGTAAGGAGTTGTTTGTCGAGACAGAGAATATGATCGATATGGCGACTTCATTGTCAGCCACCGGTCCGACCTATATTTTTATGGTGATGGAAGCGCTGACCGACGCCGGCGTGCATCTCGGCTTTTCGCGTGACATGGCAAAGGAACTCGTTCAGGAAACGATGCTCGGCTCGGTCAAATTCGCGATGGAATCGCACAAACACCCCGCCGAACTCCGCAACATGGTCACCTCACCCGGCGGCACGTCAGCGGAGGCGATCTATCAGATGGAAAAAGGCAGCCTGCGCACCGTCCTGTCAAAAGCCGTTTATGCAGCGTATAAGCGTGCGGTCGATTTGGGTAAAAAGAGCTAACACCTCAGGCCGCACGTTTATCCATGGCATCCTCAAGTAGTTC
>DAIRVI010000167.1:0-3475 GCA_036802885.1 Pyrinomonadaceae bacterium
GTGCCGAATGCCTTTGTGAACTAGCGACCGAGTCATTGCTTCTACACAAAAAAGGGAACGGCCGCAACCGTTCCCTTTATCTCTTGCCGAGAGTATTTCGTCTATTTCAACGAAACATCGTCCACTCTAAACGTCGTCGTCAGTGAGCTATCGGTCGTGCCGCGGAATTGAACGCGGACCGTCTGCCCCTTATAAGCGGCCATGCTAAGCGATTTTTGAGAATAAACGCCAGCCGTGCCCTTTTTTAGGTTGCTGTATGTCGCCAGGGTTGCGAGCAGTGTTCCGCTCGTGTTTCTCACTTCGACAAAGAGCTTGTCGTACTGGATCGTCGTCGTCGTTTCGCTTGCATGACCTAGATGCTCGTTATGGGAATTTCACAAACGATAAAGGTCCGCTAACGGATTTGACCAAAAACCAAATAAAAGTTGTTCAGAATTAGGGAAAGCGTCTGCGATTGTATCACCATTTGAGTATGAGTCAAATTATTTTTCCACCAGATGGGGCGACGAATCGAAGAATTTTCACAAATGACGATATCGGCCGGATATTTTCGTGGGACGAAGTGAATGAGGTTCACAAAACCCGGCATGGAATTTACCAGCGAAATGGTAGTCTTATATCGCTTCTGACCGATTTTGGCAAGATCAATCTGTGTTATCCGGATGTGCACAGTGACACAACATCAACGATCCTATACACGGGAAACGGCCGCCGCGGCGATCAAAAACTCGACCCTCAAAACCGCGCCCTGCTCGACGCGATAGATAGTGAGATCGCAGTGCCGTTCTTCAACAAGCTCGCGCCCGGTCGCTGGGAATTCCTCGGTTTTTGGACGGTCACCGGCGGACGCTACATTTTTGATGACGAACAAGATAGAATGGTGTGGAAATTCACACTTGAAAAAACTAAATCGTGAGCCGCGAAAGGTAGCTTTGCGTGATCGGCTTTCGGAGGAAAAAATGAAAAGATTCGCTATAGTTTTTGTCGCTATTTTTATGTCTTCGGTCGTGGCGTTTGCTCAAAACACCTGGTCGCCGGAGATGCAGATCAAGGTTAAAGCCATCGGGACGCCGCGCGTTTCGCCTGACACCAAAGGCGTCGTTTATACAGTTTCGAGCGAGGTGATGACCGCGGAAAAGAGCGAATATGTCTCGCAGATCTGGCTTTCCTCGACCGACGGCAAAGAGAGCACGCAGCTTACATTTGCCGATAAATCTTCGACAAATCCAAAATGGTCGCCCGACGGTAAATGGATCGCCTTTACCTCGACCCGTAAGGACAATAAAAGCAATTTGTATTTGTTACGCGTCACCGGCGGCGAGGCCGAAATGCTGACCGACGTAAAATCCGGAGTCGGCGATTTCGAATGGTCGCCTAACGGCCGATCGATCGCATTTTCGATGACCGACGCGAAATCGGATGACGAGGAAAAAAACGACAAGTCTAAAAACGACTTTCGATGGGTCGACGAAAATATCAAGATGGCTCGGCTTTACATGATCTCAATTGACAAGGATGAAGCGGGGAAACGCGAGCCGCGAAAGCTCACAAGCGGAAACTTTAGCGTAACCGGTTTCGATTGGTCGCCGGACGGCAGCAAGATCGTTTTTAGTCACGTTAAGGACCCGCGTGCCGACTTTTGGACGACTTCGGATATTTCTGTATATGACATTGCAGCCGACAGGGTGAGCGGCCTGTCAAATACACCCGCTACGGAAAACACGCCTTTTTACTCGCCTGACGGCAAATGGATCGCGGCCGTTGTCAGCGATTTACCTGTTCGCTGGGCACAGAGTGGAAATGTGGCCCTCTTTCCCGCGTCTGGCGGAGCACCACGGATAATGCCGCTTTCGCACGACGGGCAGCCGAACATTGTTGGCTGGGACGCCGATTCGACAAGGCTCTATTTCGTCGAGGCGAAGGGCACCGGTACGGCGATGTACAGCGTTGACGTTGCCGCCGGCTCGATCCGGGAGAGCCAATATGCAGAGGGCGTCGTAACAGGCGTCAACATCAACGGCAATTCGACGGCGTTCGGAATGGTTATGCAGAATTCGACAAAGCCGCCCGAGGCATTTATTGCGAAGTTTGCCGATACCGAGCCAACACAAGTGTCACGTGCAAACGAGTCAATCTCTAAAATGTCGGTTGGCAAAACAGAGGTAATCAAGTGGAAAAGCAAAGACGGCCGTGAGATCGAGGGGTTGCTCACGTACCCGAATAACTATGTCGCCGGCAGCAAAGTGCCGCTGATCCTCAACGTTCACGGCGGCCCGACTGGCGTGTTTCAGCAAAGCTACATCGGCGGTCGGGGTGTCTATCCGATCGCGACATTCGCGTCGAAGGGCTATGCGATTCTGCGCCCGAATCCGCGTGGTTCGAGTGGCTACGGAACTGAATTTCGCCGTGCGAATATTAAGGATTGGGGCGTTCGCGATTACGAGGACCTAATGACCGGTGTCGACAAGGTTATTGCAATGGGCGTCGCCGACCCCAACCGCCTCGGCGTAATGGGCTGGAGCTACGGCGGTTACATGACCTCGACGATTGTCACAAAAACAAAGCGGTTCAAGGCCGCGTCTGCCGGCGCGCCGGTGACGAATCTGATGAGCTTTAACGGCACGGCCGACATTCCAGGGTTCATTCCGGACTACTTCGGCGGCCAGTCGTGGGAAATTCCAGAGGTTTATGCAAAACACTCTGCGATGTTCAACGTCAAAGGCGTCACAACGCCGACAATGATCCAACAGGGTGACGCAGATGTGCGCGTACCCATCTCGCAAGGTTACGAATTTTACAACGCCCTAAAACAGCAAGGCGTCCCGACGCGAATGATCGTCCTGCCGCGACAACCGCACGGTCCGAACGAGCCAAAAATGCAAATCGCCGCAATGCAGGCAAACCTCGATTGGTTTGATAAATACTTGAAATAACGACTTTATGTATATACAATAATGTTTAGCTGGGATATCCAGAAGGCGATACTCAACTTTGACAAACACGAAGTTTCGTTTGAGGAAGCAGCAACGGCTTTTGATGACGCGAATGGGTTGGACTGGGCCGATTCTAAACACTCTAAAGCTGAAAATCGACGAAAGCGGCTAGCCGAATCGGACATGGGCCGGGTTTTGCTGATTGTTTACACAACAAGGAAATTGAAAAATGACAAGGAAACGACCCGCATTATCAGCGCAAGGCGCGCTTCGAAGCGTGAACGCGAAGCGTATTTCGGATAAAGATATCGATTTTTCAGATATCTCCGAATCTACGCCCGACGAGTTGAATCGCGCCATCAGGATCGGACGGCCTTCGAGTGGCCAGGCAAAGCAGATGATCGCATTTAGGATCGCTCCTAGTTTGCTTGCAAAAATTCGCAAACTCGCAGCAAAACGAGAAACGCCGTATCAAACGTTGCTGCACGAACTACTTGAGGATGCCATGGATAAACGTGCGGCCTGAGGTGTTAGCTCTTTTT
>DAIRVI010000168.1:0-3384 GCA_036802885.1 Pyrinomonadaceae bacterium
TTGTCCGACGCCGACGTGACCTGACAAATCACTCGGCTCGTTTTCCTTGAGTACGGCCTCTTAAATTTCAGATAATCTGAAATTCAAAACTGTTTTATTCCGCCTTCTCCTCAGCTTCCGCTTCGGGGGCGATTTCAAAAATATCTTCAGCGCCCGAGGCGGCGGCCGCATCGGGCTGTTCCGAGATCGCTTCCTCGGCCGAGGCAGCCTCAACCGGCGCCTCGCTCGTTTCGTCGACGGATGCCTCAGGCTCGGGTGTCACATCTGTTGCCGGAGCATCAGCCGAGACCTCGGCGTCGGCCGCAGGAGCTTCTTCCCGGACCGGGGCCGCTGCGGGAGCTTCTGCCTTAACTTCAACAACCGGAGCCTCACCGGGCTTTGCGTCTCCGATCTGCTTGATCACAACGGCCAGGTCACGAGGCACGGCGTTAATAACTGTAACCAAACGCTCGGCCGAGCTGTTGAGCACCCACAAAAGCTTGGAAATAAGTTCTTCTTTAGAAGGAAGATTCGCTATCGTCGTCAACTGTTTGAGGTCAAGCAGCTTGCCGTCAACAACACCTGTCTTAAAGGTGTAAATGTCGGCGTTGTCCTTCATAAACTTCGAAATCGCCTTTGAAAGCACCACTGGATCGTTATCCGTCCAAGCTATCGCGGTAACGCCCTTGAAATGCTCGGTCGCATCTTCAAACTGTGTGCCTTTAACGGCGATCCTTGCCAGAGTATTCTTTACGACCTGATAGTTGGCACCGGCCTCTCGAAGGGAACTGCGGAACTCCTGATCTTTTGTGACGGTCAGCTTTGTAAAACTTACGACCATCGCGGACTTGGAATTCTGCAGCGACTCAGTGAGGGCGGCCAGATCTTTTTGTTTTGTTTCTCTTGTTTTCATTTCTCTATTCGCTCCTCACTTAGGCGTAGGCGAGCTCATCGAGCATAACGCCCGGGCTCATTGTCGCCGCCAGATTAATTTTCTTGAGATATCGACCCTTGGCGGTGGTGGGCTTGGCCTTCATTACCGCGGTTATCAAAACCTGAGTATTTTCGGCCAGTTTTGCTTCGTCAAACGACACCTTACCGACCGGCGAGTGGATGACGCCCGTTTTATCCACGCGGTACTCGACCTTACCGGCCTTGGTTTCCTCGATGGCCTTTTTGACATCCATCGTGACCGTTCCTGTTTTTGGATTTGGCATCAGGCCTCGAGGACCGAGAACCTTACCCAATTGACCGACTTTGCCCATCATATCGGGCGTAGCGATCAGAGCGTCAAAATCTATCCAGCCGCCTTTGATCTTTTCGACCAGATCGTCACCGCCGGCCATATCGGCGCCGGCTTCTTCGGCCTCACGGATCTTGTCGCCCTGAGCAATAACGACGATCTTTTTGGCGGTTCCGCCCAAACCGTGGGGCAGAACGATCGTGCCCCGTACCAGCTGGTCAGCCTTTCGCGGGTCGACGCCCAACCACATTGTCAATTCGACAGTTTCGTCGAACTTAGCGAAAGCGACCTCTTTCAATTTCGACACTGCTTCTTGCAGCGTGTGCTTCTTGTTCGGCTCAATTTTATCGAGCGCCGCAAGGTATTTCTTGCCTCTTTTCATATTACCTCCAGGTGTTAACGAAAGGCTTACGCCCTTCTCCCTATAGACACGTCTCCGTGTCTGTTTATCCTTCGACCGTCAAACCCATTGACTTGGCCGTTCCTTCGATCGTCTTCATTGCAGACTCAAGATTCGTCGTATTGAGATCGACCATTTTCTTTTTGGCGATCTCCTCGATCTGTGACCGCTTGATCGTGCCGATCTTCTCTCGATTGGGTTTCCCTGATCCCTTCGCGATGCCTGACGCTTTTCTAAGAAGATCAGCGGCGGGCGGCGTTTTGGTTTCAAAAGTAAACGAGCGATCCGCATAAACTGTGATCACGACCGGAATTTTCATATCCGGATCATCGTTTTGCGTCTTGGCGTTGAACGCCTTGCAAAACTCCATGATGTTTACGCCGTGCTGGCCGAGTGCCGGACCGATCGGCGGCGCCGGATTGGCCTTACCGGCCGGAATCTGCAACTTAATGTAACCTTCTATCTTCTTTGCCATTTTCTTTTTCGATTAACGATTTTGGGCACGCCCAAAAATGTCCTCTTTATTCTTCTTCTGCAAACGTAACTTTTTCTACTTCCAAAAAGCTCAACTCATAAGGCGTTGAGCGGCCAAAAATCGTGATCGAAACCTTAAGTACGGCCTTGTCTTCGTTAACTTCTTCGACCTTGCCGGTAAAGCTGGCGAACGGCCCTGACTTAATTCGAACGACCTCACCGACTTCGTATGTGAATTTCGGTTTCGGCTTCTCGTGCGCGATCTCGATGTTATGCACGATCTGATCGACCTCGGCCTGCGTCAGTGGCGTCGGATGCTTTCCGCCAAGAAAACCCGTAACTTTCGGCGTCGACTTGATCGCATGAAAGACATTGTCGGGAATCTTGCCCTTTTCGTCGCACTCAACTTCGACAAGAACGTATCCCGGATAAAACATACGCTCCGAGACATACTCTTTATTGCCGCGCATTTCGACGACCTTTTCTTTCGGAAGCAAAACTTCGGTTATCTGTTCGGCGAGCTCCATGTCGCGGATGCGCGCCGCCAGACTCTCGACAACCTTGTTCTCGTGACCTGAATAAGTGTGGATAAAAAACCACTGCTTCATCTTCAAATATCCTTATACTCCAGCGATCTTGTTGATCGCCCAAGTTAGAGCTTCCAAAATGTAAACCCAGCCCCGATCGACCAGAAACAGATACGCCGCAAAGAAAATCACGCTTATGACAACGATGATCGTCGTGTTTTTAACGTCGTTCGACGAGGGGAAGGATGTTTTATCCAGCTCGGCTCGAGTCTTTTTTACGAACTCGCCAATACCTTCTTTATGCTTCCCTTCGATCGGAGCTGCTGCTTCTGACACCGTATTTATCTCCTAAATATTACTCTGGCAGGGGTAGCAGGACTCGAACCCGCACCTAAGGTTTTGGAGACCTCCATGCTAACCATTGACACCATACCCCTAAATCCAAAGTGAAAAGCTAAAAGTTAATAGTGAAAAGCAGAAAGGTCTTTCCACTTTTCACTTTTAGTTTTTCACTATTCGCTTCTACTTGTTCTCTTTGTGCAGCCGATGACAGCGGCACCGACGGCAAAACTTTTTAAGCTCAAGCCTGTTCGGCGTGTTCTTTTTGTTTTTCGTCGTTACGTAATTGCGCTCTTTGCACTCGGTGCACTGCAAAATAATGTTATCTCTCGGCATTTCTCTAAACCTCTAAAACTACTATTCCACAATCTCCGAAACGGTACCGGCACCGACTGTGCGGCCGCCCTCTCTGATAGCAAAGC
>DAIRVI010000169.1:0-3296 GCA_036802885.1 Pyrinomonadaceae bacterium
AAGCCCGACGTGCATTCAAAGATCTATACAAGCCCCTGTCGAAGCCTGTCGCCCCCATGCTTTTGGCTCCCCTCCTGGTTTGAGGAGGGGTGTCAGCCGTTTTGGCTGACGGGGTGGTAGTGTACGCTTTTTTGATGAGAAATGGAAGGTTTGGGTTGGAATGAAATGGGGTGCCAAGGCAACCTGCAAACTGCGGCCCGAATCCATTACGTGTTACCATTCTGCTGTAAGTATCAAGTGAAATCACTTTTCTGGGATTGATTATGAAATTCACAATTCTCCTCACACTCGCGACATTTTATCTAACCCTTTACATTTTCTCGCCAATATCGGCGTCTGCCCAGGACGTAAACGGCTTGCTGTTGACTGTTAATAGCGGCGGCGACGCCCATGACGCCGATCCGGGCGACCGCTTGTGTGCCGACGCGGGCGGACAATGCACCTTGCGGGCCGCGATCGATGAAACGAACGCCAATTCCACGCGGGACGCGGTCATCTTTAGCCTGCCCCAGCCCGCCACGATCGAGCTGACTCTTGGCGAGCTTCTAATAAACCAGAATCTGGACATCCTCGGCCCCGGTGCTCGCCGCTTGACCGTTCAACGCAGCACAGTTGCTGGAACGCCTAATTTCCGTATCTTTCGTGTACCGCAAACGCAGGCGTTCGTTTTCATTCGCGGCATGACGATACGCAACGGGAATGATATTACCGGCGGTGCTCTTTTTGTTCAGGAAGGCGGCTTTGTCGGGCTTTACGATTCAGCAATCATCGCCAACCGCGCGACATCCGGCGGTGCGATAACGGTTTTTGGCAGGTTGGTCATACACAGATGCCTAATCGCCGGAAACACTGCTGACAATCAGGGCGGAGCGATAATAAACGCCACGAGCACGTCCGATACGTTGATCACAAACACGACTATTACCGGCAACTCAGCCTCGATCGCCGGTGCGATAGACAACATCGGCAGCCTTTTGCTCGTAAATAACACAATCACTGCCAACGCGGCGTCGAGCAACATCAGCAGCATTCTCAGCAACCCGCTCGGAACGATAAAGGTACTGAATACGATCATCGGCCGCGACATAGGCCAGCCGGGACTCGCGATTTCGGGTACATTTCAGTCAGCGGGGAATAATATTGTTACTCATTCGACGGGCAGCACCGGCTTTACGAACGCCGTAAATGGTGACCAAGTCAGCCAAAGTAACGCGATCGACCCGATGCTCGGCCCGCTCGCCAACAACGGCGGACAAACCGATACGTTTGCCCCGCTGCCCGGCAGTACGGCAATCAAGGGCGGCAATGTTTGTGCCCGAACGGGACAGTGCCCGCTGCTGCCGGGAATCATTGTGCAGGGCGGCAGACTGGACCAGCGGCGCAACCGTCGCAGCCGTATTGCCGAGAAGATAGATGTTGGCTCGTTAGATACTGACTCATTTAGCGGATCGAGCATTGGAAGCTTGGGCGTGTTCGGGGCCGGACAAGGAATGGCAAGCCGTTATGCTGGTTCGCATGCATACATCATACATCCCACTACGCTCGAAACGCGTCATACGCTGGTGCGGCTCGATGGAAGCATTACATTTACTAACCTTCCGGGAGCCGATGCCTATGTTATTGAAATCAGGGCAAAACGCAGCGGAATGACGTCGCCACTAGTAATTTCTTTTGATTTCTAAGAATCGCCATTTTCTCTAAATAATTTCAATTAATTCGCAGCTTTTGAATTGGCGATCAGTGTCGGGTATTTTCCGGTCCAACAAGCGGAGCAGGTTGAATTTGTGTCGAGGCCAATGCTAGCGAGCATGCCTTCGAGTGAGAGATAGCCGAGCGAGTCGGCGCCGATGTAATCGCGGATTTCTTCTTCGGTCATGCGAGACGCGATCAGATCGTCTCGGTCAGGCGTATCGACGCCGTAGTAGCACGAATGGGCGGTCGGCGGACACGAAATACGCATATGCACCTCGGTCGCACCAGCCTCGCGAACCATCGAGACGATCTTTTTCGAGGTAGTCCCGCGGACTATCGAATCATCGACCAGCACGATACGGCGGCCATTGATCAGGTCCTTGATAGGATTGAGTTTAAGACGGACGCCGAACGAGCGGATCGACTGCGTGGGCTCGATAAACGTGCGGCCGACGTAGTGGTTACGGATGATCGCCTGGCGAAAACTGATGTCCGATTGAGAGGCAAAACCGATCGCTGCAGCGACGCCCGAATCAGGAACCGGCACGACGAGGTCGGCCTCGACCGGCTGCTCGATTGCCAGCTGTTTGCCCATCTTGTGCCGCGATTCGTTTACCGAGCGCCCAAAAATTGTCGAATCGGGCCGCGAAAAATAGACATGCTCAAACGTACAGACGGAATGCGGCTTTGGCTCAAACGGCATTGACGAATGCAGTCCGGCTTCGTCAATGACGAGCATCTCACCCGGCGCTATCTCGCGAATGTATTCGGCGTCGATCAAGTCGAAGGCACAGGTCTCCGACGCAACGCAATAGGCTCCCTGAAACTTACCCAAAACCAGAGGGCGAAATCCGCGCGGGTCGCGAATCGCGATCAACGCTCTGGGCGTCAAGAACAAAAGAGAAAACGCTCCTTCGGTGTCTTTCAGCACTTTTTCGATCGCCTCGATCGCGTTTTTTGCGGGTCTGCGGGCGATCCCATGCAATATAGTCTCGGTGTCTGAGGTCGAGGAAAATATCGCACCGCCGCGTTCAAGCTCCACACGCATGCTCTCGGCAAACGGCAAATTCCCGTTGTGGCAAACCGCAATTTTGCCGTGTTGGCAGGTAACGGAAAAAGGCTGAACTTCCTCGATCGTGTTCTTTCCGGTTGTCGAATACCGCGTATGCCCGATGGCGCTTGAGCCCGTGAGTTTCTTCAGAACTTCTTCGTTTAGCACATCCGCGACAAGGCCGATCTCTCTAAATTGGAAAAGATCATCACCATCAGCTGATACGATTCCACAAGCTTCCTGGCCACGATGCTGCAACGCAAACAGGCCCAACTGCGTCAGCGTCGAGGCCTCAGCATGGCCAAAGATGCCGAAAATACCGCATTCCTCGTGAAGTTTGTCGAGAGTGATTTCCATCTGATGTCTATTCTAAAACGATTCACCACAGAGTCACAGAGGGCACAGAGCTATTTTGAAATTCGTCTTAAAAACTCCGTGTTCTCTGTGACTCTGTGGTGAGTTCTTAATCCGCCTGGAGAATTCGTCCTCTACATTCGCCGAAGCCGATGCGGCGGAAGCCTTCGCGTTCGCAGTAGCCTTTCATGATGATCTC
>DAIRVI010000170.1:0-3279 GCA_036802885.1 Pyrinomonadaceae bacterium
CAGAAGATAAAATACGTTATCGAGACGCATTCGCACGCGGATTTTGTCAGCGGGCACGTTGAGCTTGCGGCCCGGACTGGTGCGGAAATCATTTACGGCAAGCGGGCGAATACGCAGTTCCCTACCCACAAAGTAAAAGACGGCGATGAACTGAGCGTCGGCAAGATTAAGCTCAGGTTCCTCGAAACGCCCGGCCATACGCCCGAGGGCATTACCATCGTTGCTGAAAATACGGAAGATCCGATCGAGCCGCTGAAAATGTTCACGGGCGACACGCTGTTTATCGGCGACGTCGGACGGCCTGATCTGATCGGGTCAAAAGGCTTTACAGCAGAGCAGATGGGCGGAATGCTTTACGAATCGTTGCACAACAGCATTCTCGCATACCCGGATGAAACTGAGATTTATCCGGCGCACGGAGCGGGCTCGCTGTGCGGCAAATCGCTTTCGAAAGAGACGTGGTCGACGCTTGGAAATCAGCGGCAATTTAATTACGCGCTCCAGCCAATGTCGAAGGAAGAGTTTGTGAAAATAGTCGCGGCCGACCAGCCTGAGGTACCGATGTATTTTCCACGCAGTGCAGCCAAGAATCTGGAAGGTTCGGCGGCGCTGACGGATATTTCGAAACCGCGGGTGCTCTCGACAACTGGGGTCGACAGCTTTGACGGTGTCGTGATCGACGTTCGGCCAATGGGCGAATATGGTGCCGGACACGTGCCAAACGCAATAAACATTGGCCTCGGCGGCCAATTCGCGTCGTGGGCGGGTACGCTTATCCCCATCGGAACGCCGATCGCCGTAATTGCCGAAACACAAGATCAAATCGACGAGGCGGTGATCCGCTTGGCCCGCGTCGGGCACGAAACCGTAACCGGATGCATACTGATCGACGATTACAGCGGCGACAAGAAAACAGTAGAGCAGGTGCCCGTCGAAGAGCTTAACGGCCTGACACAAACGGAAAAATATCTGCAGTTCGTCGATGTCCGCCGCGTCGCCGAGCATAACGCCGGCCACGCCGTTCGGACCACTAACATTCCGCTCGATAAGCTGGCAATTGATGTCGAAAAGCTTGATCCGACGGCGCCAACATATGTGATCTGTCAGGGCGGTTATCGCTCGAGCATCGGGACGAGTATTTTAGAAAACGCCGGATTCAAAAGAGTCTATAATGTCACGGGCGGGACGGCCGCCTGGATCGCCGCTGGGCTCGAGACCGAAACGTCCGTAGCCGCCTGCGCGGTGACGAAGTAGGAGAAATCAATGAAATACGCATTATCCATATTTATTACAGCAGCGATCTTATTCCTCGGCGGCTGCCAGAGTGCCTCTACGAAAAACACTGATTCGGGCGTGCCGAATGTCGCATCGGACATTAAGGAAATATCGCCGGTTGAGGCGCAAGCGGCGGTCTCAAAGGCGTATTCGCAATTCGTTGACGTCCGCAGGCTCGAGGAGTACGCCGGTGGTCATGCGGCTCGAGCCGTTAACATACCGCTCGATACGCTTAATTCAAAGCTCGACACTCTGGAAAAAAACGAGCCGGTTTATCTGATCTGCCAGACTGGCAACCGGTCAAAGAAGGCGGCGGTAATCCTCAAGGATGCCGGATACAATAATGTTCTGAACGTGACAGGCGGTACGACGGCGTGGCAAGCGGCAGGGCTGCCGATGGAAACTAAGCCGCCACACACTGTTCCCCCGGCAAAATAAACGACGGTGCAACAAATATGGAGAGCTTAATTATCGTTATCGTAGCATTCGGCCTGTGGCTGCTTTTGCAGCTTGTGATCCTACCGAGACTTGGTTACAGCACCTGAATGCGTGGTGCGTGCGACGTCGGGTCCCGGCGTGGAAAAGATAAAGTTGACGTAGATGAGCAGATTTGACCCTAGCAACGCGATCCAGGATTTCCTCGTCTTTGGCGAGTTTGGCGATGTAAATCCGTCTATCACCGATTCGTCGACCTTTACATTTATGAGTCCGGATCGTATGGAGGAGCTTTTCGATCACGAGATCGAAGGTTGTTTTCTCTATTCGCGGCATTGGAATCCGACAAACAAATTTCTTTCAGACGCTCTGGCTCGGATGGAGGACAGCGAGGCCGCTCAGTCAAAAGCTTCGGGCATGGCCGCGATCTCGTCGACGATCATCCAGATCTGTGACAGCGGAGATGAGATAATCTGTTCACGGACAGTTTACGGCGGAACGTACGCGTTATTTAAGAATTTCCTGCCGCGGCTTGGTATTAAGGTTCATTTTGTAAATATGCAGGACCTTGATCAGGTCCGATCATTCATAAATGACAAAACCCGCGTAATCTATTGCGAATCTATCAGCAATCCACTGCTCGACGTGTCTGACATCCCAAAACTAGCCGCGATCAGCAAAGAGCACGGCCTGAAACTTGTGGTGGACAACACATTTAGCCCGATGATCCTGTCGCCGATTCGGCTCGGTGCGGATGTCGTGGTGCATAGTTTGACCAAATACATTAATGGAACCAGCGATTGTGTTGCCGGCTGTGTCTGTGCGAGCGATGAATTTATCCACCAATTGACAGACATTAACTCAGGTGCGTCGATGCTTTTCGGAGCGGTTCTCGATAGTACGCGTGCGGCTAGCATACTGAAAAATCTCCATTCGCTGCATTTGCGTATGCGGCAACACAGCCAGAATGCTCAGTTTTTGGCGGAAAATCTTCAAAAGCTCGGGCTCAAGGTTCACTATCCGGGATTGGAGGATCACCCGCAGCACGAACTTTTGAAAGGCTTAATGAATGAGGGCTACGGTTATGGCGGGATGCTTGCACTTGACGTCGGCGATGCTCCGACCGCGAACAAGCTGATGACGCGAATGCAGGAAGAAAAGGTTGGATATCTCGCCGTCAGTCTCGGCTATTTCAAGACGCTTTTCAGTTCGCCCGGACACAGCACGTCATCCGAAATCCCACTGGAAGAGCGAGAGGAAATGGGCATTAGCGAGGGTCTTGTCCGATTTTCTGTCGGGCTGGACAACGACATTGAGCTTTCATTCGAACGCATAAAACGCTGTCTCTCCGACGCAGGCGTGATCTAGTTCAATCTGATATAGACATTTTGATTGGGTTTTACAGCGGCCATTCTTTCGGCTGATGACAAACTGATGTAAAATTGCGCTTTGCGTTCGATCAAATACAAAAGCTAGAAATATGTCAGAAGCCACAGAAACAGCAGTTCAGACACGCATCGAATCGGATTCGATGGGTGAGATCGCGGTGCCGACCTCGGCGTATTGGGG
>DAIRVI010000171.1:0-3192 GCA_036802885.1 Pyrinomonadaceae bacterium
GACCGAATAGCCTTTGATTGCGTTTCGGTAAACTTTCGCGACCATACCTGGAAATTCCGATGCAAGATCGTTTGCCACGTCGCCAACGTCTCTGCCAACAAGCTCGGGATTGTCATCCTGTAATACGACAATATACCGGTTCGGGATGGCGCTTTCGGACCTTTTGAATTTGTCGCTTTTTTGCGCGTTTGTGTGAGGCATAAAGACAATGGTGCCTGCGGCAACAAAAAGCGCCGCGATACATAACACGTAAATTCTTTTCATTTCTGTTGCTCCTTTGGATTGACTTTTGTTGATGATTACGGGAACGGGATGTCCGTTTTTTGCAAATGGAATTTTCAAAAGGTGCGAGCCTGGAACGGCTCTTTATAAACCACGCCTAATATTGTTTATAAATGTTAAAACAATGCTGTATTCCAGATTTCCGATCAGTTCGGGATAATGGCTTTGGTGTCGGTGGGCGGCGGTGGTGAACCGCCAAGTGAAAAAGAGCCTTATTCGAAAGGCCCTTAGCAGGAGCGCTCTACTAAGGTTTTATTCGTAGCGCAGGCACTCGATCGGATCGAGCTTTGACGCTTTGCGCGCCGGGAGGACGCCAAAGATAAGGCCGACGCCGATGGATACGCCGAGACCCGCGATAACGGCCCATAGTGGAACCTGCGCGGGGATGCTCGGGATGAGCAGCATTATCAGATTGCTTATGCCGATGGCGACGACTGTGCCGATAATGCCGCCGAAGAATGTCAGCGTCATTGCCTCAAGTAGGAATTGCAGGACGATAGAGCCTTTGGTCGCGCCTATCGCTTTGCGGATGCCGATCTCCTTGGTGCGTTCGGTGACGGAGACGAGCATAATGTTCATCACTCCGACACCGCCGACGAGCAAGCCCAAACACGAGATCGCGATTGCTGCGATGCCGACTCCGCCGATGATGCCGTCAAACTGGGCGATAAAATTATCCGCCGTCTTGACGTCAAAATTGTTCGGCTCGCCGTACTTTACTCCGCGCCGCTGGCGCAAAATTCCCTCAATCTCCGCGACCGCATCACTCAACTGCCCGGTCTTTGCCTGGATGATCAGAAGTTCCTCTTCGCGATCAGGTGCGACCTTACGGGCGGTGCGATAGGGCATAAAGACCTTTCGATCTTCTTCGTTTTCGCCAAAGAATCCGGCCTTTCGTTTTTCGATCACGCCGACGATCTCCCAGGTTGCACCATTCATTCGCACAAGCTTACCGACAGCATCGTCCTCGTGGCCCGGAAAAAGTGCCTCGACGGCATTTACGCCGACGACGAGCACATTGCGGCGCTGATAATTGTCAGCGTCGGTGATGAAGCGGCCCGATTTTAACACAAGATTGGTTAGCTCCATCTGATTCGGCAAAACTCCATCGGTTAATGCCCACCGGTAGTTTTTACCTTCGTAAACGAGATTGTCGTCAAAACCGCCGTTGAACGAGCCGATATTCGGAGCGACCGTTGCAATATCATTGATCGAAGTTGATTGGGCGAGTATCGCGGTCGCGTCGTCATCGGTGAGCGGCTTGCGGTTGCGTTCGTCGCGGCTCCGATGGCCAAATCCGGTAGAGAGATGATAAGCATAAATGTTGCTTGTACCGTATTCCTCGACCATCGAGACGATCGAGTTACGCATGCCTGTCAGGATCGAGGCAACGACGATCGCGGTTATGACGCCGACAACGATACCGAGTATGGTCAAAAACGAACGGAATTTATGAGCGCGGATCGAGTCCAACGCCATTCTGAACACTTCGTAAGGTAAGGATGTGGTAAATCGCATATCTTAGCTTTGCGTCAAAGCCACGATCGGGTCTAGACGCGCAGCTTTCCACGCCGGATAAAGGCCGGCGACTATACCAATGATGCTCGACACGCTGACGGACAAGAATATATAGGTGACGGTAATGGTCATAGTTATTCCGGCAAGCAGAGTAATTAGTTGAGTCACGCCCGCTGCGAGTAATAATCCAATGATCCCGCCAATGATACACAGCAGCGACGACTCGATCAGGAACTGGAGCAGGATCTGTTTACGCGTAGCGCCGAGCGCCTTTCTCAGGCCGACCTCGAATGTTCGCTCGGTAACCGAGACGAGCATAATATTCATTACGACAATGCCACCAACAAGTAGAATTATCATCGTTATCGGGACGACGACTGCCGCGATTGCTCCCGTAAACTGGTCAATCTGGCCTCCTAATTCCTTGGTATTAACCAAACCAAACGAATCCTCGTCGCTTGCCGTGAGCCCACGCCTATTACGCAGCAGCACGCGAGCCTCCTCGATGGAGGCGTCGAATGTTTCTTCATCGATGCCTTTGCCGTGAATCTGCAGTCCATTGTCGCCGCTTCCAAAAATCTGGGAGTGGAGCGTGACCGGGATGTAAATAGACCTATTGAAATTACTGCCCGGCAATTGTCCGCGTTTATCCTCGACGCCGACTATCGTTAGGGGCACACCTCTTAGCTTAAGTGTTTTCCCGATCGCGGACCCATTGCTGAAATACTTTTCGCGAACATCGTCAGCTATAACGCAGACACGTGCCGAACGGGCCTCGTCGTCCAGTGAGATGAATCGTCCCTCGATGATATTCTTGTCCTCGATGACCTCAAAATTAGACGTAACGCCATTAACGGTCACCGAGGGCATCTCAATCCCGTTCTCACTAAAATCAGCGGTGTTGAACATTTGCGCACCGACCTCGGCGCAGTTTTTGCAATTCGCCTTGAGAAACTCATACTCGGACCAAGTCGGTTTTTTGTTGCGGCGGTTAGCCCGCTCGAACGCATCATCATCCATCCTGCCGGAGAAGGCCAGTCTCGCGATCATAAAGTGGTTCGTGCCGAGAACCTTCGATATTTGCATGGTTACATACGAATTTAGGCCGCTGATCGACGCTCCGACAACCACGACTGCAGCGACGCCGATAATAATTCCGATTAAGGTCAAGAACGCTCGAAGCTTATGTTCAAGGATCGATTTCGTCGCGATCCAAAGAGCATCAATATAAAATGAATAAATTTGACGCATGAAAAAGAGCTGATTCAGGACTGTGTTGACAGAGTCTCAAACGTAATTCGAGGCTGGATTGTTCATAAAAAAGTTGAATTTGTGAGATTGCGTGACTCATTCTCCTGCATGTTATACTTGCAATTTCGTTTTCAACGGTTT
>DAIRVI010000172.1:0-3160 GCA_036802885.1 Pyrinomonadaceae bacterium
TTTTTTAGCAGCTTCTGGTCATCGTTGAGCGATGCCACTCCGGCTGGCGGCGAGCTTTGACCATTACCAAGGGAGACCGTACCGTCGCCTGCGATGCGAATCCGCTGACCTTTTCTTACAACCCAGCCCGAATTTGTCCAGCCGTTGGCTGTGTTGTCCGCTAACACCTTTACGCGCCACTCGATCGGCTTCAATTTCTCACCGGGCTTGGTTGGTTGCGTGACGCTTGCCGCACTATTGTTCGACGAGATCTTTACTGTCGGAGCCGTCGTTTTGCTCGGAGTGGGTTCGTTATAAGAAGCGTTGCGATTGGTTGCGGTTGAAAGCTGAGGCGCGTCCGTCGATGAATCAAACTGGATCGATTCGACGTCGGAGGCCATGAATGTAAGCTCTTTCCGCCGTGAGCCTTCGCCCATCGCTACGACAAATTTGCCGCCGCCAAAGCTAACGATCTTGCCTTTGATTATGCTGCCGTCCTTTAGACGGATCGTATCACCGAAAGCAAGCAAGGACAGTGTCAAGACCAACAACGATGAGATAAGACCGCGAAAGATCTTCGAACCTAGAAACATATTTCCTCCACAAAAAGGTCGATCGTCAAGCTCATAGAAAACAAAGAATTCCGACAAAGTGCCGGTTCAGTAGCTAAGAAAATTGATGATTTCTAATAAACGTGAGTTGCAAATTTAACGCATAAAGCGCGAATTCAACTGAGATGATACATAATTTAGTTAAAGTTGTAAATCAATTTGTTTTGCGTAGATTGTTGATAGCAATACGCTTAAACCCGTTCGTTTAAGAGTGTTTGGACACGCTCTTTAAACTTCATATTTCAATTTTTTTGGAATAACGCCGCTTCAGTCTGGGATTAACGTGACTGAAGCCCGCAGGAGCAAGGCTCGAAAAGCGGAAAATCTTGTAATTATTACGGAGAAAATTCTATGTTGAAGCAAAAATTTGTAGCAGTTGCCGCCATTGTCGCGGCTCTGATGTTGTTCATTAGCGTCAATGGCTTTGCCTATGGCCATTATGGGAAAAAG
Source organism: Pyrinomonadaceae bacterium (assembly GCA_036802885.1). GTDB lineage: Bacteria > Acidobacteriota > Blastocatellia > Pyrinomonadales > Pyrinomonadaceae > OLB17. The sequence goes on from DAIRVI010000172.1 coordinate 1,041, forward strand.
CACGCCAATTTTAGGGTTCGAGTTGAGAATATCTCGAGCGCCGACGGCCTCGCGGCCCAGGACGGCTCGAAATATCCCTTTGCCCTCTCACCGGGCGTCTTTGTCGTGAGCGGAAAGAATGTGGATCTTTTCGTCGATGGTCAGAAGGCAAGTGCGGAGCTCGAAGCGCAGGCCGAGGACGGCAATCCCGACCTCTTTGCAAAGATGTATCCATCGATCGCCGACACGTTGATGTCCGGCGTTTTTAATAAGCCTGTCGGCTCCGACATGGCCTCGCCCATCCTTCCCGGCGGTGTGTTCGAGTTCACATTCACAGCGACCCAAGGCATGAAGCTAAACATCGCGATGATGTACGGCCAGTCGAACGATCTCTTTTACGCGCCGGCGAAAGCACTGAAGCTGTTCGTAAACGGCAAAGCTCTGAGCGGCGACATTACCGAAGAGTTTTTGCTGTGGGATGCCGGTACGGAAGTTAATCAGGCTCCGGGACTCGGCGCCGATCAGGGCCCGCGTCAGAAAATGGCGAACACCGGTGCGGACGAAAACGGCGTTGTCAGGCTCGTCAAAGACGGCTTTACATATCCCGTGACGAAGGACGTTCTTAGAATCACGATCACGGCGAACTAAGGTGTGCGAGTCGGACGACTCCCCGACTCGCCCCACCTAACTCCCACCAAAATTCAATTTTATTGAGGCACTAGATATTATGAAAAACATACTTACAAAACTTGTATTCGCGGCCGTGTCGCTTCTTTCGGCCCTGCTGATCGTGAATGCCCAGACGGTTGACAAAAGAGGCATAACGCTCGAAGGAGCACGGACGGTGATCGCCGGAGCCAAGGCCTACGCAGCAAAGATTAACGCCCCCGGCGGGGTAATTGCCGTAGTCGACGAAGGCGGAAACCTAGTTGCACTCGAACGCCTCGACGGCACCTTCTCGGCCGGTGCAAACATCTCGATCGGTAAAGCAAAGACGGCTGTGATGTTCAAACGCCCGACGCGTGTATTCGAGGAGATCATAAAAAATGGCCGCACGGCGATGGTCGCACTGCCTGACTTTACGCCGCTTCAGGGCGGTGTGCCGATCATGGCCGATGGTCAGGTGGTCGGTGGCGTCGGCGTTTCGGGCGCGATGTCGGCGGCACAGGACGAGGAACTGGCGCTTGCGGGGGCAGCCGTTCTAACCGAGCACAAAATGTTGCCCGTGAAATTCATCGACGCAAAGATGGTGTCGGACGGATTTGCAAAAGGCGCGGTGCTCGAGGACGGCTCGAACGGCGAGAACTATATGGTCCACGCCAGCCGTCGCGAAAAGGCCGGCATGAGTGAGATACACGAGCTCGATACCGACATAATTTACGTTCTCGACGGCACGGCGACGTTTGTAGCGGGCGGCAAGTCTGTCGATTCAAAAATGACGGCGGCGAACGAATTCCGCGGTACGATGATCGACGGCGGCGAGACACGCACACTGAAAAAGGGCGACGTTGTTATCGTCCCAAAGGGCACGGCGCATTGGTTCAAGCAGGTTGACGGTGCATTTCTCTATTACGTCGTCAAGGTTAGATAGATAACTCACCACAGCACACTGAGATTTTTGTTCGAATCATTTTCCCTCTGTGAACTCAGTGTCTCTGTGGTGAATCTCTTTGGAGTTAAAACATGAAAACTGTTAACGCAATATTATTTACATTACTTTTTTCCTTCCATTTCGTCGCTCAGGAGGTGCCGAACGGCAAGCCCGAAGCGACGATCGACCTCGGAAGCACCGACGGCGTGAAAGCCGTAAACGGCCACTGGCGTTATAGCGACACAAAGATCGTCGAGGTAGATTTCAAAGCCGCCGGTGCGGATAATCAGCCGACCGGTGCGCCGGTAAAGACTTACGACTTCACGCCAAAGGCAGGCGTGGCGGATTTTGACGATTCGGCGTGGGAAACGGTTGCAGCGACCGATCTCGTCAAACGACGCGGCAACGGCAAACTGTCGTTCAACTGGTACCGCATAAATTTGACAGTGCCGGAAAGCGTCAATGGATTTAGTACCGCAGGCTCGACGGTCGTTTTTCAAACCGGACTCGACGATTACGCCGAGGTTTGGGTGAATGGCGAGATCTCGCG
>DAIRVI010000173.1:0-3045 GCA_036802885.1 Pyrinomonadaceae bacterium
ACCGCGAAACTGGTCGCCGCCCTCAAGATAAACGTCCGCCGGGAACCGCAAAGTTCCGCCGCGTGTTTCGAGAACCGCGACACAGCTCGAACCCGAATCGAACCAAACGTCGAGAATGTCCGTCTCTTTTCTAAAGTCGGCGCCACCGCATTTAACGCATTTGTAACCGTCAGGCAGCAACTCGCTTTCGGGCCGGGCGTACCAGGCATCTGCCGTTTCTATTGCAAAAATATCAGCTACGAAATCTACGATCTTAGCGTCGGCGACAGCTTCGTCACAGCCCTTGCAATAGAAAACTGGTATCGGTACGCCCCACGAACGTTGACGCGAAACACACCAATCAGGACGGCCCTTAAACATATTCCGCATCCGATCCTGGCCCCACGTTGGCTGCCACGCGACCGACACGATCTCGTCAAGGGCCTTGTTTCGAAGCGATTTCGAATCGCCGACGGCCTCGTCCATCGAGATGAACCACTGCGGCGTCGCGCGAAAGATCACCGGATTCTTGCACCGCCAGCAGTGCGGATAGCGGTGATCGTATTTCTCAACATTAAGTAGAGCGCCGCTCTCCCGCAAAAACTCGACGATCTTAGGATTTGCCTCAAAAACGCTCAATCCAGCAAAATGCTCGACCTCGTCAGTGAACCTACCGGCAGCGTCGACCGGAGCATATATCTCGAGCCCGTATTTTTTGCCTACCGCAAAATCGTCCGCGCCGTGGCCGGGTGCCGTATGGACGCAGCCTGTGCCGGATTTTCCTGCGGCTTTGTTTTCGTGCCGCGCGTCGAGTTCGACCTCCGCGTCGGCTTCGCCCAGAGTCACGTGATCGGCGTTCATTATTAGCGATGTGCGGTCGAGCCAGGCGTGGCGCGCCTCGAGGCGGTCGAGCTTGGAGCCTTTGAAACGTGCAAGTTCTCTTGTGCTCTCCAATCCGCACGTTTCGGCAAATGACGCAGCTAATTCGGAGGCGACGATATAAACTTCGCCGTTAGCCTGAACAGCCGAATAATCAAAATCAGGGTGAACGGTTATGCCAAGGTTTGCCGGAAGTGTCCATGGCGTCGTTGTCCAAATAACGACAAAGACGTTTTTGCCAACAAGTGAGCTATCGATCAGCGCCGGATCGGATTTGAGCCCAAATTTGACATAAACGGACGGCGACGAGTGCTCTTTGTATTCGACCTCGGCCTCGGCGAGCGCCGTTTGATCGTGAATGCACCAATAAACGGGGCGCAAGCCTTTGTAAACATATCCGCGCTCCAGAAACTTCCCGAAAAGGCGGGCCGTCGACGATTCGTACTCGGCGGACATCGTTAGGTATGGCGACTGCCATTCGCCCAAGATTCCAAGCCGTTGAAAGTCGCGCGTCTGGCCGTTCATCGCCGTCGACGCGTGCTCGCGGCAAATGCGGCGAAACGTCGCGATCGGCAGATCATTCTTATTTTTGCCCTTTTCAGCCAGCTTCTTTTCGACCAGCGTCTCGATCGGCAAGCCGTGACAATCATAGCCGGGCACGTACGGAGAGTCATAGCCCATCATTGAGCGGGTTTTTACCACGAAATCCTTAAGTATCTTATTGAGCGCCGTGCCGATGTGAATGTCGGCATTGGCATACGGCGGGCCGTCGTGGAGAATGAACTTCTCACGCCCTTTCCGCGCTTCAATTACCTTTTCATAAAGCCCCATCTCGGTCCATTTCTTGAGACGCGCAGGTTCGCTCTGGCCAAGATTGGCCTTTTGGGCAAAATCCGTCCGGGGAAGGTTTACTGTTTTCTTTAAGTCCAACGCTTCAGTCATAAAAACTCTGATATTAACATTTACACGAAAACTTCCGCATTCCGAACTCTAAAAACGTCAATAAAAAGCCTTCAATCTAGGCGCGTGGTTGGACTGACCGGATAATTTGAATTCCCCGTTAGGTCAATCATCGATAAAGCTCATTGACCACAGCCTCATTCGACCGTTTTCTTCGCTAAAAATAAATACAAAAAAACCAATTTGAGAAACATACAACGGCCCTTTGCCTGCTGAACACCGATCCGCAAACCTTTCGCGATCAATTACTTTGCCTCCCACGTTATGCACGTCTGAAAACCAAAGAACCGCAGATTTCCAATTCTCGGATCTAAGAAAAGCAACGGACCTGTATTTTCTAAACTTCTGACGGATTTCAATGGCATTAGCAATGATCCTTTCGAAATCTTTACGAGTCATGGGCTCTGTCGTGTCAGACTCTTGTTCTTTTGCCAGTTTCGCAATTAGCATTAATAGTTTCCTTCCGGCGTGGTTTTTTGGCCTTGGGAGATCCTCGCTTGGTTCCGAACCATTTCTAGACCTTGCGAGGCTGTAATAGTAACCCTGAAATAGCAGGGATGAGTCCCAAACCGAAATATATAGTCGTCCAAGGATTTCATTGTCAAGTCCTTTTTCCAATAGCCTCTGCTGAAATGATTTCTCTTTAAGGCCGTTCGAACTATATGATCCGAGCACAGGGTTTAAACGAACCGCACATTGCTCATCGCGGACTTTGAACTCCTTCCACACGGTTCCAAAATCGCGCGTTTGGCGGAAACGTTCTACAAACCTTGCGGCAAGCTTGTCAGACTCCGACAGCTTTAATTGATCTTCGGGAGATAGTTTATCTTGACCACAGACAAGAATTGCAGTGAACAAGATAATTACAACTGAAAACACAGAAATACGCATACTCACTCCTCCTCAACCGTACACAGCAGCGGATACTCGCGAGCCTTGGCGAGGTTCATCGCCTTTTCGGATTTCATTGTGGCGATCTCGTAGGGATAAATACCGGCGATTCCCAAACCCTCGTTATGCACCTTAAGCATAATCGTAAATGCCTCAGCGTCGTCGCGGTTAAAAACGTATTGAAGGACAAAAACGACAAACTCCATCGTCGTGAAATCGTCGTTATGAAGCAGGACTTTATACAGCTTTGGCTTTTCGAGCTTTACGTCGGTCTCTTCCAAAACGTCGGTGCCGCCGTCTATTTCCGGAATCTCTGGCATAAAGAAAATTATAGAC
>DAIRVI010000174.1:0-1576 GCA_036802885.1 Pyrinomonadaceae bacterium
GGATCGGTCGGGGCAAACTGCATCTCGTGCCACGTTCAGCATCCTTATAGCGGCGGACGTTGGAGCGAATTCCTTACCGAGGACGCCCTAAAACGCAGAAAAGATACCGTTGCGAGCAAGATCACCCAAAATAAAGGCCAATGAAAGCTCTCCACATATTTGTTTGTCTCGCGTTGATCGCCCTGCTTATCTGGGTGAACCAAACAATTGTGCCCGACGACGCCGTAGCCTACGGCGGCCTCTCGTGGGTGGGTTGGGCGAGCATTCTGCTCGTAGGATTTGGAGTTGGTTTTCTCGCGATTTTTAACGACTCAACCCGCGCATTTGGATTCTTTAGATCTCGTGACGAAAAAGCAGGCCCGCCGATACATGTACGAAAGCTCGACAGCGCCGAGCTAAAGGAGCTCGGCCTCGACAAATACCGCGGCCCGAGCTATCCGCATCCCGTAGTCTTTCCGGAACGCTGCATCGGCTGTCAGGCGTGCGTCGATGCCTGTCCTCACGACGTGCTCGCGATCGTCGACGGCACCGCGGCGGCCGTCGCGCCCGATCTATGTATGGAGGATACGGCCTGCCAGGCTGAATGCCCGGTTAACCCCAAGGCATGTATCGTGATCAATACCGCCAAAGAGGTTCGCTCGCTACCGACACCGACGCGGGACGGCGCAAGCTTTCAGACAAATGTTCCCGGCTGTTACATAATCGGCGATGTTTCCGGTGTGCCGCTCATCAAAAACGCAGTCAAGGAGGGCGCTGAGGTGATTGCAAATATCGCTACCGACCTCGCCGGAGCGCCGCCCGAAGCGAAAGCGGAATATGATGTCGCGATAATCGGTATCGGCCCCGGCGGAGCTTCGGCCGCGGCCGCAGCGAGCGAAGCAAAACTGCGATACCTCGGCATCGAACAGGATAAGATTTTGTCGACGATCGAACATTACCCGAAAGGTAAATATATCTTTTTCAAACCCGACACCAAAGACTGGTTCGGCGGCATTTCCGTCGCAGGGCTCGGTCTCACAAAGGCGAAGTACGGTGGTGATGCCAATAGCGACAATAAGACGATCATCGACGCGATCGGATCGCAGTTTGCTGATCTGGTTCGCCAACAAGCGCAGACATTTCACACGGAACTAATCGAGAAAATTCCGACTGCGTTGAGACAGGACTTATCGGCACCATTGTCGGCAAAGCTTGAGAAAGAGCTAACACATCGGATCGCGACCTTTCTGCGCACAAAGGGCTCAGGTGATTGGGCAAGCCTCTACCAAACCCATTTCCTCAGCGACCGCGACAATTTGATAGCGGGCTTTCGATCGGAAATTGCCGATCAGCTTCAGACAAAGATCCCGGGCGACCAGCGCGAAAACATTCTCGATGTCTGGCTCGGCAATCTGGCGGATAAAAGCGTTTCCATAAACGAAAATGAGAGCTGTAAGGCGGTCCAGCGGGCTCAAGACGGCGACTATTTTACAATCAAGACCGAGCTCGGCAACGAAAAGGCTCCTCACACCTACCGAGCGAGACGCGTAATCATCGCCATCGGTCTTCGCGGAGCGCCAAATAAACTTCGTTTGCC
>DAIRVI010000174.1:1676-3008 GCA_036802885.1 Pyrinomonadaceae bacterium
GAATCCGCTGGTTCTCTCTTTGTATTCCGCAAAATCAGGATTTTTTTCCATCTTATCTTCGAGCATTGGGATGCCCGAAACTTTGAGTATCAAAAAGGTGATCGTGATCGGGCCGATGACTGCCAAACAGCCGAACGGTACTGAAAGCGCGATGAGCCAAACACCCCACCAAAGTGTAACCTCGCCAAAATAATTTGGGTGGCGCGTATAACGCCAAAGCCCACTTTGTATCAGTCTGCCTTTGTTGGTAGGGTCAGCGATAAATTTTGCGAGTTGAGCGTCACCAACAGTCTCAAAAATAAATCCGAAAAGCCAAACGGCGACCCCAACAACATCCAACAAGCCGATCGCTGGACCGGCACTTTTGTTGATCAGGAGGATTGGCAGCGCGACGACGAACAACAGTAAACACTGCAGCAGGAATACTTGCCCGTATGACCGCAACAAAAACCACTCGCCCCAAGCCTTGCGCCAGGCGGCGTATCGATAATCTTCTGCCTTGCCGGCATTACGGGTGTGAATATGCCAAGCGAGACGCAGCCCCCAGACGCTTACCAATATTCCAACAAGCACGCCGCGCTGGCCCGACTCGCCAGAGATAAAAAACGATGTCCATGTCAGTACAACGAACCCGATTCCCCATGCAATATCAGCCACATCATTTCTTTTTTTGATCAAAGAAATAATGAACCAAAGATTTATGTACGCAAATAGGACAATGCCGAGGGTTACGAAATAGCTCATAGGCCGATCTTATTGGCAATAAAGTAGGTGATCGTCGATACTGACGACGCAAGTACCGCACCCCATCCCAGATCGACAATTGTAACCATCAGTGGCCAATCCTTAAGCGTCGCAAGGTTGGTAAGATCGTAGGTGGCATAAGTGATAAGGCCAAACATCGCACCGAATAGCAGCGCATGCGTCCACGAGCCTTTCTCGTGAGCCGGAATGATGACAAAAACGACCAGTCCGACGATGAACAGCAAATAGAAAATGATCGCCGCCGTCCAGTTAATATCAGTCTTCATCAAAAACCCAATTTGCTCACGATAAAAGTTTTTCGCGATGAGTCCAAGCCAGACCATATCGATCGCAAAGAAAACGGGCAGAGCGATGAGGTAGAGTTTTATAAACATATAATTTTTAGAGATGAAGTCTAATTTTTGCGTTTGCACCGCAAATCTTTCGTGCTCGCGTGAAGGGTTCACGATCGCCAATCTAAATCCGTCTGGAATCATAGGCCCAATGCAAAAGGGCCTGTCGTTGGCGCGGCCGGCAATCGAGTGTTTTCGGCGGGCAGTTTTTCTTTATCTGACCAATGTGCCGACG
>DAIRVI010000175.1:0-2937 GCA_036802885.1 Pyrinomonadaceae bacterium
ACGAATGGATACAGATCCGCTCGAAAAACTTCTTCCTGATCGGCAACGCGTCGGAAAAAGATATTCGAAAGGTCGGCACGCGGCTAGAGCAGTTTCGAGAGAGCTTTAGGCTGCTGTTCAACAACACAAATCTTGCTTCACCGATCCCGACTAACGTCGTTGTCTTTAAGAGCGATTCGTCGTACAAGCCGTTCAAACCAAAACGTGCCGACGGCAAGATCGACACTTTTGTCGCCGGGTACTTTCAGTCGGGCGAGGACGTCAACTACATTACGCTTTCGACCGAGGGCGAAGACGCACAAACCTACGAAACCATCTTTCACGAATACGTGCATTTTATCGTCGATACGAGCTTTGGCAAGTCTGAGGTCCCGGCGTGGTTTAATGAGGGATTGGCCGAATATTACTCGACATTCGAGATCGAAGGCGACCAGAAAATAAAGCTCGGCCTGCCGCAAAGCAACCACCTAGCATTACTTCAGCAAAACAAACTGATGCCACTCGATACGCTATTCGGCATTAGCAACCGTCAGCTTCTCGAGAGCGGCGGGCATTCGCGCAACATCTTTTACGCTCAGAGCTGGGCTCTCATTCATTACTTGATGCAGAGCGGGAAGGGCGAGACGTTGGGCAAGTTTCTCGGTCTTTTGATAAAAAATGTTTCGCCGGAAAAGGCGTTTCAGGATGCTTTTCAGACCAACTATCAACAGATGGAAAAAGATCTGCGAAAATATGTCGGCAAGAGCAGCTATCAATACAATATCTTTGTGCTCAAGAACAAGCTGGCATTCGACGCCGAAATGCAAGCGTCGCCGCTTGACGAAGCCGAGACAAACGCTTATCTCGGTGATCTGCTGTATCACAACAATCGCCCCGACGACGCCGAGCCGTACCTGGTCAAATCGCTAAAGCTGAATAGCGATTCGAGCATGGCGAATACGGCGCTTGGGATGATCAAGGTAAAGCAGCGAAAGTTTGACGACGCCCGTATCTACCTTGAAAAGGCGATCTCAAAGGACCCCAAAAATCACAACGCCTTTTATCGATATGCTTATCTGCTCAGCCGCGAGGGCCAGGATGAATTCGGCTTTGTCCAGCGGTTTAGCGATGCTACCGCCGCAAAGATGCGCGAGGCCCTGCGTAAGGCCATATCGCTCAATCCGACGTTTGCGGAGAGCTACGAACTGCTGGCATTTGTCGCACTCGTTAATAATGACGAACTTGACGACGCGGTGGCTCAGCTTAAAACTGCACTCAAGCTGCAGCCGGGCAATCAGCGTTACGCTCTGCGGATCGCGGAGATATATTCGCGTCAGAATAAACACGCCGAGGCTACCGCGATCGCCGAAAAGATCGCCCGCACAACTGATGACCCTGAGACAAAGGATCGCGCCGAGAAGATCCTGGCAAACATTGCCGAGTTGAAAGAGTTTGAGGAACGCCGGGACGCAGAACGCAAGCGTTACGAAGCGGCCGTCGCTGCATCAGGTGGCGGCAAACCGATGATTGTCCGGCGGATCGAAGGGGTTAAACAGCCGACCGAAGCGGAAATGGTAAAACTGCAGGAAGAAGCTAAACTTCGTGCGATCAACGAAGCCCTGCGGGTGCCCGCGGAAGGCGAACGGCGGGAAATAGGCCGTGTGCAAAAGATCGATTGCAAAGCGAGGCCGATCGTCTACACGATCAAGACGGCCACCGAGACCTTTACGGTCACAAGCAAAGACTTTTATGCTCTAACTCTCAGCTCCCTCGACCCCGACGCAACCAATGCCCAGGTCGGATGCGATGCAAACCTCTCCGCATTTAACGTGCTCATCACATACCGGGCAATGACCGTTCCCAAAAGCACGGCCCGTGGCGAACTTGTCGCGATCGAGTTCGTGCCTGCGGGTTTCCGTCTAATGACCGACGAAGAAATGCGAAGCGCTACGCTCGTCATCTACGACCAGCCCGATACCGACGGCCAACCGCCGCCTGCCCGGACGCCGACAAGCATGCCGACCGCGGAAGATATTGACGCTCGGCGCCGTGAAATGATCTTGCAGGCCATGAAAAACGCTCTCAGAAAGCCCGCCGATGGTGAAAAGCGCGCAGTGGGCTATCTGCAGGCGCTGGAATGCTCAAACAAAAAGATATTTTTCCAAATGCGAACCGCGACAGGTATCGTTAAGCTGTTCAATTCCTCGCCGGAATCGGTGAAGATTATGTTTTTCACACCCGATCTTGCCGGTATGCAGTTGGGATGCGGTATGAAGCCGGTCGAGTATCCGGCTGTATTTATCTATACGGACAAGCCGGACGCGAAGACAAAGGCCGCCGGTGAGATCGTTTCGCTCGAATTCATGCCAAAATCTTTCGTTCTTGAACCTTAATAAATCGAAAGCACATAAGGAGAAAAAACAATGACCGATCAAACCACATCAGCCACAGCCTTGCAGCAGATGCCGCCAGACGCACAGTTAATGCAGCTCTCGATGGGTTGCTTTGTCTCACAAGCAATCGGTGTTGCGGCCAGGCTCGGCATCGCCGATCTTGTTGCAGACGGCCCAAAGCCATCCGCGGAGCTCGCCGCTAAGACCGGAACGCACGAGAGATCACTCTTTCGCCTTTTGCGATCGCTGGCGAGCGTCGGCGTTTTTGCCGAAAACCCGGGCAAGACCTTTGCGAATACCCCGATAAGTGAAACGCTTCGCTCGGATTCGCCCACGAGTATGCGAGCGATGGCCATTTTTATGGGCGACGAGGCGCATTGGCGTGTTTATGCCGATATGATGTACAGCGTCCGGACCGGTGAACCCGCGTGGGACCACGTCCACGGCGAACCCGTTTTCCCGTATATGTTTCAGACAAACAAGCCGCTTGGCGATACTTTTAATAAGGCGATGACCAGCCTATCGCACGGTGCCATCGCGAGCGTACTTGCGGCTTATGATTTTA
>DAIRVI010000176.1:0-2917 GCA_036802885.1 Pyrinomonadaceae bacterium
ATGAAATGATCGAAAAATCAGCACTCGTCGCCCGTATGATCGATTCGTCATACGTCGTCACATACACGCCAAAAATACCGGTCGTCGAAACCCGTGGCATTGCGACGCGCAATATCGAGGTCACATCCCGACGCCCCGGCCTAGTCGTCCAGGCACGGCGAAAACTGGTGATTAAAACTCCAAAATAATAAATAGGCAGTTGGTCTAAATTTGGTCTTGACAATAACTCAAGTTAGAATTATTCTAAATCTAAGTTAGTACATTATGGATGTGACAACGAAACAAGATTTAGGTTTGACGAAGCAGCGCGAGGTTGTGCTGCAGGTCATTCGTGACAGTCACGGACACTTAACCGCGAATGAGGTTTTTGTTAACTCAAAAATGCTTTTGCCAAGCATTTCGTTTGCGACGGTTTATAACTCGCTGAGATTCTTGAAAGATGAGGGGCATATTGCCGAGATACAGTTTGGCAACGGTGCGAGTCGTTTTGACCGGATCACTTCGCGGCACGACCATGCGCTTTGCACAAAGTGCGGGCGCCTCGTAGATATCGAGATGGAGCATCCACCGGAGCTTGTGAATCAGGCGGCTGCGTCATCTAGCTTCGAACCCGAATCATTAGAATTTACTTTGAGGGGCCTCTGCCCTGATTGCGTTTAATTATTACAAAATAAGGAGATAGATAAATTTATGTCAACAGCTACAGGAACTGCAAAAGAGAAAAAGGTCAAATTGGCCAAGGTCGGCATGCCGGCACCCGATTTTGATATGCCCTCGACCAAGAACATCGAGACACTCAAGGAAAACGTCAAATTGGCGGACTACAAAGGCAAGTGGTTGATCCTCTTGTTTTACCCGCTCGATTTTACATTTGTATGCCCGACGGAATTGATCCATTTTTCGGATCGTCTCGACGAGATCAACGGCATTGGCGCCGAGGTTTTGGGCGTTTCGACCGATTCGGTCCATTCGCATCGAGCGTGGCTTAAAACGCCGCAGGACAAGAACGGCATTGAGGGCGTCAAGTATCCGATCGCATCGGACGTCAGCGGAAAATTGGCCAAGGCGTATAACATTTTGGTCAAGGACGCGAATATCGCACTTCGCGGCCTCTTTATCATCAATCCGGAAGGTATTTTGCAATATTCGGTTGTCCACGATCTGAACATCGGACGCTCGGTCGACGAGACACTCCGCGTGCTGCAAGGACTGCAGACAGGTGGGCTATGCTCCGCCGACTGGAAGCCCGGTCAGGAAAATCTGAAGGTTTAACCAACAATGTTGAGTGGTGAATGACGAATTGCTCTTCGTTCACCACTCATTGCCTTTTACGGAGAAACACAATGGCAATGAGAATTGGAGATGCGATGCCCGCTCTGGACGGAGCGACGACATGGTTAAATGGCTCGTTGGAAGACGTTCAAAACAATGTTAAGGGAAAACCGACGCTCGTGCACTTTTGGGCCGTGTCGTGCGGCGTCTGCAAGGACAAAATGCCCCAGCTCAACGAGCTAAAGGCAAAATTTGGCGCTCTCGGCCTACAGACCGTCGCGGTTCACATGCCGCGATACGAGGCGGACACCGATCTCGATACGGTCAAAAACGCTATCGAAGCTAACCATATAACTGAGCCGACGGCTGTCGACAGCCTGCACAAATTGAAAGACGCATTCCAGAACGAGCAGGGTTGGGTTCCGGTCTACTATCTTTTCGACGCCGAGGGTAAATTGAAAACGCGTGCCGCCGGTGAATACGGCATCGGCGTACTGCAACCCGCTCTGGATAAGATGTTCGCGGCGCAAAGCGCGGTAGCTTAAGAATAAATGGCCGCAATTCACTCGGATCAGCTACGACAAGAACCAACCTTCTGTCGGCACCTGCCCGTAAGGTAGGTGGCTAATTTTGTCAGATCAAAGGACGACTGGTGAGAACCCAGAATAGAATTAGACCGCTGACGATAATCGAGCCGACAAGTATCCCGATCAACACGAAGATCAAACCAAATACAAAAACGTAATCGCTCGTCTTGCCTTTGCCGTGCCCTGCGGCTCGCGTGCGGATGAGATCCATGTTTTGTTTGTTTGCCTTCCAAACAAAGTCGAACGCATCGCCTATGAAAGGGATCATTCCGACCAAATAATCAAGGCCGATGTTAAATGCCATCCGCAGCAGCGTGATCTTTGGCACGCCATAGCGAACACCCGCGAACAGAATATAAAACGACGCGAATGACGTAATAGTGTCGCCAAAGTTCGGGATCAAACCAATGAGCGAGTCGAGCCCAAATCGCCACGTCGTGCCGGGCACGCGAAACAATCCGTCGAGGTAATGCGAGAGATTGTCGAGACCTTCTTCGATCTCGATCTGCTTATGTTGTCGTTCGATGTCGTTCATAAGATATTTAGCCACAAAGAACACAGAGGGCACAGAATAAATGGCTGAAACCCGACCTGTTGGGAGGGTGCGCAAGATCGAAAGTGGAATACGTCGCGCACCCCTACTGCCGCGCGGGTTTCTGCCTATCTGCCCACGATTTTCACACTAATTATCTTGTCGCCGCGGACAATATTGTCGACGACCTTCATACCCGTTTCGTCAACGTGTCCGAATACCGAATAGCCGCCGTCGAGATGCGGCTGCGACGAGTGCGTGACAAACCACTGCGAGCCGCCGGTGTCCTTGCCCGACAATGCCATGCCGACAGCGCCGCGATCGTACGGCAGCATGTTTATCTCACAGCGAATCGACCAGCCGGGCCCGCCGTTTCCATCGCCACGCGGATCTCCATCCTGCATCACAAAATTCGGAACGACGCGATGAACTTCGAGGCCGTTGAAATAACCGCTGCGTGCGAGTTTAATGAAATTATCGACCGTCAGCGGAGCTTCCTCAGGATTGAAAACGATGGTGAACATGC
>DAIRVI010000177.1:0-2850 GCA_036802885.1 Pyrinomonadaceae bacterium
ATCTGGAACAGCTATTTCCCAATGAATAAGGCTCTCTGGACAAGCTCGTACGTTCTCGCGACAACCGGCCTCGCCTTGTTGATCCTTGGTTTTTGTTATTGGCTGATCGATATCAAAGGCTACAAGGCGTGGACAAAGCCGTTTGTCATCTTTGGCGTCAATGCCCTGCCGCTTTTTGTATTTACCGGCATTATGGCGCGGATGATCGCCGCCTACCGCGTCACCGGCGCCGACGGCCAGCTAATCTCGATCCAACGCTGGGTCATACAAAACATCTATCTGCCCGTCTTCCAACCAATCGACGCGTCCTTGGCTTTCGCCATCAGCTTCATCCTGCTCTGGCTGTTCCTGATGTGGCTGCTTTATCGAAAGCAGATATTTATTAAGGTTTAAGGAATGTGGCCAGCAAAAAACGCGAATTAGAGAGGTTCTCTTACCCGCGTATTTTTGCCGACATCGCTCCGATTTCTAATTTATCTGAAAGTTCCGGATCTCCGCTGCCTGTAGACGGCTCGCCCTCAGGCCATCGCACCCTCTCGGCGACTCGGTATTCAAGGGGCGATTCCTTCAGTAGTTTTCAGGTAATCGAGGGTCTCCTGAGCATCTTTTCGTCTAGCGTCGTTTGCCGGAGCCAGCGTGAGAAATCGTTTAAGGTATCCCGCACCCGTTACCATTCCCGGCCTAACAGACAAAACGACGAGGCATGTGCCGCCATGAAAAAGAGCATCGAGGTTGTTGGGCGAGTCCTTGAGGATCGCGTCGTAAATAGCGCTCGCCTTTTCCAGATCGCTCCCCGTGTCCACGTACAATTTAGCGAGTTTGAGCCATGCCGATCGTTTTTTATTGGCATCTTTTTCGACAGACAGGTATTGCAGGAATATCTGATGGGTCTCGTCCGAGACCGCACGTTCGACGTATTGGGCCATCGTCGAAACTGCCTCGACGCGGTTCGCGAGAGCCGCGAGATACTGGGCTTTCGTAGTCGCACTTGCGTATTTCGGGTTAATGTCCGCGTCGAACGCCATTTTGACGGCCGTTTTCGCCAACTCTGCTGAATTTATAAATCCGGCTCGAGTCGTTTCTAACGCAAGGTCGCGAGCCTTTACCACTGCGGGCGCGGTTGTCGTTTTCGGTGCAACCCGAAGCGCTTCGTTGTAGATCTCGGCCATCGAGAGCCGCATCGCCATCGACGCATTTGTCACGATGCTCGCAAGTTGCGGATGGTTGGGGATGACCCCAAGATACTTTTTGATAATGTCGGAATATATTTCGTACGCAGAGGCGTATGCCTTTTCTTGAAAAAGCTTATTTCCTTGAGCAAATGCCACGTTCTGCTCCGCAATAAACTTGTTCTGCGCCGCGATAGTGGCCTTTTCGCTCGCTTCCCCATTGGGCGATTTCGTCTGTGCCGTGAGTGCTGCGGCGGACATCGACACTAAAATTAAGATGAACAGAGTCTTCATAAATAGGATCTGCCTGCAGTTGATTTCACAACATTTTAGAAGACAGGCGATCAGCGAGTCAATCTTCTCGATCTCGATCGCAACTTCAAATAATATATCTTTTGACGATGATGGTTTTCCATTATCAGTTCCTTACACTGTGCATTGTGCATTGTGCGTTTTGCATTGATCAATAATTCGGTTTACCATTCCTGACACAGACAAAGTTCGGAGAGCGATCACATGTCGAAACTACTCTCAGCGCTGTTCTTGATCGTCGCGTTTACTTGGCCCCGCATCCGCCGCACAAACTGGGACTTTGACCGGCTAAAGGAACTGGCAAGGCAAAAGACTTAGGCCCGCGTCACTTCCCGGACGATGATCGACGAACGTACACATCAGCGACAAACAACCGATCCGCCGAATCGCAAACGCCAGCTCTCGCCGCTTGCAACGGTGCGAATGTCTTTTCCAAGATTATTCAAAGTTCGCCCCAAACTGACGGCTTAAAGTTAGTTGGCCGTAGCGGAAATTAAGTATTTCTCAAGGATCTTGTCGACTTGTCGGTGCATATAGGGTTTGTTGAAGGCGGTTGCGGTTACGACAATCACCATCGGCAAGTCCTTAAAGACAAATACCTTGCTGCCGCCGTTTCCGCTGCAATAATATACTTCGTGATCTTTACCATTAACGTTGTAAGTCTTGTTCCACCAAAGATAGCCGTAGTTTGAACTATCGTCGGGAATTGAGAAATACTTTGTGAGCGATTCTCTTACCCAACTTTCAGAAATGATCTGCTTGCCTTTCCACTTGCCGTTGTTCTGATAAAGCTGGCCGAATTTGGCGTAATCTAAAGCGGACATTTCTAAACCGCCGGCTGTATTGACGACTTTTTGCGGCGTGTATTGCCACTTGTAGTTTTTGATTCCGAGCGGTTTGAACAATTTGTTATCGGCATATTTTTCCAGACCGTTTGGAACTGTTTTGTTCAAAATATCGCCTAACAAAACGACTCCCGCAGTAAAGTAAGCCCATTCTTTGCCAACTTTTCTATCCGCCATCGGTAAATTGAGCGTCCATTTTACCCAATCAGCCTGCGGATACATATTTTCTTCGTTGCCGATTGAGCTTTCGTCGAAATCAAAGCCTTCAAAACCCGAACTCATTGTCAGCAAACCTCTTATCGTTACGCTATCTTTTTTTTGATCGTAGTTTTCGTAATTCTTTAAGTTGTAAAACTCGCCTAATGATTGATCAATGCTTTTCAGATAACCGTCTTTGATGGCAATTCCTGTCAACGCCGAAGCAAACGTCTTGCCGACCGAACGTGTATTATGCAAAGCATCTCTACTAGCTCCGTTAAAGTATTCCTCGATCAGTAACTTGCCGTTTTTGATAACGACAATAC
>DAIRVI010000178.1:0-2837 GCA_036802885.1 Pyrinomonadaceae bacterium
ACCTGATGTCGAACGTCGACGACCGTTTTGCCTTGGAAAGCCCAAATGCCGGTGAGCATTTCGTATAACAAAACGCCAGTCGAGAAAATATCCGAGCGGTGGTCGGCGCGCTCGCCCTTGGCCTGCTCCGGGGCTGCGTATGTGGCGGTGCCATAGGGAATGCCAAGCTCGGTGATCTGGGTTCGGTCGTGGCCCTCGCTTTCGGAAATTTGCTCATCCTCCATCAACTTGGCGAGCCCGAAATCGAGAATCTTCGCCTGCCCCGAATCGTTGACCATTATGTTTCCGGCCTTAATATCGCGGTGAATAATATTTTTCGAGTGCGCATAGGCCAAGGCATCGGTGACCTGGACGGCTATCGAAAGCGCGCTTCTGAGTTCTAGCGGACGGCCCGAGACGAGCTGACGAACGTTCTTACCCTCAACGTACTGCATCGCGATATAAAAGACTCCGTCCGCGCTATGGAAGTCGTAGATCGTGCAGATATTCGGATGATCGAGCTGCGAGCAAAGCTGGGCTTCGCGCTCAAATCGTCTGAAGTTTGCGGTTTTTTGAGTTAGTTCAGGCGGCAGAACCTTGATTACAGCGGTACGGTTCAGCTTGGTGTCGAGAGCCTTATAGACCGTTCCCTGGCCGCCGGAGCCGATCTTTTCGAGGATCTTGTATTGGTTAACTTGGGAACCAACCATAAGAAATGCGGCTTGCGGAGGGCATGCCGCGACCAGAGAAAACTCCGTTAACGATGATACAGTCTATATCGGGAAATCAAAATTCCGCAATTCGAATTCCGCATTTTTCACGGCCGGCAAACTGCCGGCTCTTACGGGTGGATCGTTCAGCCACGAGGCGGGTCGCCCCACCCTGAACCGATATACGCCCCGTTCTCTACGATGCACGGGACGGTCAGATCGCCGCCCGAATATTCGAGCATTTCACGCTGTCGTTGTTTGTCGTTCTGCGCGTCATACTCGGTAAATGAGACGTTGTTTTGCTTGTAATGATCCTTGGCCTGCTGACAATACGGGCAGCCTGGTTTGGTATATATTATCAATGCCATTGTTCAAAATTACACCTTTTAGATAAGATAATCTAGCCAATTCGTGGTCGAAACAGAGCGTATTTCAGATAATCGATTATGACCGAGCCCGACATATTTCAGCCATACGACAAACTTATCGAGATCGACATACTTGGTACCATTTATATGGTCCCGGAGAACAATTCGCTCCTACGCTGTTTTCAGTTTCTGGCAATGGAAAATATTAGTTACGGAGATTTCTGCTGGAACGGCGAGTGTCTTAATTGTCAGGTCTGGCTCGAGAAAGGTCCAAAGGAAAAAGCCGTTATGGCCTGTCGTACGACCGTCACTGAAAACATGAAGATCGTACGCATGGCCGACGGCATCGATCTGTCGGTCGATTAATTAATACTTTGGCACCCGCGGATCAACTTCGTTCGACCAGGCAGTAATTCCGCCGACAAGATTTTTCAACGTTCCCTTAAAACCCGATTGTTCCAGTGCCTCGATAGCTCGAGCACTGCGACCTCCCATCTTGCAATGAATTACTGTCTCGCGCTCCGTGTCGATCTCGCTAATTCGCGTCATAATTTCGCCAAGCGGAATGAGTTTTGCACCGTCAATCTTGGCAAAAGCGTATTCATCCGGCTGGCGGACGTCGATCAATTGAATATCGTCTCCGGCATCCAACCGCTTTTTTAATTCGGACGCAGTTATAGTTTGCATAAATGGCTAACCTCGTATTGGCTCTGAATGTACATTTTATCACCAAGGCCGTTGATTTTCACAATACAATATTGAGCCGGGACACTGGAACATGATCAGTCGGCGGTTTACTAACAGTTTATTGACAAAAATTTACACGAAGATTCTTAAACGGCGGGGTGAAGTATTGTAAGATATCAGACTTAGACAGTAATTCTATGCTGAGTTCACGCCTTAAAACGCTGATCTGCGCGCTCGTTATTTTTGCCACAGTTTCGTGCGGCTCGTCCACGGGCGATCGTGGACGGAGTAATAGTTCGAATGTCGACGAGACTCTGCAGCCGGCCGCGTTCACCATAACGGTCTCCAAGAGCGAAACGCGTGATGTGCCGTCATCGATACAGGCGACGGGTAGCACAACTGCGGACGAAACCTCGAATGTGGCTCCGAAAACCGCGGGTAAGATCGCCAATATTTCGGTCAATGTCGGACAATTCGTGTCAACAGGAGCGGTGATAGGCCGCATTGACGACCGCGATGCTCGACTGCAATTATCGAGCGCACAGGCTGGCGTGAAAAAGGCGCGTGCGGCCAAATTACAGGCTGAGGCAAGACTTGGGCTTGGATCGAACGGCAGGTTTAATGCGTCTGCGATCCCTGAAGTGAGAGTGGCAAACTCTAACTATGAACAGACAATTGCCGAGCTCAAACAGGCCGAAGCCAATGAGAAACGTTATCGAGAGCTGACTGAGACAGGCGATGTTGCAATGATCAACTACGAGCAGTATCGTACCGAGCGTGACACCGCTCGTGCCCGCTCAAACGCCGCAAAGCAGCAGCTCGAAGCCGCTATCAACACAGCCCGTCAGAGTAACCAGGCGATCGTAAGCGCACAGGCCGATATCGAATCGGCCCAGACGCAGGTTGCGGACGCTGAGCAGGCGATAGCGGACACGATCATACGTGCGCCGTTCTCGGGTTTTGTCAGTAGCCGCCCGGTCGCAGTAGGCGAATATGTCTCGTCGGCATCAATCGTGGCGACCATTCTAAAAACAAATCCGATGAAGGTTCAGATCCAGGTTGCAGAGGCCGACGTTCCGTATGTTTCGCTCGG
>DAIRVI010000179.1:0-2836 GCA_036802885.1 Pyrinomonadaceae bacterium
AGTACATTCTCGCCCGCGTTGACTGGCAGCGTGACCTTTTCATTTTCAGCCAAACGGCATTCGACACGCTCGATTATGCTAGCGGTAAGATCAATCACGGCAGTAAGGCAATATTGATGGGCCTGGGCGAAGCGAAAAGGGAGCTTATATATGAATTTCGGGGCGAGTTGCCAAGCGGTATTCGCGCCGCCGAACCGTTTTGCGGCGGTTGTCTCGTCGTCGAGGGCGACAGCTACGAAAATGATAAGGACCTGGCCGATCGGGTGGCAAAGTCGTGTAAATTTGACGACTGGCAAATGGTAGTCGTTCACGACAATATCGAATTCGCTCGGTCGACTGAGAAGTTTTTGTGGGCGACATGGACGCGATTTAATCCGGCGACGGATATTTTTGCCAAAGACGTCACGACCAAAAATAATCACATCGGCTACACTGCACCGATCGTTCTCGATGCGCGTATGAAGCCATGGTATCCGAAGGAAGTTGTGCCTGCTGATGAAACCGTAAAGCTGGTTGACGCGCGTTGGAATGAATATTTTCCTTAGAATTCCTATGAATTGCCTCCAGCTTTAGCTGGAGGTTCGATGCCAAAAAAGTATCGGGGCTTCAGCCCAAACCTGAATTATTGGGCTAAAGCCCAAATTTATTATTGCAAACATTCCACGAGCTAAAGCTCGTGGCAATTCATGAAAGAAGTCCTGAGACAAAAATTACCAATAATTTGTGTTGGCGTGTTGCTCGTAAGCTTTGCTTGTCTCGCATACGCATATTTCATCGAGCCGTCGCGGCTGGTTGTTGATCACTCGTCGATAAATATCAAAGGCTGGAATCAGGCGTTTGACGGCCTCAGGATAGTAATGATCGCCGATATACACGGCGGTTCAAACAGCATTACCGAATCGAAGATCCGCGAGATCGTTACGAAAACTAACG
This sequence comes from Pyrinomonadaceae bacterium, assembly GCA_036802885.1. GTDB lineage: Bacteria > Acidobacteriota > Blastocatellia > Pyrinomonadales > Pyrinomonadaceae > OLB17. The sequence goes on from DAIRVI010000179.1 coordinate 934, forward strand.
AGCAAAATCCTGATCTCGTAGTTTTGCTGGGCGATTACGTGTCGCAAAGTCACGAGGACAAGCCGATCCCTGCGCGCAGTCTCAAGATGCCTATCGAGACGATTGCCTCTAATTTGAACGGTCTCAAGGCAAAGTACGGTGTCTTCGCGGTGCTCGGAAATCACGATGGTTGGTTTGATGACGGTCGAGTGGCAACTGCATTAACGGGTGTTGGCTGTAAAGTGTTGCAAAACGAAGTAGCAGTTATCGAAAAAGACGGCCAGCGTCTGCGAATACTTGGATTCAGAGATCATCTAAAGCTCACGCCATCATGGGTAAAGATGTCATCTGAGGCAAAGGCTCTGCTTGCCCCGACAGGCGACGGCGATATCATTGCGCTCGAACACAGTCCGGATATCTTGCCCGTAATAACAGGCGATCTGTCGATCTCGCCTGACTTAAAACTCATTCTCGCTGCCCACACCCACGGCGGACAGGTTTGGTTCCCGATCTTTGGAACGCCAATCGTGCCGTCAAGTTACGGCCAAAAATATTCCTATGGACATATTCGGGAGAACAACGTGGATATGTTTGTGACGAGCGGTATCGGGACGAGCGTGCTGCCGATTCGCTTCATGATGCCGCCCGAGATCGCTGTCTTAACCATTAGATCGGAATAAGAATTCACCACAGAGGCACTGAATACACAAAGGGCTAAACCTAATTTCGTATCTCAATGCTCTCCGTGTCTCTGTGGTGAATCTTACTTCAGCATGCCTCGGACGCGGTCGAGGTTGCCGTCGTTCTTGGCCGGTTTTAGATTGAGAATCTTACACATCAGGTTATAAACCTCGACATTTGAGAACGGTTCGGCGACGTAACCTCTTTTGAACGCCGGGCCGTGTGCGACGAAGGTTGCACCCATCGACTGATAACGGTTGTCGTAGCCGTGCGCACCGCGGGTTTGAGCAAAGTCAGGTGACTTCTTTTGCTCATCGTATCGCTTGTTGGTTGTCATAAACCAGCCCTCGTCCGACGAGCAGACGATCGGCGCGATGCGTTTGCCTTCGTTGTAGTGAAGGCGAGCGGGAATGTCTCTCTTACGCCAACACGTCGCGTTTTTTATGTTCTTTAGACTGTCGATGATGTAATCTTCCTTGCCGGGCTTTGGGAATATCTGCCAAATTTCGCCGGTTGTCAGGACCGGATCGGCGATCTTCTTATCCTCGATATCGAAAAGATCATCCATAATTATCGCGTTGCGCCCGTCGACGGCGGCCATGCCGTGGTCCGAGACGAGGATCACGTTCACTTTCCTTTCGATCTTGCGTGCACGCAATCCGTTCATCAGTCGCTCGATATATTTATCGACGTTCCACGCGGCATACTTCGTCTCATCGGCGTCGGGGCCAAACTCGTGGCCGACGTCATCCGTATCGCTAAAATACAGGGTCAGCATCGTGGGCCTCTCGTAAACCGGTTTGTCGAGCCATTCGAGAAGTTTGTCGACACGCATTTCAGAAGGCACGCGACGGTTGTAGTGTCGCCAATACGAAGGCCGATGTTCGGCGATCTCGGTGCCGGTGCCGACAAAAAAATACGACGCCGAATGCTGTCCTTGCTTTTCGGCGGTTACCCAGATCGGCTCGCCCAGCCACCAGCGCGGATTCGTGACCTCGTCGAATTTTGACATAGTAAAAACCGTCCCGAAATCGTAAACATTATTCTCGACAAGTCCGTGATTCTGCGGATACAGGCCGGTCGCGATCGTATAGTGATTCGGAAAAGTCTTTGTCGGAAACGACGAGATCATCGATTTTGCTCGAACGCCGTCTTTTGCCAGCCGCGTTATGGTCGGCGGAGCGAACTTGTCGATATAATCGTAGCGAAAGCCGTCCATCGAGATGAGTATTACGGTAGGTTT
>DAIRVI010000180.1:0-2781 GCA_036802885.1 Pyrinomonadaceae bacterium
AAGAGCTTTCGCAAGCGCGATGACGGTTCGCACGATCTCACCGTTTTCCGTATTCGCTTCCATCGCACTCACGAACGAACGATCGACCTTCAGCAAGTCAATCGGAAAGCGGTGGAGGTAGCTCAGGCTCGAATAGCCGGTCCCAAAATCGTCGATGCTGATCTGAACGCCGGTCTGCTTGATCTGCTTGAGCATGGAAATCGCGGTTTCGGCATTTTCCATAACGGCACTCTCCGTAATTTCCAACTTAAGATCCGCCGGGTTGATTCGGGTCGTATTGATAACTGTTTGTATCTGGTCGACCAAACCCGGATCCGCAAAATGCTTGCCGGAGAGATTAACTGCCATACTCAAAGGGGTTGAGCTTTGTGAGACATTTTGCCATTTCACGGCTTGAGCACATGCAGACTGAAGTATCTTAACGGTCATCGGAATTATGAGACCGGTGCTCTCGGCAATCGAGATGAATTCGTTGGGCGGAACAAGCCCACGCTGAGGATGATTCCATCGAACAAGGGCCTCAAATCCCTCCAATGATGCCGAATTTAGCCCGATGATCGGCTGATAGTGCAACTCAAACTGATCGCGCTCTATCGCGTACCGCAAGTCGGTCTCGAGTTGCAGTCGCGTCACGGCTCGGGTGTGCATCTTCTTGTCGAAGACAACAAACTTTTCACCGGTCTCCTTAGAGTTGTACATCGCGATATCCGCATCCCGCAGAATGTCCTCAGCCTCTGTGTAGCGCGAATTTCCGTATGCGATACCGATCCTTGCGCTTGTAAATACTTCTCTACCCTCAAGCGAGTAAGGCTCAGCAAGACCCTTTGCCATACGTTCCGAAAAACTGGTCGCCTCGTCCACGCTCGATAGCCCTTTCAATATAACGCCGAATTTGTCGCCGCCAAATCGCCCAACCATATCGTTGTCGCGTACCATTCCGGATAAACGCTGTCCGACCTTTTTAATTAGACGGTCGCCTAATGAATGTCCCAAACTGTCATTTATCGTCTTAAAACTCTTGAGATCGAGAAAAAGAACCGCGAAATCATCTCCCAAATTTCCTTTACATTTTAGAAGCAAATCCTTTAGTGATTCGATGAAATAATTTCGGTTTGGTAATCCTGTTAAGGCATCGTGATAGGCAGCATGTCGGAAATTCTCATGACTTTCCTGGAGTGCCTTGCCGCTACGCTCTAATTCGGCAACATAATGCTGAAGCTGATTTACATGCTGCTCAGCCTGTTCGGCCCGTTCGAGTTCGGCCTGCTTCGCCTTTCCAACCGTGCGTTTAACATCGTCAACGAACCGCTTGAATGTAAGATAGATTACGCCGAAAAATCCTACAACGCCCGCAAACAGCAAGATGTCCGTTTTGGCTTGTGCAATGTAAGTTATCGCAGCAACTATGGCCCCGGTCAGATACATTACGACCGCATTAAAACAATTTTCAGTCCAAACGCTCCAGAAGGTTTGCTCTTTTTTGAGGGCTGTATAGACCGCAACAAATACCGACGTAACAAAAAACATCGAGATTGCCATCAAGGCCACTAGCCAAATAATGCTCGTAAAGTCGCCACGACTTAGGACCAATTCGGTCGAGACGAAAACATACGAGACAGCTTTGGATGCAACATAAACAGCGATCGCAGCAAAATACATATTTGCTAAGATCGTTTTCCGCTTGATCGAAAAGCCCTTTCTAACGAGACTGAGGGAAGCGACGGCGGTTTCGATGAGCGCGGTCAACAAGGCAATCTCGCCACCGTAAAGCAGCATCGACAAGATTATCAGCCCATCAGAAATTGTAAGATGTATGTTTACACGCGGAAGCTCGATTCGAAGATAGTAGCTGCAAAAGGCCGTAAGAACCACCAGTGTTACAGCACCGGCGCTCAGTTTGTCCATGGTCAATCCGGAAAGCGCCCACAGTAGAGCCGCGACTGCAAACGGCGTCAGAACGGCGATGAAAATGCTAGTTGATTTTTCTTTGGACAATGAGAACATCTAGTAGAGACAATGATGACGGAAACTTATTCTGCGGGATGAACGGGTCTTGAAATTGAATGGATACGAAAGGTGGCCGTAATCACGACGGCAACAACTATTATATGGCAAACACTGTTTTTTTCCAACAAAAATAATTTACCCTGATCTTTTTTTTTCTAAAATTGAAATCGGCAGCCCCCGATCAACTCGAAATAATAAAACCAACACTCACATTTAGATCAAAGCCGTCAAAATAGCGGCAATTAATGGAAATCGGCCCTCAAAGACTTTTGCAATGGCCGTGCCATGTTAGTCAAAGTAGGATTCGTGCTGTCTTAACTGAGGTTGAGCGATTTAGAGACATAACAAGTGTGTTACGAATCGGTGTCGTTCGGTCAATTTGACCAATCTCAACGCTTCAAATTGACAGGAGAAATGGCGATGCCCGATCTCACGAGCATCACCAATAGTCTGGAATTGAATTTTCTTATTCGGTGATACCGACCTGGGTTAGAGCATATGCGTAATCGAACGCGACTTCTTTCAGACGGTCGTAACGACCGGATGAGCCCCCGTGGCCGGCGCCCATATTGGTTTTTAGAAGAATGATGTTGTTGTCGGTTTTCAATTCTCGTACTTTGGCGGCAAACTTAGCGCCTTCCCAGTAAGGCACCTGACTGTCGTTCAGCGAAACCTCGATCAGCATATTAGGATAATTTTGCGCCTTAACGTTGTCGTACGGCGAGTATTTGATCATATAATCCCACGCCTTTTTCTCGTTCGGGTTGCCCCACT
>DAIRVI010000181.1:0-2761 GCA_036802885.1 Pyrinomonadaceae bacterium
GTTACGACATTGAGCTGATGGCCGCGGCCCGGCTCGGCGAGATACCGGATGTGCCTGCCACATACATAAATCCGCTGCAGCCGGCTCTGGCAAATTCGATCAGTGCAAAAACTCAACGCCCGGGTTCGGACAAATCGTCAATCACAACGCTTGGTCTTGGATAATATGTCTCCAGTTTGGGTGCGAAAAAAGGGATTCCGGCAAAACTGTACCGTGGCGGGTGCGGCCGCGATCATCTTGTTTATGGCCTTTGTAACGCTGGCAACGTCCCTCGTTGACTACAAAAATCGTGTCGAAAGGGCGCGAGTTATCACAGATGAGTTATTTCAGAATATCAACGAAACGGATGCCGATTTTGAGCTCGGAGCAATAGAGGAGATTCAACGAATTGTACCTGCAGCTGAGAAAATTGAATGGCCGGGCGCAAGTATCGCGACTGATAACCAATGGCTTAAAACGGAGCTCGATGCGTTTGCGGCGGAATCTGACAAAATAAAACGCAGCGCGATATTAACCGGTATCGGAGAACGCCTTTCGGCAATTTCCGAAACGGTTGGCGAACTCGAACGGGCGGCTGCGTCTGGGCCGACTAAAGATCAGGACAAGCAGAAACTCGGCGAGATCCTGCGCCGCGAGGAGTACCAAAAACCGCAGGCGAAAGAAGAGAGCCTGGTTCAAAAATGGATCCGTGAGTTTTTGGAATGGTTGGCACGAGCCTTTCCGCGGGCTCCGATAGTGCCGGGAGCGGACACAGGCATTGGTTCAATTCAGTTTGTATTACAGATATTGATCTATGTTCTCGTGATCGGCCTAGTGGGATTTTTGCTCTACAAATTCGCTCCGTTTCTATCGAAAAGATTTAAGCGAAAGACAAAGAAGGAAAGCGGCGATCGCGTAATTCTCGGCGAGCGAATTGGGGCCGATGATTCTGCCTCGGATCTATTTAGCGAGGCCGAGACGCTGGCCCGCAATGGCAATCTACGCGCCGCGATCCGCAAGGGCTACATCGCTCTTCTCTGCGAACTGAGCGACCGCAAGGTGTTACGCCTCGCCCGTCACAAGACAAACCGCGATTATCTGCGAGAAGTGCAAAAAGACAAAGCCCTTTTTGAAAATATGACCGGTATGACGCGAAATTTCGAAAGCAACTGGTATGGCTTGAGATCGCCTGCACAAGCTGACTGGGACGAATTTCGTGTGCGATACGCACAAACGATCGCAAAGGCAAAGAGCTAGGCGTTTATGAAGCAGAAGCTGTTCATTGTTTTCTTCTTATTTCTATTGGTAGCCATACTCGTAGGGCTAAACGCAGCGACGTACACACAGAAGGAAAAGACACCTGACAACGAGTTTTCACCAAACCGTTCGACTTTTAATTCGGGCGCAACTGGAACGCAGGCCTTTTACTCGCTGCTGTCGGAAACGGGTCGTAAGGTAAAGCGTTGGCAGGAGCCGCCGACCGCGTTGTTGACCGACAAAAAGAATAAGCCGGCCGTTTTTGTGGTCATCGGCACACTTAGACGGGAGTTTAAGGATGTTGAGACCCAGGCGCTTCTCCGATGGGTTTCTGCAGGCGGCCGGCTCGTTGTAATCGACCGCGAACCGCCCGAAGGATTAGTGGTTACTACGGCAAGCTGGAAGATAACCTTGGATAGCCCTGAAACGGCTCAGGCATTCACCATCGACCCGACCGATCAAAAACAAATGACGGGTGACACGGCTGCGATCAAACCGATCCAGCCAACGATTTTTACCCAGAGCGTTAATGCCGTGCAGCCGTCCAAATTAGCGGCTTCTGTCATCTTTACGAGATTCTTTGACGAAGATCAGAGCGGCTCCGACGCTGAAATGGACGGGACGGCACGACCGCCAAAACCATACTCGGGTTCGGCCGATTGGGTTCAAACCCCAAGCCAGATCGGTCCGGTCGTCCATTTTGCGGCCGGCGAAAAGAATTTGGTAGTTGACGCTCCGTTCGGCGATGGTCGTATCGTTTTTCTCGGCGATCCCTATATCGTGTCAAATGGCGGTATCGCACTGGCGGACAATGCGCAGTTAGCTATAAATTTGGTAACTGCCGGCGAAGGCACAGTGGCCTTTGACGAATATCATCAGGGCTACGGCACTGACAATAATCGGTTTTTGCAGTTTTTTGAGGGCACACCTGTAGTCGCGATATTTCTTCAAACGGCGATGCTCGTCGGGCTGGTTCTGTTTTCGCAAAGCCGGCGGTTCGCACGCGCTGTTCCCGAACCCGAACCTGACCGGCTCTCTAAGCTCGAATATGTCGGTGCGATGGCCGAATTGCAGAGTCGGACAAAGGCGTTTGATCTGGCGATCGAGAATATTTACAACGATTTCCGGCGGCGTGCGGCGAGATATTTTGGGTTAGACAATTTCACCGCAAAAAGTGGCGATTTGGCAGAATTGATTGCGGAACGCACGGGCCTGGACCGCGAACAGATCGCGGAATCGTTGTTTAAATGCGAGGAGATCATTCGCGGTGAGCCAACCAATAAGAAAGAAGTTCTGCAGTTTGCCGAGGCTCTTCGGTCAATCGAGCAAAAGCTCGGAATAACGATGGTCGCGAGGACGAGGACCTAAACAATGGCCGCCTACGCTCTCGTTATACTGATAATCGTCTTCTTTCTCACCAGCGTCATCGGCGTCGTCACGGGGAGCAACTCGCTTGTCGCCGTGCCCGTTATGTTTCAGCTCGGCATCGACCCCAAGATCGCGATCGCGACGAATATGTTTGGCC
>DAIRVI010000182.1:0-2748 GCA_036802885.1 Pyrinomonadaceae bacterium
TTGGGAATTCTGATGCAAAGGTGAGATGAACGGCTCCCCATCAATAATATTATCTATCGAATCCGCGATCTGTGGCGGCAGCATTTCGTTGCTTGTGGACGGACATGAAATTGCGAATTGGATCGGCTTATCGAATGTCTCTAAAGCCGAGGACCTCCTATTAAATATCGACGGCATGCTCTCAGCGAATAGAATTTCTCGAAAAGACATCGATCTGATCGCAGTCTCCGCTGGGCCCGGAAGTTTTACGGGAATAAGGATCGGCCTTGCAACCGCGTTCGGACTGAGGTCAGGGCTTGATGTCAGGATGTCGAGTATTTCGGCACTCGAGGCGATGGTCTCCTCACATTCGTCGTTAACCAGAGTTAGTGCCGCGTTACCGGTAGGCCGCAATGCAGTTTGCGTTCAAGAGTTTCGGCCAAAGAATGAAGAATCAAACTTCGCCTGCAAGCCTCGCTCAATGACCGAAAACGAATTGTTTGAGATCACAGTCAATGAAACCGGTACAATATTTCTGCTGCACGAAGCTTTGTACGAAAACGCAGAGCCTGCCGCGAATATAATCAACTTTGGTGCAAATTTAGCTTATTCGATCGGCCAAGTCTGCCGCGAAAACCCTGGTTTGGTCACGGAACCCTTATTCGTCAGCAAGAGTTTCTAGATGGACGTCCCCGCAGATCAATCACAGAAGGCACGAATTCGCTCTGTTGAGGCCGCGCACATAGGCGATCTTATCCGGATTGGCGAAGAAACAAATCTCAGCCCGTGGACGGCTCAAAGTTATCTCGAAGAGTTGAAAAACGTAGCCGCGATAATGCGTCGCCTTGTCGCCCACGACAATTCAACTATCGGCTTTATCGTCGGTAGAATCGTGGTCGGCTGGGACGTCGATACCCAGTTAGACGCCGAGATCTATAACATCGCGGTTGCCGGCACCCAACAACGGACGGGGTGCGGCCAGATCTTATTCGATGCATTCGTCGATGCATGCAAGGAGAGGGAGGTCCGAAACCTATGGCTCGAGGTTCGGGAATCCAATGAGAAAGCTAGACGTTTTTATGAGAAAAACGGGTTTGAAAGCGTGCAAACCCGCCCGTCCTTTTACGACAACCCGCGCGAGCACGCGATATTGATGAAACTCGTTCTGAAATAACACAGAGCTTGATTCTTTAATAGATTATGTTCTAGAATTGAAATCAAGCCGGTTTCGAAATCAAAACACGCATCCGGTTTTTAAATTTGAAAAGTGAGGACAAAGCCATATGGACATGTCAACAGCTGACCCAGTGCGGGACGAACTGCTAAAGAGCAACTCGGCATTCAGGGAACTGGTTCATCAGCATCAGGACTTCGAAAAACGATTAAGCGAACTAGCCCATCTTACATATCCAAACGACGACGAAGTATTGGAGGAAATTACATTAAAGAAAAAGAAACTTGCAATTAAAGACGAGATTTATTCAATGATACAGCAGCAGGCCGTTTCACATTAGACGACGGATTCGCTGCTGAAGTTATTTTAAATCGGCGGTTGCGGGCTTAATGTCCGGGCCGTCGTTTTTCTTTACGGAGCAGGTGTTCAGCCCGTAAGCCGAAACAGCTCGATTCGTCAATATCAATATCAAACCATTAGAAGTTAAAGGTCTTTGCACTAAGATTTCACCAGCATCAAGCGCGAGCTGCCCTGAAACCTTCCCGGTGGCGAGATCGATCAGAATGGCTTCGGCCTCTTCAGAGCTCGAAACCAATGCATATCGATCGAGAATAGTGCCGACTTGAGCTACACGACCTGAGAGCCGTTTTTTCCATGAACGGCCGCCGTTTCGGTTAACCAGAAAATAAACAAAATTGTCATGCGATGTTGCCAATATATGTCCGCGTGTCGGTAAAACGGTCGAGATCTCGCCGCCACTTTTGAATTTCCAATTTGTTTTATTAAGAGCTTTAAGCGACGAAACGGTCCCTCGATCGTCGCCCATAATAAGTTCACCGTTGGTGCTAAAACTCATTGCGGTAATGGCAAACGGAACTTTGCGCACCGAATCGATTTCGCCCGACGCAAGAGAAATACCAAATATTTGGTTTCCAACTGAAGCGACAAAGGCCTTGTCGCCATGGAACGCGGGCTCCGCCACAAAGGCCTTTGCAATCTCACGTTTCCATTTTAGGTTACCACTTTTGGCATCGACCGATTGAATAATGCCATTGTTGGAAATGACAATGACGTCGTCGTTAAATACGTTGAGAAAATGCCGGGTCGAGCCGGACAGTTGCATGGACCAATTCGTGATCCCGGTGTCTTTAGTTAGAGATCGCAGCCTGCTTTCGCCGGGTGCAACGTCCCCGGAAATCGGTGTAGTCACTAACAACAAAGTCGACTGAAAGGGTATGACATTCGAGGTAACCTCACCGCCAAGTTCCGTTGTCCATATCTTTTTTCCGTCAGGCGACAGAGCGTCAATCCTGCCTCCGCCTAGTCCCAAGTAGATGCGAGTGTCGTCGGTCGACAATGTCGATCCGATGCCCTCACTTATGTGATACGACCAGCATTTATTTACCTCAATCTCGCCTAAAGGTTTCTCTTGCCCATTTATCCTAACGCTGGAGAACATTAGACATATTAATAAGAATACTGTGATTTTTGGAAGAGTCGGGTGGTGCATGTCTGAGATCCCATCGCGACAAGTGCGAAATGTTGATTTTAGCACACGCCCCTTGTCGTGTTATATTGATGGCTCAGCAGTAGAA
>DAIRVI010000183.1:0-2686 GCA_036802885.1 Pyrinomonadaceae bacterium
AAGGAACTGGCAAATCCGCTCGTTCCCGAGAATCCGGCTAAGGCGCCGTGGTACTTCCTCGGGCTGCAAGAGATCGTTTCGTTCTCGGCCTTTATGGGCGGAATTGGAATTCCGATGCTGTGCGTCGTCGGACTGGGTTTAATCCCATTTCTTGACCGCGAAAAAGAGGGGACAGGCGAATGGTTTGGCGGGCCGGGCGGTTGGAAACTGGTCAAATGGTCGATCGTTGTTGGTTTTATCTCGTCGATAGCGGTCGAGGCATTTGCCATTCGGTTCGGCTGGCTTCGCGAGTGGTTTCCCGACATACCGCAGTTATTCATTACATTCATTAACCCCGGAACGGTTTTGACGGCGATCTATGCCGCATATTCCATTTGGGCCGTGCGTCGATATAACTCGACCCGGGCGGGGGCATTGGCGCTGTTCACGTGTTTCCTCTGCGGCTTTATTGTACTGACCGTTATTGGCACTTACTTCCGCGGCCCGAATTGGGACTTTTTCTGGTCGCCGTCAGATTGGGGAGGCCATTGACGTTATGAACAAGAATAAATATCTGTTGATGGTCTCAAGTATCGGGGTCTTCATTCTGCTCGCGGTCGCTGCCGTTTCGGAAAATTTTATGAAGGACTGGCACGGCATCCAAAATAGTGCAAAGACGACCGAAGGCCCGATCGACTTGCGATTGCGCCAGATCGTAAATCCGAGCCTGAAAGTTACCGATCGATGCGTTACCTGTCACGTCGGAATGGCGTCGGGCGAACAGATCACCTCAGATCTGAAGGTCGGAGCGGCTCACAAGCCGGTCGTTCATTCGCCCACCGAGATGGGCTGTACGGTATGTCACGGTGGTCAGGGCCAGGCGACCGAAAAGGACGACGCGCACGGCAGCGTTGATTTTTGGACTGAGCCGATGCTGCCGGCCAAATACGCGTATGCAAGCTGCGGAACCTGCCACACACCGCTCAACGTGCCAAATCTGCCAACGCTCGAGAACGCCCGCAAGACATTCGAGCGGCTTGATTGCTATGCCTGTCATAGGCTTGATGGGCGAGGCGGGACGCTGCGGCCGGGCGGTAATCTGACCGGGATGGAGGGCCCTGACCTTTCGCACGTTGGCCTTAAGGGCTACAACGCGGAATGGTATGCCGCTCACATCCAGAAATCTCAACAGGCAGCGGACGGTGCCTGGAAGAGTTCATTCAACGAGATAAGCGGGCCCGACCGGGCGGAGCTGAAAATATTTCTGGACACTCAAATGGGTGCTCGGAAGCTGATCGAGGCAAAGGCCCAATTCAACACGGTTGGATGCGCAGGATGCCACACGGTCGGCAGTTTTGGCGGGGACGCTGGTGTAAACCTGTCACTGTCGGGGTTTAAGGACCCGAATCAACTTAACTTTTCAAAGGTACACGGCGATCACACGCTATCTAACTGGATCGTCCAGCATTTCCGTTCGCCCGCATCGACGGTTGCCGGATCGCAAATGCCGTCACTCGGACTTTCCGAAAACCAGATCGATCTGCTTACGCTATACACGCTTTCGCTGCGACGCCGAACCTTGCCTGACACGTTTCTGCCAAAGGACCGTGTAAAAGCGATGCGTTTTGGCGCACGGGAATTTGCAAGCAACGGCGAAACGATCTACACGGCGGTTTGTTCGGGCTGTCACGGAGCGAACGGGCGGGGAAACCGTTTTCCGGGCCTTGTCCCAAATCCGTCGATAACAAATCCGGATTTTCTCGAACTTGCGTCGGATGACTTTTTGATGCGAACGATAAAGAGCGGCCGTCCCGGGCGTCCAATGCTGGCGTGGGGTGAGCGGGAAAATGGTTTTAACGACGAAGAAATGCGTGCGGTCGTCGCCTATATTCGTCAACTTGGAGGCAACGTTCAGGCGGTGCCCGATCCGAAGCCGCAGATCTGGGCGACCGGTGAACCGGCTCTCGGAGCGTCGCTTTTTGCGTCGAACTGCTCCGGCTGTCACGGAAAAAACGGTGTCGGAGCCGACGGGCCGGCGCTGGCCAACAAGGTCTTTCTCTCGAGCGTCACTGATACTTACCTGGTCGAGATCATCCGGCGCGGACGGTCCGGCACGGTTATGCAGGGATTTGGAAATCCGTCACCGATAAGGCAAGTCTTAACGCAGGCCGAGATCGAGTCGATCGTAGTTTATTTACGTTCACTGAATGCGAAATAGTTGAGCAAAACAGAGGTTTGTTATGAAAAAGGAAATTTCAAGACGCGAGTTTATGGCGAGAATATCCGCTGCCGGATTTGGTGCTCTTGTCGCATCGACGACAACCGCGTGGGGACTGGAAGCGATCACAAATCCGCTGGCCGTCTATCCGAACCGTGATTGGGAAAAGGTGTATCGCGATCTGTGGAAATACGATTCGCGTTACACATTTACATGCGCGCCAAACGACACGCATAACTGTTTGCTCAACGCTCACGTGCGACAGGGCGTGATCACACGCATCGGCCCGACGATGAAGTATGGCGAGGCCGTGGATCTGCTCGGCAACGGCACGTCTCACCGCTGGGACCCGCGCGTTTGCCAGAAAGGCCTCGCGTTGACCCGGCGTTTTTACGGCGATCGGCGGGTGAACGGGACGATGGTTCGGGCCGGTTATAAACGCTGGTACGACGCGGGTTTTCCACGCGGAGCTGATGGCCGGCCGGCTGA
>DAIRVI010000184.1:0-2637 GCA_036802885.1 Pyrinomonadaceae bacterium
GCGTTGCCTTGCAGCATCTTGACGCTCTGGTTGAAATGGGCCATTTCCCAAAATGCGATCAGCAAATTGAGTACGCCGAGGCCTGTCACGGCTCCGCGAAACCAGGTTGACGCCACAGCTTTTTGCACCACAGGAGCGCCGGTCTTGTCAGACAGGAAAACGAGCAGATAATTCTCGCCCCACGGACCAAAGAGCGCGTCCCACGGGGAAAGGATCAGATAAAAACCCAGCAGCAGGCAGAGAATAATAAAGAAAATGACGGTCAGTCTTTCAACCATACCGTCAAAGTATATCCTTTAAGTCATTTTTCGGACAAACGCCCGTGCGGCGCCCGCGACTGCGTCAATGCTGCAGGACCATATTCTTTACGCGTTCGGCAACGTCACAAAAATCAACATTTTCCGCGTATATCTTTTCAAAATACTTTGCGGCGTTCTCGTCTTCGCCGTTTGCCTCATAGGCAAGAGCGAGCTGGTACCAGAGACCGTGATATTCCTCAACAGATATTTTAGTTGTTTCGAGTGCTCGTGATATCCAGGTGATCGCGTGGTTGGCCATGCCGATCTGCAAGAAACAATGGCCGAGCAGGTTTGAGCAATGAAAGAAATTCCTCGTTCCGTCGTCGGGCTGTGTGAGATTTATGGCAGCCTGAAACTCGTGGATCGCTTCTTCCATCAAACCCATTTCCTGGTACGCGACCCCGGTATGATAATGCGTGTCATAATCGCCGCCATCCGTCGCTTCCTCGGCCCCTTCGATACCAAATTCGGATCTGATCTCGTTAATGCCCAGTGCGTTTGCCGTTAATTCTCCTACGGGTGCCTCAACTATACGAGCCTCCGCTGTAGGCGCCACTTCTGTAGATGATTCCTCGGCTTTTACTTCCTCCAGTTCGGCACCTATCCGGTTTCTTAGCTCCCGAAATTCCGGCCTATCACCAAATTCCTTAGCGAGTGCCGCCAGAGCCTTTTCGGCGAGCTCGTTGTAATCGTTTTCAATATAGAACACTACGCTCTCGATCTCTTTCTGGATCTTCTGTTCGTCGGATAGCGAGAGTTGCGACTCTACCACTGGTGCGTCATCGGTGGAACCATTTGTCGAAACATCTCCGCTTTCGACAACCAGCGGATGGTCGATGACGTGGGCATTGACCACGTGGCCGTTCCCCTCGAACTCGTCACTTTCAATTAGGTGAGCCTCAGGTTCGCTGCCATTCAGATCAGCCGTGTTTACTTCGACGCTATCACTGCTAGCGGCAGTGTCGGGAGCCTCTTGGTCGTCAGATCGAGCCTCTGTCAGGTTTTCGTCGACCGCGCTGTCCTCAAATCCATATTCCTCGTTGATCTCATTCAAACGGTCGCGAAACCGCGTTTCGTGTGGCCGAATGACAACCAGATTCTGGAGCGCAAATCGCTCATCTTCGATCAGATTTTTTGCCGACGCGGCTCCGTACAATCGTTCGAGCGCCAGCCTGACACCAGTTTCGTCATTTAGCCATGAGTTGTAACGTACAAGCAGCTTTAATCCGGCAATATGAACCGGATCGCGCTCGAGGATCTCACTTATCCATTTGGAACACTCATCGGCCTGTCCGCCCGCAAGGAGGTACTCACTCGACATGGTGAGGATGCGTGCAGCCGATTCCGAGTCATTTAGGTTCAGGTAAATGCGAATCAGATCGAGGAATTTCGCGTGATTTGCCGGCTCGATCTCAACTAGTTTGATAACTGCCTTTTCAGCGATCGCAACATTTTGCGAATTCATGCAGCACTCGATCAGCATATAGAGCACGTCCCGGTTATAAGGCTCGTTTTCGAGAATGTCCTCAAGAAGCGATATAACCTTAGACGCGCGGCCGAGAGCAGTTTGAGCTTTGACGAGGCCATTTAGGATCCTTAGATCCGTGGCGTGAATGTCGTAGCCTTTCATTAACGCCCGAACAGCTTCTTCGTGTTTGCCCTGACGGCTAAATCGGGCGCCGGCCTCGGCGTAAGCTTCGACGGCGTCGTCGCGTTGGCCCTCGCGAATGTACGAATTGGCTAGATTCATACAAACGTCGGTATTATTTGGGTCGAGCAAGGCTATCTGTTTATACATCGCCAGAGCTTCGAGGCGGCGACCATGCTTTTGATAATGTTCGGCAAGGGTCGTGTAATGTGCACGCGCTTCCGATAGCGAGCCTTTTACCTTGTGCAATTCCGCAAGTTTCGCCGACACCTCGATCGAATCGGGTTGGATACGCGAGATCTTGTTGTAAATAGCGATCGCCTTTTGCGCGAAACCCTGCGTATTGTAATGCTCGGCGACCTGCAGATAGCATTTGATCGCATCGCGCTTTTCGGCGTTCTTAGCATAAAGATCGCCCATCATATTCAGCGTTGCGATATCGCGAGGATCATTCTCAATGACCGAGCGGTACTCGGTGATCGCCGCACGGATCTTTCCCTGCGAAACATATCGCTCCGCATTTCGCATCGCTTTTGCTTTATCGAAACTCATTATTATTTAGAAACTTCAGGTCGATGAACTGCCAGGCACGCCGTAAAGGGTAGTAGTTTGAAAGAGTGCACAGGTTTTGTTCACACGAACCTGTAACAATAAATCTAACACGGGCTACTAAAGGTGTCAACGTTTTTT
>DAIRVI010000185.1:0-2564 GCA_036802885.1 Pyrinomonadaceae bacterium
GTGCTAGGGTGGTTCGAGGCTCTTTATAAAAAGGCCGCAGGCGATAATGATGTTATTCCCTGGGCCGATCTCGAGCCGAACAAGTATTTCAAAGCATGGGCGGAATCAACGGGATTAAAAGGCGATGGGCGAAATGCACTGGTTGTCGGCTGCGGCCTCGGCGATGATGCCAAGTATCTGTACGATCTCGGATTTAAGGTCACGGCATTTGATATTTCGCCGACCGCTATCGAATGGGCAAAGCAGTTGTATGGCGATACTGATATTGCGTTTGAAACGTGCGATCTATTTAAACCGTTTCGCGGTAGGCTCGGTGCTTTCGACTTTGTGCTTGAGATCTATACCATCCAGCCCTTGCCGCTCGAAATGCGGCCAAAGGTTGTTGATGCGATCGCGGCTTTTGTTGCGGAGAGCGGACGGCTTGTGGTTGTTACGCGTGGCCGCGACGATGATACCGAGCCCGACGAACTGCCGTGGCCGATGTCCCGCCGCGATTTGAGCAGGTTCGAGCAGAACGGGTTGAAACAAACCGATTTTGTCGAGATGCTGCCGGACGAAGAAGACGAGCCGCCGCGGTTTGTGGTCGAGTACGTTCGCAAAGGCCAGAACAACTAGCCGAAGATAGCATTTCGTGCCGAGAACTTTGCCTTCAAGCTACCGCAAACCAAATCACACAACTCAAATACTGTTTTGTCGGCTATCTTGTAATAGACGGTGTTACCATCCTGGCGTTTTGCCACAAGGCCCTCGTCCTGAAGGATTTTAAGATGTTTGCTAACATTTGGCTGTGTCGAGCTAACCGCGATTGTTAAACTATTGACACTCGATTCGCCGTCTTCCAAATGCTGGAGTATCTGTAGCCGGAGCGGCTCGGCAAGCACCTTAAACCTTGCCGCGACGAGGCTTAGAGCATCTGCGGACATTTTTTGATGGTTGTTCTTTTTCATATTGACAATATAACGATACAGTTATATACTCATACAGAAATTGAGTATATTACTTAGGAGCGAGATTTTCAAGGATGACAATAAAACAAGCAACGGTACACGAGATAAATGAACTAATTGACGGCGGCGGCGAGTGTCAGGTGATCGACGTCCGCGAGTTTTCAGAATTTAACAGTGAGCGGATCGCCGACGCACAGTTGATGCCTCTTTCAAATTTTGAAAAGCACGCCGATGAGATCGATCACTCAAAACCCGTATACCTGATGTGCCGGTCGGGCAATCGTGCCAAACAGGCGGCCGAGAAATTGATGAACAAGGGATTTACCGATATTCACGTTGTCGAGGGCGGAATGGTCGCCTGGGCCGGTGCAAATCTGCCGATCGTCAAGGGCGAATCAAAAGTATGGTCGCTTGAGAGACAGGTCAGATTCGCCGCCGGACTATTTGTGCTGACAGGTGTTCTGCTCGCGACCTTCGTGAACTCGTACCTGCTCTTATTGTCGGCGTTTGTCGGTGGCGGTTTGATGTTTTCGGCTCTTACCGATACGTGCGGTATGGGAATGATCTTGACCAGAATGCCTTGGAACAGAGGTCCGGCGGTTTGCGACACAGATAAATAATCACGCAAGATGACAGCACTTTTCATTATTGGTTTGATCCTAAGCGCGGTTATTGGATTGTCGCTAGGTTTGATCGGCGGCGGGGGATCGATACTAACTGTGCCGATTCTCGTATACCTGCTGGGGGTCGCCCCGCACGACGCGGTCGGTATGTCGCTCGCAGTTGTTGGGGCAACAAGCATTTTGGGTTCGTATCTGCATTGGCGCCGCAAAAATGTTGAGCTTTCGACCGGTCTTCTTTTCGGCGCCGCCGGGATCGTTGGCGCATTACTTGGTTCACCATTGACCAAATTGGTTTCGGCCGAGTCGCTGCTTCTGATATTTGGTTTGCTTATGTTTGTCGTGGCGGTTTCGATGCTCTGGCGTCGAAAGCATGAGATCAGCGACACTCCGCACAAACCTCATCCCGTCCAGGGCGTACTCGCCGGCCTCGGCGTCGGAATTTTGACGGGGTTTTTGGGAGTTGGCGGCGGATTTTTGATAGTTCCTGCGCTTGTATTCTTTGGCGGTCTGACTATGAAAAAGGCGATCGGTACTTCGCTGTTCGTAATATTTCTAAACTGCGTCGCCGGACTTCTCGGACATTTGAGTCAGAACGTCTTTGATTGGCAGATAACGGGCGTAGTGATGGCGTTGGCTGTCGGCGGGGCGATCATAGGCACAATTCTGTCCCACCGAATCGCGGCACGTCGTTTGCAGAGTATGTTTGCGGTTCTCGTTTTAGGCGTCGGGGCGTTCCTCGTGGTGAAAAACTACGCGGTAATCTTTTGAAGTTGGTAAAATATACACACTTTTTGGAGAACTAAAGTTATGCAATTCAAGCAGTTTTATTTAGGATGTCTTTCGCACGCTTCGTATTACATCGGTTCAGAAGGTGAAGCTGCGATCATCGATCCGCAACGGGATATTCAGCAATACTTGGACGAGGCATCGGCGAATGGCCAGAAGATAAAATACGTTATCGAGACGCATTCGCACGCGGATTTTGTCAGCGGGC
>DAIRVI010000186.1:0-2560 GCA_036802885.1 Pyrinomonadaceae bacterium
ACGGCGGGAAACAATTTGTCCAACCCAACGTAAAAAGCTATAGTCTAAGCATTAATATTAGGAGATTCACCACATGATCAAGTTCTTTAGTTTACGTTCGGCGGCGGTTGCACTCATTGCGGTAACGGCCGCATTTTTTATGACAAGCACAAGCGAAATGAAGCCAATCGGGGCCGAGGCGGTCGGAAACCCACTGCTTGCGAAATGGACGGGGCCATATGGCGGCGTTCCTCCATTCGACAAGGTGAAAGTCTCGGATTTGAAGCCGGCACTCGAATCAGCAATGGCCGAAAATCTAGCCGAGATCGACGCGATCACAGGTAACAAAGCCGCTCCGACGTTTGCCAACACCATCGCTGCTTTAGAGAGAACGGGTAAGACGCTTGATCGGGTCTCGACTATCTACGGCATTTGGTCGGGCAGTCTGAGCACGCCCGAGGTTGAGGCGGTCGATACGGAAATGGCTCCGAAACTGGCGCAATTTTCGGACAAGATCACGCAGAACGAAGCTCTGTTCAAGCGTATCGAGGCGGTTTATAATTCACCGGCTAAGAAAAAACTCACATCCGAGCAGCAACGACTGACTTGGGTTTATTACACCAATTTCGTCCGCGCTGGTGCCAAACTCGCCCCTGAGCAGAAAAAACGTATGTCCGAGATCAATCAACAGCTTGCCGGACTATTTACCAAGTTCAGCCAAAATCTCCTCGGCGACGAGGGCCAAGTTTACCTAACGCTCAAGAGCGAAGGTGACCTTGTCGGTTTGCCGCAGGATCTTAAGGACTCGGCTGCGTCGGCTGCGGCTGCGAAGAAGGTACCAAACGCCTGGGTGATCCGTAATACGCGTTCATCCGTCGATCCGTTTTTAACGTATTCGGAGCGCCGCGATCTGCGCGAAAAGGCGTGGAAGATGTTTGTTAATCGCGGTGACAACGGCGACGCCCGTGATAATAACGCAATAATCCCACAGATTTTACAGCTTCGGGCCGAACGCGCGAAGCTTTTGGGCTTTCCCACCCACGCTCACTGGCGACTCGAAAATGCAATGGCAAAAAACCCCGAGAACGCAATGAAATTGATGGAAGGCGTCTGGCCGGCAGCCGTCGCGCGTGTGCAAGAGGAAGTCGCCGATATGCAGACGCTCGCCGACAAGGAAGGTGCAAAAATCAAGATCGAGCCGTGGGATTACCGCTTTTATATGGAAAAAGTGCGTAAGGCCAAATACGACCTCGACCAGAACGAAGTCAAACAATACCTTCAGCTCGATAAGATTCGCGAAGCAATGTTTTGGGTCGCTGGCGAGATCTTTAATTTTACCTTTACGCCCGTCACGGGCCTCCCGGTTTATCACCCCGACGTCACCGTTTACGAAGTTAAGAACAGGAAAACGGGTAAGCACGTCGGTTTTTGGTATTTTGATCCATACGCACGCGACGGTAAGCGCTCGGGTGCCTGGATGAACGCATATCGTAATCAGGAACGGATGGATCGTGAGACGACAACGATAGTTTCGAACAACTCCAATTTTGTAAAGGGCAAGCCCGGCGAACCGGTACTCATCTCGTGGGACGATGCGGAGACGATGTTTCACGAATTTGGCCATGCGCTCCACGGCCTGTCGTCAAACGTGACGTATCCGTCGCTGTCGGGTACAAATGTCGCCCGCGATTATGTCGAATTCCCGTCGCAATTGCTCGAGCATTGGGTCTCAACGCCAGAGGTTTTGCAGAGATTCGCTCTGCACTACAAAACCGGCAAGCCGATACCGAAATCACTCGTCGACAAGATCAAGAAGGCCGATACATTTAATCAGGGTTTTGCGACGACAGAGTATTTGTCTAGTGCATTGGTGGACATGAAACTTCATCTTGCCGGAGACAAAAAGATCGATGCGGACGCATTCGAGAAAGAAACGCTGGCCGCCCTCGGAATGCCGAACGAACTCGTTATGCGTCATCGCACGCCGCAATTTGGTCACGTTTTCGCGGGCGACGGTTATTCGGCCGGATATTACAGCTATCTTTGGTCAGATGTATTGACGGCTGACTCGTTTGGCGCATTTACCGAAGCAAAGGGCCCGTATGACAAGGCTGTTGCTGCCCGGATGATCAAATATATCTTCTCGGTCGGCAACACGGTCGACCCGGCGCAGGCGTACAGGAATTTTCGCGGACGCGACCCAAACGTGGACGCGTTGATGATCAAACGCGGTTTTCCGGTAACGAAATAGTTGCGTAAGCCCAACCGTACGGAGGGGCTTACGCAGTTACTTGATCCCGAGATTCCTCATTCTGCGGTACAGATGGCTGCGGTCGACACCCATGTCTTCCGCGGCCTTCGCTACGTTTCCGTCAAACTCCGCCAGCTTGCGTTGGATGAATTCGCGTTGGTAGGCGTCGGTCGCATCCTTAAATGTAGGAAAGCGAAAGCTGACCGTCGACAGTTCGAACGAACTCTCCATCTCGGGCAGTTCATCGGCACTGATCGATTCCTTAGCGGTCATAATTACGATCCGCTCGATCGTATTTTTCAGCTCACGGACGTTCCCGAGCCACTCGTA
>DAIRVI010000187.1:0-2472 GCA_036802885.1 Pyrinomonadaceae bacterium
CAAATCTATTTCGATCAGCAAGATCAAATTCTAATTTTGTAGCAAACACTTTGCTCGTGCCACCGTTCCTCAATCGTCCGCCAATTCCGCAATTTGACTCTGCATACTCGTAGTTTGAGGTAACAAAAAATGCATTTCGACACGTCGACTGGTTCGTCTTGGCAGTTTGGACATCGTGGCCGCGTCGCCGTTTTTATTGACGGCAACAATCTTTTTCACGCCGCCCGGTTTCACAACATCGACATCGATTACAACAAGCTGTTGCGCTTGCTGCTCGGCGATGGCAGGCTGCTGCGGGCATTCTTTTACACCGGCGTTGATGTCGGCGCCGAACGCCAGCAAGGGTTTTTGTTGTGGATGCGTCGAAACGGATTTCGCGTGGTACAGAAGGAACTGAAAACGTTTTACGACGGTACGCGAAAGGCTAATCTCGACGTCGAGATCGCGGTCGATATGCTAAGCCTTGCGGGACGGTATGAGACCGCTGTGCTTGTATCGGGAGACGAAGATTTTGTTTATGCCGTAAATGCCGTTGCGTATAAAGGGTGCCGCGTCGAGGTAGCGGGTTTTAGGTCAAATACGGCCCCGAGATTGATCGACGTTGCCGATTTTTTCATCGATCTTGGTGACATTGCTGATCTTATCCGGAAAGATATTACGCAGACGGATGAGTACGAGATACCGACGTTTGTTCCGCCGGGTGAGATTGTGACAACCCACCCGCGGAATTTGCAGGGTGATAATTTCGGCAATGCTGGCAGCCGGGTGCCGTTCGACAATGAACTCGCAAGTGATGATTCCGATGAAGTTGCAGATTTTGACCGTTTAAGTGACGAAAGACGAAGCTTTTCTCAGTGGCCGAGGCAAACGATCTATTGCCTGATATCGAACCAAAATTAAGGTCGATCCAAAAACATTACGAAATGATTGAAGCTCTCCGCCCGGCAGCCCGTGCGGCCGCCGGAGCGTCTGAATTTGGGGGCGGAATGTCAGGCGGCACGCCCTACGTCAAGACGCTTTACGAGGTTGGCCGATTGACAACCGAGCTTTCGGAATACGGCGTTGAATTGAAAGATCATACGCGCGGTTTGATCGATTTTCCGAGTATGCGTGGCGAACGAATTGTGCTGCTGTGCTGGCAGCTCGGCGAGGGCGATCGCATCGAGTGGTGGCACGAGACGGACGCGGGTTTTGCGGGAAGACAACCGCTCTAGAGATTTCCACAGATTTCGAGAATTTTCCACAGGCTGTCCGGCTATTCAGAATTGCTGGAAAAAGTTCAGAGTTTTCTGCGCTTTAGTATTGACTACTTAAAGTAAATGTTGATATTATCCCTTAGTTTTTCTAATACTCGCTTCGTAATCTAGGATCAAATTAAGGTAAGCCTATGAACTGTCCGGTATGTTGTCGGAGTTTAGCTCCAACCCTTTCAATCTGCCCGACCTGCGGTGCCATGATGCGCGACACAGTCCGCGAAGATCTCCAATCCAAAATTACGCCCGGAATTGTCGTCAGCAACCGGACCGGAGCCGAGATGTCGCCGGCACTTAAGGCATATCCGACTCGTTCGGTGCTCGCGGCGTCGCCGCCCGAAAGGCGTGAAACTGCCGAACTCATTGCTCCGAGGACGAGCCCGAACCTCGTCGAGTTTCAGAACAAAAAATCAGCTTTACCGGATTGGCGAATACAATTGCAAAACGCCGTCCAGCAGCGAAAGGGAGGCGATAGAGCCGCTGCAGATGCGCCCAAAAACAGCTCTCAATTCCCGGTAAAACCTGCCGCTGCACTGAAGATGAGCCCCGACCGCGTCGAAAAGGCGCGGGCGCCCAAGGTGTCCGATCCGCGTGTTGCAAATGCGATGCGTCGAATCGAAGAGTCGCGAAAAGCATTCCTAACGCCGCAGGCTGGCCCCAAAAAGGCGATGCCAGCAAGGGTCTCAACACGGCAGCCACTGGGTCTGGTGTCGCCGATGGGTAATACATCTGCGGCCGCGGCGCCGGCACTAGCCCCAATTATTGCCACCCCTGAGCCTCAGCTAGTCGATCCGCCTACGCCGGTGCTTGAAAAGCCCGACACTAATAAATTGCCGCCCATTCAGGAAGTACGGGAACGGGCAGCGGTTATTGCGGAACCGATCATCGACATAACAAAGAGCGAAACTCTGCCCAAAGAATTTGCCCAGATCAACCGTATTCGTATAAGAGCGGAAAACTCCGGCGGTGGATATGACGAAATACTCGATACGCAAACGGACGAGATCGAGGATCTTGCACCGGTCTCAATGCGGTTTGGCGCGGGGCTCTTTGATCTGATAATCGGTTCGTTTGCGGGTATGTCACTTATTACGCCGGTTGCGTTTGCGGGTGTAGATTGGTTCTCGGCCGCAGGACTGCTTACGTTTGCCGGTACCGCTGCCATCGTCCTGTTTCTGTATATGACGGCCTGCCTTGGCCTTTTTGGCAAGACAATGGG
>DAIRVI010000188.1:0-2450 GCA_036802885.1 Pyrinomonadaceae bacterium
GTGGAATTGAGTACGCCAAATGTAAACGGGCGGCCGTTCTTTCGAACCTGTTCTGCGGCAAATCGAGCCATTGCGTGAAGTTCGGCCTTACGTGTCTGCCTAAAGCCTTCGGCGTCAACGACGATCCGGTGTTCGCGATCGAGTTCGCGGCCATAAATCTGAAAAAGCAAAACCTCGAATGCGTCGAGTAATTCACCATTCTCAGCCAACGCAAAATGAGCATCCTCACCGCTTAGATTTAGCAGACAGCCTTCGTCCGTCCATTCCGATGAAACCGTGAGATCAAATCGTAGATCCTCCACGAGTCCCGAAAGGAATTCTTTTGCGTTTTCACAGGTTTGATTCATACCACTCACGTTGTCGAAAGCTTAGGCTTAACCTTCTTTGCATTTGCCGGCACGGAATCGACTATTTCAGTTCCCGGCGGCGTATTCGTGATGTTCATCCGGTTGATGATCATCTGCTGGCCAAAGCTCACGATATTGCCAAAAAACCAGTATAGCAAAAGTCCGGATGGGGCCGCCCACATCACCCACAACATCATTACCGGCATCAGATAGGTCATCATCTTTTGCTGCATCTGTTGTTCCGGCGTGACGGTTGCTGCCTGCGGCGTAAATTTCATCGACAAGATCATCGACAGCGCAAATGCAAACTCAAGCAAATGCCACGGATCAGCCGCTGATAGGTCTGGCAGCCAAACAAAGGACGCTTGCCGAACCTCAAGTGAAACCGTTACAGCCGTGTAAAACGCTATAAGCAGCGGAAATTGCAAGAGCATCGGCAAACAACCGCCGATCGGCAGCGCATCCTTTGTCATCTTCAACTGCTCCATCTGCAGTTGCCGCATCCGCGGATCGTCGGTCGGCACGCCCTTCTTTTGCAGGTCTTTGATCTTATCCTGTATCGCCTTCATCTTAGGCGCATTGCCCGATGCTTTCTTAAAAGATCTGCTCTGCGACCACCGTAGCGGAAATAGGAGCGAGTAAAAAAGGAACGTAAAGATAATGATCGCGACGCCGTAGTTATGGGTCAGGCCGTTAAAGAAATTGAGCGCGTACAAAATCGGTATAGACAGTGGTTTCGTGAGCCAACGCAGCCACCAATAGTTGCTGAAATTGATCAGGTTTGTGATCTCGACGTTGCGGCCGACATCCTTTGACAGAGATTCGTTTAGCCCCGATAGCAAGAAATAATCTTTGGTCCCGGTAAAGATCTTAGTAACCGAGCCGTCGGCCGTGATCGGCAAATAGACGGTCACCAGATGCCGTGTTTCGGCGGTTTTAGAATTACGCAAGATCCACTGAAAGATGCTTTCGAAATAAGGCTGAGTCTGGACGTCATATTTCTCGGCCCGGTATTCGACAGCCTGTGCCTGTGTGGCCGGTATCGCCGCCATCGCAAAATACGCATCGCCGACTCCGGCCCAATCGACCGTTCCTGTTTCGGTTAAAGTCGCTTGATTGCTTGCATTGTATGTGAATGTGTAGTTGCCCTGATGCCGCTTAAAATCGCCGTTGATCGCGGCAACAGCCTCGGATTCGATGTGGTAAAAATTATGGTTGTTGATGGCGTGATCGCCGATGCTCGCACCAATGAGCAGCTTTGTATTCGGGACCGTCTGGCCGCCGAGCTTTAGGCTTACAGCGAGGTCCGCAACGTAGCTATCGGCCCTGAAAAGAAAGGTTTTCTTAACCTCCACGCCGCTTGCGTCCGTCAGCGTAAAGTCGACCTGTTTTTCCTGGCCGCTGTCCAGCGTAATCGTCTCTTCCGCAGCCGAGATCTGATAATTGCGGTCGTTTACGATCGACGTTACATTTGGGTCGTCGGTCGCGAGGCGAAATGGTATCTCACGCGGGTTGTGTTTTAACGCTTCGTCCGAGATCAACTGAAGTGGTTTTCTCTCGCCGTCGTGGGAGCCGTCCGCAAATACGGGAAACTCCGCCTTTCGTGACTTGTTCTTTACTATTATCCAGCTTGTCGCAAGGGCGCCTTTGGAATCCAGCGTTACCTCATACAACGGCGATTTGATCGTGATCGTCCGGTTCGGTGTCGTGTCGGGGGTAGTTACAGCGGCCGTTACCGGCTGAGTCTGAGGGTTTTGTGCCGTCGGAGCCGGAAGCGGCGTTCCGGCTGCAGCATTGTTTGTATTAGTCGCGACATTTGCGTTAGCATTTTCAGCTGGTTTTTGAGGAGCAAAGAAATACGACCAACCAAACAGCACAACCATCGACAGAACGGCCGCGATCAAAAACCGAGATTGATTATTATTACCGGGATTTTCCATTACTTCACTGGGTCTTCACCGCCCTTGCAGAGCGGCTGACACCTAAGGATACGCGTCAAACCCATCCATGTTCCGCGTATAGCACCATACTTTTCGACCGCCACGCGTGCGTACTCAGAGCACGTTGGCTCAAACCGGCACGCCGGCGGGAAAAAGGGCGACA
>DAIRVI010000189.1:0-2382 GCA_036802885.1 Pyrinomonadaceae bacterium
TCGACCGGTCGTACGTATGGCACGATCTTCTCGGGCGGCTGTATTACGCAGCCACTGAGACCCGCGAGGGCAAGCGATGCGCCCATGACCTTCACGAAATTTCGGCGACTTAGACTGTTGTCCCATTCCTCGATCTCATGCGGATACTCTTCGGAAATAAACTCCCTGAATTCGGGCGTGTCGGCGTGCTCTTCGATGCTGCGCCAATAATCCTTCCCATTCTGCGACAAGATCATGTCGCGTAAGGAGGCAAATTTCTGTTTGTTTTCCGGGCTGGGCATTTTCGTTTCGGATCCCTCTAAATGTTCGCTCTATCTATGACAGACCGAGCAACTCGTGATCATTTCCTTATTGCGGATTTTATATTCGGCTTTCAGCTTCGTGCGTTCGTCAGCGTCGAGGTCATTGTCCTGCCATTGCATATTGTAGATCTCGGATTTTGGCCGGATAAATTTCTCTGGTGCGCGGTGACATGCCAGGCACCATTCCATCTGCAAAGTATTCTCCTGATAAACGGAGGGCATATTGTCGATCTGCCCATGGCAGGTCGAACATCCGACGCCTTTTGCAACGTGAATGCTGTGATTAAAGTAAGTGTATTCGGGCAGATCGTGGACCTTTTCCCACTCTATCGGCTTGTTATCACGATAACTTGCCCGAACGAGCTCGAGATATGGGCTATCCGCCCATATTTGGCTATGGCAATTCATACACGTCTGCGTTGAGGGCATTCCTGCCGATGCCGTAGTTTCTACCGTTTGGTGGCAATAGCGGCAATCAATCCCATCGTCACCGACGTGATGCTTGTGACTAAATTGCACTGGCTGCTGCTTTTCCACATAGCGTCCCGTTAGATATGACGAGCGAGCGATCTGGGTATATGCGTAGAATCCGGATCCGGCCAAGACCACGGCCAGAACCATGCTGATCCTGGCAATATTATTTGCACTCTTATTAAAAAACTGTGCCATCTATAATTCGATTTCGGACGATAACTTATTACAATTAGACCGCGCCTGCTCTCTTTCGTGTAATAACAATCGAGAATGGGCCGTTGAGCCGGGATTATCTAAGATTGCAAACCGTATAACTGTAAAACTGTAAAAGATTTTACTAAAACTAATATAATCCGCAAATTGCACAATCCAAATTTAGTAAAACCTACGCTGTATGTGCAATTCGGTTCGAAATTAGTTAGCTTAATTAGCCGAACAAATATTGTCAATGATTGTCCTTCAACCGGTAAGTCCGCTAATGAATGCGGCACCGATTGCCGCGGCATTTGTGCCCAACTCGCCCTCGACTATGCTCGTAGATTCAAACGAAGGTGCGAAAGAAAGCTCGCCTGCCCTAACTATTATCGCGTCCAAAACCAAATGTTTCGCCTTCATGATCTCGCCGCCGACGACAATCTTTTCAATATTTAGTAGATTGATGACGCTTGCAATAGCTGTCCCTACGTAGGAACCGGTCCGCTCAAGCATCATTTGCGCAAAGTCGTCGTCATTTTCGGCAGCTGAAATAATATCCGCGAGAATGATCGATTCCTCAGTAAGTTTATTTAACGACGAAGTGCTGTCCTGATGAAATCGGCTTCGCGTTCGCCTGATTATATTCGCTGCGGACACAACCTCTTCGAGCCGCGTTCCCTCGGAATCTATCGGTACGTATCCAAATTCGCCGGCAAAACCAGCCGCTCCACGCCATATCTCACCATCAAAGATGAACGCACCGCCGACGCCCTCGCCTAACGTCGCGTAAAACATATTGCGGCTGCCGCGCCCCGCACCAACGCAAAACTCGCCAAATGCGGCGGCATTTGCGTCATTCTCAATTGAAACCTGCAAGCCCGTCGCCGTCTTAATTTCTTTTACGAGGTCGACGTCCGAGTGGGCGGGAATATTGGCCGAGAATGCGACCCGAGATGTTTTGCGGTCAACCAGCCCCGGAACCGCAATACCAACGCGTTCAGAACCGGCGACCTCATTTTGAAGGTCTTTGATAATGGCAATCACTTGCGACACATCGCTTTCAGCTCCGACAGTCCTAACGGAGCGCTCCGCCGTGACCGTGCCATTTTCACCGATCACAACCGCATTTAAAGCCGTGCCCGAGATCTCGACGCCAATGCGATTGATTTTTTGATTTAAGGGGTCGACCATTAAGAAACTTAAAGCGTTTATAGAAACTAACGCGATTTTAGACACTGCCCGTTTGAGTGTCAAACAATGGTTTTGGAATAGAACGCAGGACTCGAACGATCAAGCTTGTTTTGACTGAATGACGCGGTAAAGATACTCTCTTTTATGCGACAAGCCCAATTGTTTTTGCCGCCAAGATAGATTTCGATATGGACCACCAGCTTTACGATGTGATCGCGCA
>DAIRVI010000190.1:0-2311 GCA_036802885.1 Pyrinomonadaceae bacterium
CATCGGGCAGACTTTGACACAGTTCTGCGCGTTGCCGCAATTGGTAATGCCGTCCTCGCCGAGAAGGCCATTAAGTCGTTCTTCCTTGGTGATCGCGCCCGTCGGATGCATATTGAACAATCTCGCTTGGGCGATGGCTTGCGGGCCGATGTAATTGTCGTCGCCGTATTGCGGGCAAGCTTCGAGACAACATCCGCACGTCATACAGCGTGAAAGGTCGTACCGTTCCTGTGCCGTTTCGTTGGGAATATGCGGGCCGGGGCCGAGGTCGTATGTGCCGTCGAGCTCGATCCAGGCGTTAACCTGCTTAAGATGATCGAACATTTTCGAGCGGTCAACCTTGAGATCACGCACATTAGGAAACTTAGACATTGGCGCAAGCGTCACCGTGTCGCCGCCCGTCGCGAGCAGCAGATCGTCGATCAATGCGGAGCACGACTGACGCACTTTGCCATTGATGACCATCGTGCAGATACCGCAAACTTGTTCGAGACACGACATATCCCACACCGGCGGCGTGGTCTGTTTGCCCTCGATGGTGACAGGATTTTTTCGGATCTCCATTAGCGCCGAGATGACATTAAGATTGCGGCGGTATTGCAGTTCGAACGTTTCCGAATACGTGGCCGCGCCTTCCTTCTCCCGCCGCTGGATCTTGAATTTGATCGTCACCGGCGGATCGTCAAGTCGCTTTTTCTCGATATGTGCGTTGTTTGTCATCAGCCCTTCTTCCCCGATGAATAATCCCTCTTTCGCGGCTCGACCAGTGAAACGTCAATCGCCTCATAACTGAAAACGGGCGCCTCGGCTGAGTACTCGGCGATCGTTGTTTTCATAAAGTTTTCGTCGTCACGTTCTGGAAAGTCGGGTTTGTAATGAGCGCCGCGTGACTCGTTGCGATTCAATGCACCGAGAGTGATGACACGGGCAAGCTCGAGCATATTTGCGAACTGCCGTGCGTGCGGAACAGCCTGGGTCGCCCAGAGGTTTGAATCGTTAATAGAGATATTCTTGAACCGCTCCTGCAACTCGCGGATCTTATCGTCCGTTGCCTGCAAACGGTCATTGTAGCGAACTACGGTGACGTTCTCCGTCATCACTTTGCCGAGTTCTTCGTGCAGCTTGTACTGATTTTCGCCTCCTTCGCTCTTGATGATCGAATCGTTGATCGCCAGCTGGCGATTAAGTTCGGCCTCGTGAACGCCATTCGATTCGGACGAACCGCGTTCGACGTTCTTGGCAAATTCGATCGCCGATGGTGCCGCGACAAATCCGCCGTAAACACATGACAGCAAAGAGTTTGCACCCAGACGGTTGGCACCGTGAATAGAGTAATCGCATTCGCCAGCAGCAAAAAGCCCCGGAACGTTGGTTCGCTGCTCAAAATCTACCCAAAGACCGCCCATCGAGTAATGAACGCCCGGAAAAATTCGCATCGGGACGTATCGCGGGTCGTCGCCGACGAACATCTCGTAGATCTCGAGTATCGCTCCTAGCTTTTCGGTCAATACTTCGGCCGGAATGTGCGTCAGATCAAGATAGACCTGATTCTCGCCGCCAACGCCGTTGCCCTCAAGGCAGACTTGAAATATCTCGCGGGTCGCGATGTCACGCGGCACGAGATTGCCGTATGCGGGATATTTTTCTTCGAGAAAATAGCTGCGCTCGGCATCTGGAATTTCCCTCGGCTTGCGTGCGTCCATCGGATCACGAGGAACCCAGACGCGGCCGCCCTCACCACGAGCAGACTCAGACATTAGGCGAAGTTTGTCCTCGCCGGGAATGGACGTTGGGTGAACCTGGATAAATTCCCCGTTGGCATACCTCGCACCTTGCTGATAGCAGATCGAGGCCGCACTTCCGGTACATGTTTGGGAATTAGTCGACTTGCCAAATACGAGCCCCGGGCCGCCGGTCGCCATTATCACGGCATCGGCCGCAAACGATCTAAGCTCAAGGGTTTGCAGGTTCATCGCGATCAACCCACGGCAAACCTGATGGTCGTCCAGCACAAGAGAGAGCATCTCCCAGCCTTCCCATTTCGTCACTTTCTTTTCGGTTTCCCAGCGACGAACCTGTTCGTCAAGTGAGTATAAAAGCTGCTGGCCCGTGGACGCACCGGCAAAAGCAGTGCGGTGGTGAAGAGTTCCGCCAAACCGGCGAAAATCCATCAAACCCTCTTTCGTTCGCGAAAAAGGCACGCCCATTCGATCAAAAAGATAGATGATCTCCGGCGCCATATCAGTCATACGTCTGACCGGCGGCTGGTTTGCGAGAAAGTCGCCACCGTATACCGTGTCGTCGAGATGCT
>DAIRVI010000191.1:0-2044 GCA_036802885.1 Pyrinomonadaceae bacterium
ATCGGTGATCAGCCGGCTCTTGAGAAGTTATTTACTCACGTGCCCGCCGTTGAGAGGTTTCTAAGGGCGAACCGCCATTTTTATCCCCAGCCACACGTCCGGCTGATCGAGAGCCTTGACAGGGCCTACCGTGAATTTGGTGGGGAAAAGCCGAAACCGAATATTGCGATCGTTGATTGGGCCGGCGTTTCGACAACCGCTGAGTTTGAGATCCTGCAAGAGAGCTTTGAGGCTAATGGTTACGCGACGGTCATCTCCGATCCCGGCGACCTCGAATATGACGGCCGCAAGCTGAGGGTCGGGGAATTTGAGATCGACGTGTTCTTCAAACGGGTGATCATACACGAATTTCTGGAGCGATATGACGAATCGCATCCGTTGTACCGGGCTTGCGTCGACGGCGCGGTGTGTATGGCAAATTCGTTCCGCTCAAAAATACCGCATAAAAAGGCCATCTTTGCGATCTTGACCGATGAACGGTATCAAAGGCTTTTCACTGCGGGGGAACTCGAAACGATCCGTCGTCACGTGCCGTGGACGCGGGTGGTGGAAGTCGGCGAAACAGCCTGCGATGGCGAAGACGTCGATCTTATCGAATTCATACGGCGTGAAAGGCAGCGATTTGTCATAAAGCCAAATGACGATTACGGCGGAACCGGCATCAAATTCGGTTGGGAGTGTTCCGAATCGGAATGGTATGACGCTATACAGAACGCGCTTGCGGGACAGTATATTGTGCAGGAACGCGTTGAGGTCGAGAAAACGGATATTCCAGTTTATGGCGAGGGCGAGGCGAGGATCGAGTCGCTGACAGTCGATTTTGATCCTTACCTATTTCACGGAACGGTCGAGGGTGGAATGGTGAGGCTCGCGGCAGGTTCACTGGTAAACATCACGGCGGGTGGCGGCGAAACCGGGCTTGCGATACTAACGGATTTTTAGTTACACGCAAGAAATTTAATTCGCGAGCGTTCCAGATTTAGCTATGAGCGGTGTTATTTTGGCCGCTAAACGACTTTAAGGAAGACTATCAAAATGAAAAAACTAATTTCATGGATGCTATTGATTGCCATTTATCTGGGATATATCGCACCCGCGAGCTTGATCGCAAACGGCCAGGTTATTGGAAAGGCGATGGAACAAAAGATGAAAGATACGCCCGACGGATTGAAATTTCGGCTGAGCGAAGGCGTCGAGGGTGCCGAAGCGCGCGTAAAGCAGCAACTGCCATCGACCGATCCGCTCTCGGAAGGAGACGCAAACAACCTTTTGAAGCGGATCCCGGAGATCACGGCGGCGACGGATGACAAGACCGATTTTGCCAAGCGGATCGGAACGCTGCCTGCGCCAAAAACAGGTAACAAAATACCGGTGAAATTCCCATCCGACGAAATGCGCGGCACACCAAAGGTCGACACATCTGGTCAGACCTTGCAAGTGATTCGCTACTCGCCAGAGGGCGAGATCCCGCTTGCTCCGGACCTGAGCGTGACGTTTTCGCAGCCGATGGTTGCCGTAACCTCGCAAGAAGAAACCGCTAAATACGCTCCCGTTGAGCTGTCGCCGCAGGTTGAGGGCCGCTGGCGCTGGCTCGGGACGAAGACGCTGATGTTTGACACGACAAAGCGTTTTCCGATGGCGACGAAATTTACCGCGCGGGTTCCTGCCGGAACAAGATCCGCAACGGGTCAAACTCTGGCTAAGGATGTCGTTTGGACATTTACGACTCCGCCGCCGAAGGTCGAGACGATGATTCCACAAAATCAGATCACTCGGCGCGACGCTCTGATGTTTATTTCTTTCGATCAGGAGATCAACGCTGAAGCTGTTCTGAAGACAATCTCAGTGACAGGCCAGGGCAAAAAACTTCCGATCAGACTTGCGACGCAAGCCGAGATCGACGGCGACGGCAGCATTTCGTACTACGCGAAGCAGGCTCAACCGCGGCGTTGGATCGCGTTTCGAGCGATTAATTCAGACGGTTTGACGGAAAATGCTTTGCCGGCGGCATCGTCCATAACGGTCACTGTCGAGAAAGGAACGC
>DAIRVI010000192.1:0-2035 GCA_036802885.1 Pyrinomonadaceae bacterium
GAGCCGCCGCTCGATTGCGACATAGTTTTTTCGAGCTTACCGTCGTCGGTCGCACGCGAGACCGAAGAGGCGTTTGCACGCGCGGGTTATCCGGTCATTAGCAATTCATCGAGCTATCGCATGGACGAAGACGTGCCGCTATTAATTGCGGAGATCAATAGCGATCATCTTGGCCTGATCGAAAAACAGCGTCAGAATCGCGGATTTACCAAGGGCTTTATAGTCACAAATCCAAATTGTTCAGTGATTAGCTTCGCCCCGCCGCTTGCGGCTCTGCATCGCAAATTCGGTATCGAATCGGTGATCGTCACGACTCTGCAGGCGATCTCAGGTGCGGGCTATCCTGGTGTAGCGTCGCTCGACATCACCGACAATGTATTTCCGTACATCGCCGGCGAAGAGCCGAAGGTCGAGACCGAGGCACAGAAAATACTCGGCGTGTTTACGGAGAGCGGCATTCAAAAAGCTGATTTTACGGTATCGGCGCAGTGCTTTCGCGTGAACGTCGTCGACGGCCACATGGCGTCGGTTCGCGTGAATTTAAGAAAAACCACGACGCTCGAAGAGGTGGTCGATGCCATGCGAACATTTCCGTCGCTCGATCTGCACTCGTCGCCAAAGCGTTTTATCGATGTTACGGACGAGCCTTCGCGGCCGCAGCCGAGGCTAGACCGTGACAACGGCAACGGCATGACGATCACCGTCGGACGTGTTTTCCCCGACAATATTTATGATTATCGCTTCGTCGCACTGTCGCACAACACGGTGCGCGGCGCCGCGGGTTCTGCGATCTTGAATGCGGAATTATTGATAGATAAAGGAATTATTTAGCAACGTGAGTTTTGATATGGCATCGCTGGAGGTAGAGATTGTCTATATGCCTGAATATCGAGCTTTTGTTCGCGGCTATTTTTGGTGGTATTTGTACAAATACTGGATGTTTTATGGATTTATGTTGTTACTTGGGGGATTGTTCCTTCTGGGACCGATCATTACTGGGGAACTCATGAGTATTATAGGAGTTTTGTTCCCGATTGTCGCGGCCGCGCTGACTCTATACGCCGTCTTTCCGTCTGCTAGAGAGTCGGTTGACCAAATAATTAAGGAGCCGGCGAGGATTGTGTTCACCTCACAAGGCATGTCGGAGCCCGACCGAGAAGGACAAGCAAGTGTTGCTTGGTCTACTTATCGCAAAGTTCTTGAAACTAAGTCGGATTTTATTCTTATGGCACACGATAGGATGCTACCTTTACCAAAACGGTTTTTTAATAATGAGGAACAACTCGGAATATTTAGGATAATTGTGCAGCGGGCATTCGGTAACAAGGCCAAACTTAAAGGATGATCGAACGATACACATTACCTGAGATGGGCGCGGTTTGGTCGCTGGAGAACAAGTTTCAAAAGTGGCTCGATGTCGAGATTGCGGTCTGCGAAGTCCACGCCGAGGACGGCACGATTCCGGCTGACGCGCTTGCTGAGATCAAAGCCAAAGCTGCGTTTACCGTGACGCGCATTAACGAGATCGAAAAAACAACCGATCACGACGTGATCGCGTTTACGACGAATCTTGCCGAAAATATCGGCCCGGCGTCGCGGTTTGTTCATTACGGGCTGACGTCGAGCGACGTTGTCGATACGGCGAACGCGTTGCTGCTTAAAGAGTCGTGCGACATTTTGCTTGCAAAAATTGACGCTTTGATGGAGGTGCTCAAAAGGCGCGCGTTTGAGTTTAAGGACACGCCGCAGATCGGCCGCACGCACGGAATTCACGCCGAGCCTACATCGTTTGGGCTAACGTGGGCGTTGTGGTACGAGGACGCGAAGAACAATCGGGCGCGACTCGAAGCAGCTAAGCAAGCGGTTTCAAAAGGTAAGATCAGCGGCGCTGTTGGCTCGTTTGCTCACCTTTCGCCGGATGTCGAGGAGCGCGTTTGCAAACGGCTCGGCCTCGATGCCGCGCGAGTTTCGACGCAGGTCATTCAGCGTGAGTCTTACGCAGAGTATCTGTCGACGCTGGCGATCGTTGCTTCGA
>DAIRVI010000193.1:0-2012 GCA_036802885.1 Pyrinomonadaceae bacterium
TTATCAGGCCGTCTTGTCTAAAACGTCTGATCTGGTTTTCATAATACCGCTAATTACGATAAGTTTCACACACATTAATTAGTGTTTTGCCTTAAATCGTTCCATCGCATCGACCAACGCCGACGTGATTCCCGGTTCCGAAACCGAATGTCCCGCGTCCGCGACGACGATCAGTTCGGCCGAAGGCATCGCTTTGTGAAGTTCCCAGGCCGACGTGATCGGGCAAACGACATCGTAACGACCCTGCACTATCACGGTCGGAATATGACCGATCTTGCCAACATTTTCGATCAGATAATTCTCAGTTGGGAAGAAAGAGTTGTTCACAAAATAATGACACTCAATGCAGGCGAGACTCAGGGCCTCGCGTTCGCCTTCCCAGTGTTCCATCAACTCCTTGTTCGGAAACAGCTTTGACGTTGAACCTTCCCAAACACTCCACGCACGGGCGGCCGACAGCCGGACATCCTCGTCATCGCTTGTCAGGCGTTTGTGATAGGCCTTAATAAAGTCGCCCCGCTCAGCCTCAGGGATCTCGTCGCGGTAACGTTCCCAATAATCTGGAAATATCTCGGATGCACCATACTGATAAAACCACTCAAGTTCCTTTTTTCTGGTGAGGAAAATACCACGAAGTATTAAGCCCATACAGCGATCGGGATGCGTCTCTGCGTAAGCGAGGCTCAAAGTACTTCCCCACGAACCACCGAAAACGTACCATTTTTCTATGCCGAATTTTGCCCGCAGAGCCTCCATGTCGTCAATCAAATCCCAGGTAGTGTTCTCACGCAATTCGGTGTGCGGCGTCGATTTGCCCGAACCGCGCTGGTCAAAAAGTATTACGTGATAACGGGCCGGATCGAAAAACTGCCGGTACATCGGTATCAGACCGCCGCCGGGGCCGCCGTGAAGGAAAACGACCGGAATTCCGTTTGGATTGCCTGCCCGCTCGTAATAGATCGTGTGGAGAGCCGACACGGCTAGCATTCCCGAGTCGAACGGCTCAATTTCAGGATAGAGGTTTGCCATAGATTTGATGATAGCTGAATCTCTGGCCGAGCACCATGATGTCGGCCGTCAGCGATTGAGAAAATTGCTGTGCCAAAGCTGAAAGACTAACAGCGTCCAGAGCTGTTTATGATGGCTCGCAATGCCTTTTTCGTGCTCCGCGATAAGCGTTTGGACATGATCAGATTCAAACAATCCCTGATCTTTCAATCTGTCGGGTGCGAGCAGGTCGTGCATCAGCGGATTTAGACGTCCTTTTAGCCAAGCGGCG
Source organism: Pyrinomonadaceae bacterium (assembly GCA_036802885.1). Taxonomy (GTDB): domain Bacteria; phylum Acidobacteriota; class Blastocatellia; order Pyrinomonadales; family Pyrinomonadaceae; genus OLB17. The sequence goes on from DAIRVI010000193.1 coordinate 1,280, forward strand.
ATGGGAATGCCAAATCCTTTCTTCGATCTCGTCAGGATAGACTTCGGAAGCAATCCTTCGACCGACTTTTTGAGAATGTACTTACCCTTATTTCCTCGCAGTTTGTAATCAAGCGGTAAAGAAGCTGCAAACTGGCCAATTCGCGGATCGAGAAACGGAGCACGTGTTTCCAGTGAAACGGCCATCGATGCACGGTCAACCTTGGTCAAAATGTCCTCTGCCATGTAGAAATTCATGTCGAGGTACTGCATACGCTCTATCTCGTCCCTTGCGTCGCAAATATCAAGCAGGTTTCGCGGCCCGGAATAAATATCACCCGATGTTTGGGAAAGGACCGATTCCGTCAGCAGCGGCATTTGCTCGTCGATAGAAAACGAAGCGAACCATGAATGATGACGGGTGATAGTTTCATATTTCGCTGACTTAACGAACCGCTTTGCTTTGTAGTCAAACGAAAGATTCTTGTTCGAAACCGGAAGCCACCGGACGATCGGTTCGATCAGCCCCGACCGCAAAAACTGAGGGATCGCTCCATATGCACCCGCCATTTTATGTCCAAAATACATCGGATAGCCGGCAAATATTTCGTCGCCTCCGTCACCGCCGAGGGCGACTGTGACGTGCTTTCGTACAAAACGCGCGAGCAGATAAGTAGGTATAAGTGACCCGTCGGAAAGCGGTTCGTCGAGCCACGTTCCGATCTCGCTGATCAGATCGCCCGCTTTTTCAACAC
>DAIRVI010000194.1:0-1975 GCA_036802885.1 Pyrinomonadaceae bacterium
ACGACGGCACGTCGGAATTTCATTCGACGACGGCTCACGCCCCGCACGAATTCGCATTACCGGAATTGCTGCGCATACTTACGGCGTTGATGGACGCTCATTCGCCCAAAAACGAATATTTGCTCAAATGGAACCGCGATCCTGAGGAGTTTGATTTTCGCTTCGTTCGCAACGGCGAGAATGTAACGATCGAGATCTATCAATATCCGACTGACGAGCGCGATTCCGAAGAGCGGGAATTGGTGTTTTCGCACCATGGTACGGTGCGGGACGTCTGCACGGCCTTTGCGGCGACCTTTGAACAGCTTTACGCGGATCGCGACACTGACGAGTTCGAATTCAATTGGCGACAGCCGTTTCCGTTCGCCGAATACGAGGAATTTAAGAAGAAGATGAATTAGCCACGAACAAACACGAAACCTCACGAACAAACTTGAATTTATTTTCGTGTTCTTTCGTGTTTATTCGTGGCTAAAAATCTGATGAAAGAGAAACTACTAGACCTATTGGCATGTCCGGTCTGCGGCGGTGATATTTTGCTGGCGTACGCTTCGCAGTATGACGGCAAAGAGATCATCGAAGGCGTGTTGACGTGCAAAAAGTGCGACCGTGAATACAAGGTTGTGCGCGGTGTGCCGCGTTTTGTCGATCTCGGCAAAATCGAAGAAGACAAAGCGGCGACGGCGGAGAATTTTGGCTGGCAGTGGACAAATTTTACGCAGGAAGATCCGAAGTATAACGATCAATTTCTCGGCTGGCTGCAGCCCGTAAAACCTGTTTTTTTCAAGGATAAAATCGTACTCGAAGGCGGCTGCGGCAAGGGCCGGCATACAAAACTCGCCGCCGAGTGGGGAGCGAAAGAGGTCGTCGGCATTGACCTCGGTGACGGTGTCGAATCGGCATTCGCGCTAACACGCGACCTGCCGAACGCGCATATCGTGCAGTGCGATATCTTCAAACTGCCGCTAAAGAAAGTGTTCGATTACGCATTCAGCGTCGGCGTTTTGCATCACACGCCAGACCCGAAAGCCGCGTTTGTGTCCTTAGCCGGAAAAGTGAAAAATGGCGGACACATCTCGGCTTGGGTTTACGGTGCGGAGAATAACGAGTGGATCACGAAATACGTCGATCCGGTGCGCGAGCGGTTTACATCGCAGATTTCGCAGCCGGTGCTATACCAGCTCTCAAAACTGCCGACGCTGGGCGTTTTCCTTTCGACAAAGCTGGTATATCGCCCGATAAACGCCCTTTCGAAACCGCTCGCCAACAAACTTTTTTACAACGAATACCTCAACCACCTCGGCACGTTCGGCTGGCGCGAACAGCACAATATCGTATTCGATCACTTGGTCGCGCCGACCGCATCTTATATTTCAAAGGACGATTTTGCAGGCTGGTGGCGCGAGATTGGCGCTGGCGACGTCGAAATCACATGGCATAATGAAAACAGCTGGTGCGGCTTTGGAAAGGTGAAATGACCGCTGAGACGCAGAGACGCAGAGATTATTAACCACAGATGAACGCAGATAAACACCGATTTGTCATAGTTAGAAATTATCCGCGTCCATCTGAGTTTATCTGTGGTTAAATTTCCTTTCGCACTCTTCGTCTCCCCCGTCTCTGCGGTAGAACATACTTATGAAATTTGAGCGTGGCATCGACAAAAAATACCGTCAGTCGGTCGAGGACGCGTTTTCGACGATCATCGAAAAAGGTAATGACTCACATCGCGAGGTGATGACTAAGATTCTCGACTCCAAATTGCTAATCCGCGTCGAACCTGTCAAAAAGATAAATGCGTCCGGCATTACAGGCGTGATAAATGCGGTCAAAACCAACTACAAGCTTGCGACAGAGCGCCTCAGTCTGCGCGACGCTCTCGGCGAGATTTACATTGCCATTGCCGAGGAGACCATCGAGACCGGCGGGCAACGCGGCTGCGAAGGGACGTTTGTCCACGAAGGCCGCCACGCAT
>DAIRVI010000195.1:0-1966 GCA_036802885.1 Pyrinomonadaceae bacterium
ACGGCTGAACCGTTCGGTTGCCCTGAGTTCGGACAGCGGCAATGATTGCCCCACTGTCATCGGCGGCAACAGACCTTCTGCTGATTCCTCCGCTTCGTCTTCATCTTTATCTTCCTGATAAACCTTCAGAAATCCGTCGAATTTCAACACTTCTCCGGAAGCCGTTAATTCGTCTTTGTTTGTGGAAATTTCTATTTTGACCGTAGTCTTTTCCAGCTCAGCATCGGCCATCTGAGAGGCCATGGTTCGCTTCCAGATCAGCTCGTACAACCGTTGCCATTCCGGATCATTAATGGTTGTCTTACTGGTGTAGGTTGGGCGGATGGCCTCGTGAGCTTCTTGTGCGGACTCGTTTTTATTTTTGAATTTACGGAACTGTTGGTATCTATCACCGTAGAGGCTGCTCACCGTCTGCGTAATTTCCGCGAGAGCTGTAGCGCTCAGGCTCACGCTATCCGTTCGCATGTAGGTAATGTGGCCGTTTTCATAGAGCTTTTGGGCGATCTGCATGGTCCTTGCCACGCCGTAACCAAGTTTTCTTGATGCTTCCTGCTGCAGTGTTGAGGTGGTAAAGGGCGGAGCCGGAGTGCGTTTACCAGGTTTCACGCGTACATCCGTCACTTTATAGTCAGCTCCGATACATCCCTTTAAAAATGTTTCCGCATCTTCCGCACTGTTCTGTTTTCTGCCTTCGGCCTTGAATGTTACCTGCTTTCCAGTGATATCATCGGCAAAAAATAGGCCTTCGATCTTGAAATGACTTTCCTGCTGAAATGCATTGATCTCGCGTTCCCGGTCGGCGATCAGCCTAACCGCGACACTCTGCACACGGCCGGCGCTCAGGTTTTTATTGCTCGTACTGATCTTTCGCCAAAGCACAGGGCTTAATTCAAACCCGACTATGCGATCCAGCACCCGACGCGCCTGCTGCGCCATCACCAGGTTCATATTCACCGTGCGTGGATTCTTTACTGCCGCTTCGATAGCAGGTTTGGTGATCTCGTGAAAAACGATCCGTTTGGTCGTTATCGGGTCCAGGCCCAGCACTTCGCACAAATGCCAGCTTATAGCTTCTCCCTCACGATCTTCGTCCGTTGCGAGCCATACTTCGTCTGACTTTTTTGCCAATGATCTCAGTTCGCTAACGACCTTTTTCTTTTCGTCGGGAACGATATAACGGGGTTCAAAATCGTTCTCGATGTCGATACCCATGCTGGCTTTTTCAAGATCGCGGATATGGCCATAGCAGCTATTAACCTGAAAATCCTCTCCAAGGATCTTTTCAATTGTCTTTGCTTTTGCCGGGCTTTCTACTATTAACAAATTCTTCGACATATTTCAGTGCGGGAAAAAAATACGTCAGACACATCCTTTTGTGCTGACGTATTAGACTTCTAGCACCTTGTTCGCGGGTCTGTCAACGCGGTGCTGTACCTTATCGAAAAAATTCCCAATGTTAAGAACCGGCGATTCTACATCCGCCGGGCATAGTGTTTCCCCGGCAAAACGCGTATCAGATCGCGGATATCGAGGGCGACAAGCACAGAATTGAGATCGCCAAATGAGAGCCCGCTCGATTCGAGCAAATGATCGATATGCGTCGATTCGTCCGCCGCGAGCAATGCCCAAACGCTTCGCTCATTTACCGACATATCCGCGGGAATAAGATCTGGTTGGCGTCTTGTTACATCGGGTGCGCCTTTGTCGATCTTTGGCGGCAGGATCGCAGCCGATATCTCGCTCGGCAGTTCGGCGACGACATCCTGCCACTGCTGCACCAGTTTTGCACCGCTCTTAATAAGGTAATTCGTCCCGAACGAGTTTCCGGACGTGATATTACCCGGCACGGCCATAACTTCTCGATTCTGCTCGGCGGCGAGACGGGCCGTAATCAACGACCCGCTCCTTTCCGATGCCTCAACTATCAAAACGCCCAAGCTAAGTCCGCTTATGATTCGGTTTCTAT
>DAIRVI010000196.1:0-1874 GCA_036802885.1 Pyrinomonadaceae bacterium
CGAGAGTGGAAGAATCCGGGCGCGATCGCATTCACCCTGATCCCCTTACGTCCCCAGCTTGCGGCAAGCTCACGCGTCAGGCCGATAAGCCCCGCCTTGCTGGCGACATAACCCGCGTAAAACGGACCGTTTGCCGAGGATGTCAGCCCGGCGATCGACGCGATATTTATTATCGAGCCGCTTTTTTGCTTGAGCATTTCGCGGCCCGCAGCTTGGGCGAACAGAAAGCAGCCGGTCAGATTAACATCGATCACCTTTTGCCATTGGTCGAGCGGCATGTCTTCGGGCATCGCTCCCCACGACGTTCCTGCGTTATTGATCAGAATATCCACCGAGCCGAATTTTGATAACGATTGATCGACGACTGAGTGCACCTCATCAGGTTTCGCAACATCACAGACAACACCTGAGACCGTAAACCCTTTCTCTTGAAACTCTCTAACGGTTTCATCAAGCCACTCCGCGCGGCGCGCACAAAGCATCAGATTTGCGCCTGCTTCGGCAAGCGCCTCCGCCATTTCCTTACCGATACCGCGCGAACCGCCGGTGACGATCGCGGTCCGGCCAGTAAGGTCAAAGAGATCTTTAACGTGTTTGGTCATACAATTTATAAAATAGTAAATCGTAAATTTGTAATCCAAACAACCCGCACTTTACGATTAGCCCGGTTTACGATTCGCGTATCTTGCGATTAAATAAAACTGTGAAGAAAACTCAAAAAGAACTCGCATTCCTGCGTGATCTGTACATTCAGGACGACTGGACGCGGCGATTTACCGACCTCGTTGACAAGCATATGGATCTGCGCGATTCGGAAAATATGCTCTACATCAATGCCGGTACCGGCGGTCACGCTCTGGCAATTCACGAGAGATTTGGCGAAAAAACGGATATTTTCGCACAGTGCGAAAACGACGATATGGTGCCGATCGCACGAGACAAGGCCGCCGCGGTTGGGTCCGAGGTCAATTTTTCGTGTGCAAGATTTGAGGACGAGGCATTTGACGCGGTTTTGGCAGATGCAAGTTTTGTAAGGCCCGGTGATCTTGAATCGTTTATCGAAAACACAGTCCGTGTCGCGCGGACAGGTGGCGACGCCGCGATATTTATGCCGTCCGCCGGCAGTTTTGGCGAAGTTTTTTCACTGATGTGGGAAGCGCTGTTTGACGTCGGTCTGACAGAGTTTGGCACGGCCATCGAAAATTTGATCGCCGAGCTTCCGACCGTCTCACGCATTGAGGAACTGGCAAAGCGGTCAGGGCTTGTAAACATCAATACTCAAATGGCGACCGAGCTTTTTGAATTCGAGAGTGGAACTGAGTTTATCGAATCACCGCTCGTTGCAGATTTTTTAATGCCGGTCTGGCTCGAAACTCTTGTCGAAGATGAAAAAGAGCGAGTTACAAAGGAACTCGCCCGGCTGATTGATGTCGAAGATGGCACGCTCCCGTTCATATTTACGCTAAAGGCAACACTCCTCACCAGTGAAAAAGCGTAATGAAATCTGACTATTTACATTTGATCAAATCTATTTAATTCTCAACCTTTGCTTCGGCTCGACGGCGGAGTTCATCCTCAAGCGCTTCATCGCTAACGGCCGAAACCTGTGGTGCCGCCGGGCTGGCAAGTTTTTGCTGCTCGGCCTTTTCCTCTTCCTCAGCCTCGCGCAGGCCGTCCTTAAAGGCTTTTCGAGATTGTCCGAGCGATTTTGCCAGTTGCGGCAGACGCGTAGCACCGAAGAGCAAAAACAAAACCGCGACGATCAAAATGATTTCTGTTGTGCCAAAATTCATAACTTATTTCCTTCGACCCTAACTGTTTATCAGGCCGTCTTGTCTAAAACGTCTGATCTGGTTTTCATAATACCGCTAATT
>DAIRVI010000197.1:0-1793 GCA_036802885.1 Pyrinomonadaceae bacterium
GGCAGCAAAATCAGCGATGCGGTAAAAGAGATTTACGCCGATCGAGAAATTCGCACCGAATACAAATGCTCCGTTTCCATCTTTCACAACGCTCTCGATCTCAGCTCGTTGGCCGTACCATCCGGTCGTACCCTCGACCAGCGGAACGCCTGCCGTCACGCAAGCCTCAACGTTTCGCCGCGCGGCGTCCGCAACCGTGAAATCTATCGCCGCATCTACGCCCCGCAGCTTTTCAGCCAACTCCGCCGCCGTCAGCCCGGCGTCCGCGTCATCCACGACGACCGCGATCTCGTGTCCTTTTTCAACGGCCAACCGCTCGATGAGCTTGCCCATCGCTCCGTAACCGATAAGTGCTATCTTCATAAGGCAATTTCACCACAAAGGCACTAAGAGCACAAAGAAAACCTATATTTTAACTTTGTGTGCTTTGTGTCTTTGTGGTGAGAAGTTTTTTAACTAAATCAACATACAACCCAACTGCCTCTTCCAGGTCTTTCTTCAATACAAACTCATCCTTTGTGTGCGCGACGAGGATCGAGCCGGGGCCGAGCAGCAGCGGTTGGCCCCAGTTTGTTAGATAAGGAATATCGGTCGTAAAGCGTACGACCTTTTGTTTAAAGCCTTCGACGGCGATCATTTTTACCGGCTCGCTGCACGACAGAACTTCTATCTCGCCGCGATCACGGACGACGCTTCGCAAAGCGTCTTCGATAGGTTGTCGTAGTGTCGTCAGTCGTATTAGCAAGCCAGCTTCTGCAGTCGGCGGAATGACATTCAATGCAGCCCCGCCTTCGATCGTGCCGATATTGACGGTCGTTTCGCCAAAAAAATCGTCGCTCGGAAATTTCGTATGGCGGACATCTTCGAGAATGTCGAGCAGCTTTTCTATCGCCGAATCACCGATCTCGGGATATGCGGAATGTGCCGCTTTGCCCGTGGTCTTTATCTTCAGGCGGAACGAGCCTTTCGAGCCGATAGCGAGGTCATTGTCGGTCGGCTCGCCGTTTATCATGTATTCACATTTTGCCGCGAGCGGATGCTTGTTCGCTGCCCTTGCGCCCTCCGACGAGCGCTCTTCCTCGACCGTATAAAGCAGACCGATGTCCTCAACGCCTTCGTTTCGTAATTTCTCAGCCGCTGTTATCTGCGCGGCGATTATCCCTTTTGCATCACACGAGCCGCGGCCATAGATTTTTTCGTCGTCGTCGGTCGGCGGAATAAAAGGCGGCACGGTGTCAATATGCGTTGAAAACCAAACCCTCGGCGTGTCGTTTAGCCATGCGATGACATTGTTCTGATTCTCGCTAGCCTTTTGAAGTTCGACAGTCCAGCCAAGCGATTCGAGATAGTCACGAAGCCAGAAACCAACCGCTTCTTCGCTGCCCGAAACAGACGGGATCGACATCAGAGATTTTGTAAGTTCAAATAAGTTCATTTTAGATGATCCATTTCAGGATATACCCGGTAAATTGGATCTAGCAGTTCAGTTTGGATTTCAATAATGCTACTTCCGACTCCTCGTCTAATACCATTAAAGTCTTCTTGGGGACAAGCTCCCTGAATCTTAAAAAGCATCTCGCTCAATTCCTCGATCGCTCGCAGAGATTGATGCTTTATTGTTTGGGCAATTTCTTTAGTTATCATTTGTTGTTTTCTAGAAAAACTCCTTATGCAACCTCTTTATCACATCTGTAACATATTCTTCCTTCACCACAAACGTTAGATTCACGCTCGAAGCTCCGTGCGAGATAAGTGAGACGTTAACGTCATTGATCGTTGAAAAAACGCTCGGC
>DAIRVI010000198.1:0-1623 GCA_036802885.1 Pyrinomonadaceae bacterium
CAAATTAGGCAGCGGCCTCGACCAAAGCGACCGCTTTGGCGAGTGAACGAAAAATGTCGCGGCCGTCGTTCGAGCCGAGCAGTTCCTCGCAGGCACGCTCCGGGTGCGGCATCATCCCGAGGACGTTGCGATTCTGGTTGCAAATACCGGCAATGTTTGAGCGGGCACCGTTCGGGTTAGCAGCGTCGGTGATCTCACCGTTCTCATCGCAATATCGAAAGACGATCTGGCCGTTTTCTTCGAGAGATTGAAAGGTAGCGTCGTCGCAAGTGTAATTCCCTTCGGCGTGTGCGATCGGAATTGAGAGCACTTTGTTCGGATCAACCTCTGACGTAAACGGCGTGTTCTGATTTTCGAGCTTTAGATTGACGTGCCGGCAAATGAAGTGAAGATTTGCGTTCCGCATCAACGCTCCGGGCAGAAGGCCTGCTTCGCAAAGGATCTGAAAACCGTTGCAAATGCCAAACACAAACTTGCCGTCAGCGGTGAACTTCTTGATCGCTTTCATCACCGGCGAAAATCTCGCCAGTGCTCCGGCCCGCAGATAATCTCCATAAGAAAATCCGCCCGGGACGATCACCGCGTCGTAATCGCTGAGGTCCGTCTGCTGATGCCAGACAAAATCGACAGGCTGGCCGACGTGTTTTGACACGACGTGATATGCGTCGTGATCGCAATTGGAACCGGGGAAAACTACAACTCCAAACTTCATAAAATAGTGGTGAATGGTGAGTGATGAGTGATGAGTTGTCAGAAATCAGCCCCTTCCCTCTGATAACTCATCACTCACCACTCAACATTATTCTTTGGTCTTGACTCTGTAGTCCTCGATCACTGGATTTGCCAGCACATCTTTCGCGATCTGCTCGGCCGCGACCTGAGCATCCATGGCCGACGTGCCGTCCGCAAAAGCGATCTCGAAATATTTACCTTGCCTGATATCGCCGATGTTCTTGTGGCCCAGTAGTTCGACCGAGTGATGGATCGCCTTGCCCTGTGGGTCGAGAACGCTCGGCTTTAGCGTCACATGTACAATTGCTTTCATTTACTGCTCCGAAATAAATTGTAGATTGTGACTGAGTTTCTTGTATTTATCAAAGTCTTGTGTTAGATTTCACGTGAATTTTGGTTCGCAATAGTTTCTAACAAAACCCCTTTAAGGAGACCTCTAAAAGATTATGGAAAATCCAGCTGGAAAGACCGCTTTAGGTTTGGACGCTAACGTTGGTTCGTTACTCTGCTATTTACCGGTTTGCGCGATAAGCCTGATTTACAGCATTATCGTGATCGTGACCGACAAGACGAATAAAGCAGTCCGGTTTCATGCTTTTCAGTCTTTGTTATTGACAGCCGCGTATATCGTTGCCCTTGTCGCGGTCGTGGCCGTCGGCGGCGTACTCGTCGCGGCAACCGGTTCCAATATGCTCGGCGTCTTGGTTTCGCTTCTTTATTTCGTCGTGATTGTTGGATTTTTAGGCCTAATGGTCTTCGGAATGATCAAAGGCTATCAGGGCGGCGACTATAAGCTGCCGGTTATCGGCGATATGGCCGACAAATGGTCTAACGGCTAAACACTCTGGCAAAAACTTTGTCGACATTGCGTAAGTAATGTCGCAGATCAAA
>DAIRVI010000199.1:0-1525 GCA_036802885.1 Pyrinomonadaceae bacterium
ACTGCCCGGCGCCAAAGTCTCGGAGATGGTGGGTCGAAATGATCTCTCGTAGTTCTTCAACCTTGGCCTCCCAACTCTCGTGAGCAACGGCATCGCTGACGGCTTCACGCGGCTTTGGGTTTTCAAGAGCAGCCTCGACCTTCCGGATAAAGTCGTGGTGATCAACACCGATGAGACAATCGGCAAGCACACGAACTTCAGGAATATCCGTCGAGACGACCGGTAAGCCGGCGGCAAGGTATTCGCGGACCTTTAGCGGATTTGCCGAAAGCGTTAATTCATTGATCGCGAATGGATTTAACGCAACATCAAACGCCTTGCAATAGGCAGGAAGCTCGGCGTAAGGTTTGCGTCCGAGGAAGTGAATATTTGGAACCTCGCCGAGAATTTTCACCTTTTGCTCGGCGTCGACGGCGATCTTGCCAATGAGGACGACAGACCCGTCCCTGAAATGTTCGGCAACTTTCCTGATCAACTTATAATCGACCCAGTCGGCGAGCAGACCGTGAAACCCTATGATCGGCCGCGGCAGATCGATAATGTCAGCTGGAATCATGAGCTCCGGTTCTATTGCCGTTCGAAAGTGCCGCCAGTCAGTGCCGTGTCGGATAAGATGCGTATTTGGGTTGAAATGCATTTTCTTTTCGAGCAGATTTTCGGCGGACACGACAACAAGATCTGCCCGTTTGAATAAATAATCTTCGATTTCCTTTAATCCGTTCGACGCACCCGTGAAGGCCGTGTATTCGTCAACGCAATAATAGATCAACTCGCTCTCGCCCAAACGCCCTGCGATCATTCCGGCTGCGGGATTAAAAACCATGTTGACGATGTTCTCAAAGCCAAGTTTCCGGATCGCCTTTTTCACTTGTCCGGCTAGAAATTTCTGATTTACCTTGAGGACCGATTTGTTTCCGTATGATGGAAATGCGAGCGGATTAAATACAAAAATGTTGGGCTCGACCTCTCGAATTGGCTCGGCGAAGCTCCTGAGCTTTTTGTAAATGCGCGAAACGTCCTTTGTCGAGGTCGTCGGCATGCGGTTGGCGATGGCGTTGATCCAGAGGATGCGATTGTCCTTGGCGAGCACACGCATCAGATGTGTTTTCGACAGTGGGTCGCCGGTCCAGTCGTGCGAAAAACACAGGATGTCCCGCCCACGGAGCGGCCCGGTTTTGACTCTCTCTTTCGTCATTGCTGAGGCCGTGGTCATACTCTTGCGGCAACCGATTTTATACGCTTGCGCCACCGTTCCGGAAGCGACATATATGTTTCAGTTGCAAAACGAGATACGCGTTCGCGGTTCGCGTGACGTTTTAGGAATGAACGGTCGAGTTGGTAACGATGCGCCGCGACAAGCTCCCCGCCGTATCGTGCTAAGAAAGGATGAGACGCTCCCATACTAAACTTCTTAAACCCATTGGCACACGCCCATTCGATAGCACGCCATCCAAGCAATTCGTTTGGACGCAGATGTTGATATTCGACAAGTGAATTGTTGGCTGCGTACTCGACCATCGCGCCT